>DATNFC010000275.1:0-19490 GCA_035606545.1 Candidatus Methylomirabilota bacterium
GCAGCGGAACTCCATGCGCTCGCTCGCGCCGGCCTTGAGCCGCGGATGCTGCGCCGCGCCGCACGCCGGGCAGTCGCCGTCGGCGCCCAGCACGGTGACCCGCTCGCGCATCATGACCATCGCGTAGAGCGGCCCGCTGACGAGGAGCGCCGGGACGAGGAAGAAGTGGAGCACGGGCAGGAACACGGCGACGATTGCGGCGCCCCAGCAGCCGGCCCAGGCCTTGGCGGCGCGGTGGAGGCGGTCCTGGCGCCCGTGTTGCCGCACGTTCACGGTCGCCGGGCCCGAGCGGTCGTGATACACGAACCGGGCCGCGACGACATCGCCCTCGCTCATGGCCGGCGTCGATTCGACGGTGCTTGGCACGTGATCCATCTGCCGCGAACGTAACTCCCGCATCGGCGCGCGCCAAACTTGTAGGGCCTTCGCTCGACGAGCACTTCAGAACCTCCGTCAGTGACCCGGCGCGCTCGCGGTTCAGCGCGGCGCCAGCGTCACGCGGTCGATCGCGACCTCGTCGATGCGTTGCGGGTCGAGATGCAGCGGCACGTAGCTGTGATCGGCCCAGCGCCGGCGCAGGTCCATGTCGCCTCGCGGCGGGAACGCGGCGCTGTTCCACGGCGGCACGACGCCGTAGGAGACGTTGGGCCGCGCCAGGTCCACGACGTGGCGGAACGCCGGCCCGTGCACGACCTCGAGGTTGAACGGCAACCGCGACGGCCCCACGCACGGCGAGGCATTGTCGCCGTCCTCGGGCGTGAGCGGTGGTTCCCAGCGCGCGCGTGAGTCCAGCGCCGAGAGCGCGTGCCGGAAGCGCGCCATGTGCGCGCGCCCGTAGCGCCACGTCGCGAGGTCGGGCCCCAGCTTCGCCTCCAGCGTGTCGAGCGCCATCTCGAGCGCCTCAGTCGCGGCGGCGGCCGGCGTCTCGGACCCGCCCTGCTTCCCGGGTGCCCGCAGCGTCCCCGGCGCGCGCGACGTGAGCGCGGCCAACGCCAGGCCCGGCAGGCCCTCCACCTGCGAGCGGCGCTGGTAGGCGCCGAACCAGGCGCGGTAGAGCGTCGGCGCCACCTTCGAGCGCACCGCGCGCAGGTCCCAGGCGCGCAGCGTGTCGCACGCCGCCTGCGCGCGAGGCCCCAACGTTGTCCGCAGCGAGTCGGCGCACGCGAGCAGGGGCCCAAGGTTCCGCCCGGCGGCGAGCGAGACCACGTCGTTCTGCACGCTCGCCGCGTCCTCGACCGTCATGCTGCGGTCGCCCGCGAGCCGTTGCGCGATCCGGCGCGCACGATCGTGCGGCCAGTCGAAACGGGGCAGCGCGTAGGGGTAGTGCGGGCCCACCGGGCGGTTGTTGCCGTTGACGACGAAGCCTGAGCGGGGCACGCGCCACTGCGGCATCGAGTCGGTGGGCACGAACCCGGTCCACTCGTAGCGCCCGTCCGAGGGCACCGGTCCCAGCCCGGGCTCGTGCGCACGCACGGGCAGGAGCCCCACGCTCCGGTAGCGCGCGTCGCCGTCCACGTCGGCGGCGACGACGTTGAAACACGGCGTCACGATCGAGGCGAAGCGCTCGCAGATCTCCGCCGCGCTGTTCGAGCGCTCGACACCGAGCATGCGCCGCAGCGTGATCCGGTCGTCCTCCATCGCCGCCCAGCGCGCCGCCAGCGCCAGCCGTTGCTTCGGCTCCCACACCAGCACCGGCCCGTGCGGCGTGTAGCGCCGCTGCTGGAGCCACGGCGGGATCGGCAGCTGAAGGCCCAGGACGTTGAAGTGGAGGTCGAACGGGTAGGAGCGCACCGGGGCCCAGCCCGCGCGGCCGTCCGCCCCGTGCGTGCGCACGCGATCGCCGTTCGCGGAGAGCGTGTCGGCGTAGACGTCCACCACGTCGGCGGAAAGCGCGGTCACGCCCCAGGCCGCGCGCGGGTTGCGGCCCACGACGACCGCCGGCAGTCCGGCCGCACCGCCGCCCACGGCGTCCACCACGCCCGGCACCGAGACGTGCAGCACGTAGATGGGACCGGGCGTTGCCAATCCCAGATGCGGATCGTTCGCGAGGATGGGCTTGCCGCTCGCCGAGCGCCCGGCGCCGACCACGAACTCGTCGCTCGCATGGTTGCCACCGTCTGCGTCGCGCGCCGCGAACACCTCGAGCACGCGCTCGCCCGCGGCCAGCACCGCCTCGGGCAGTCGTGCGCCGCCCGAGGGCGCTCCGGCATCACCGGTGGCGGGCCACGGCCACATCCGCACGGCCGCGCTGTCCGGGATGCTGTCGTAGATCCAGCGATCCTCGTAGCGCCGGCGGTTCGCCGCCCAGCCGGCGCCGCCATTCGCGACCGCTCGCGCCTCGCCGAGCTCCGGAAGATCGAGGTCGAGCGTGATGCCGAAGCCCAGCAGCACGACGTAGCAGTCTTCGGGTCGCCAGTCTTCTGGCTTCAGCTTCAGTCGTCGCAGCTCGTCCGGCCACGCACGTTCGCCCGCGCGACAGCTCGCGAGCAAGGCATTGACGCCCGCCGAGTAGCGCTCGAGCGCGGCACGCACCGCCGGGTCGGCCTTGTCGTGTTCCCACAGGGCGTGCGCGCGCTCGCGCAGTCGAAAGAGCTGGGCGCCCGCGTCCGCGCGCAGCGCATCGTTCCCCAGCCAGCGGTGCGTCTGCCCGTCGCCGGCCGTGCGTGTCCACACCATCTGCCACAGCCGGTCGCGCGCGCTCACCCAGCCCCAGGCGTAGTAGAGGTCGTCGAGGTTCGCGGCGCGAACGTGCGGGACGCCCCAGCGATCGGTGATCACGCTGGCCGGCTGCGACAGGCCCGGGGCGCGCACGCGTGTCGCCTCCGGCGCGCCCGCGAGCGGCCGCGCGAGCATGCACGCCCCAAGCACGAGCAGCGTCGCGAGCGTCCGCGCGATCCGGGCGTGGGACATGGCGCGTGACTCTAGCATCGGCTCGCGCGGGTTGCGTCCCCGTGAGCGCTGCCGCTAGCGTGGACGACATGTCGCACTCCAGCCTGGTCGCGTTCGATCTCGGTGGCACGGAGTTGAAGGCTGCCCGCATCGCCGCAGGCGGTCGCGTCGAGCGCTTCGTGCGAGTGCCCTCGAGCGCCGGCGACGGCGAGGCGCCGTTGTTCGCAGCCATCGCCGAGGCCGGACGACAGCTGGACGTGCGCGACAGCCCCGACGTCGTCGGGTTCGGCTCGCCCGGCGTCATCCACCCCGCGAGCGGGATCATCGTCGACCGCACGCCGAACGTGCGCCTTTCGCCCGACTTCCCGATGCGCGACCGGCTCGAGAAGCTGTTCGAGCGCCGCGTCGTGATCGACAACGACGCCAACTGCGCCGCACTCGCCGAGCACGAGTGTGGGGCGGCGAAGGGCGCGCGCGTCTCGCTCACGGTCACGGTCGGGACCGGCGTGGGCTCGGGGTTGGTCGTCGACGGACGCATCGTGCAGGGCGCGTTCGGCGGCGCCGGCGAGATCGGCCACGTGCCGGTGGGGAGCCAAGGCCCGCCGTGCCGCTGCGGGGTCGTGGGCTGCGCCGAACCCATGGCGAGCGGCTCCGGGCTCATCGCGCGCGCACGCGAGGCGGGTCTCGACGTCGAGAGCGCGCGGGACGTGTTCGAATCGCGCGAGGCCGTTGCCGCCGAAGTGATCGCGCGCATGATCGATCACCTCGCGCGCATCCTCGGGGCGGCGACGCAGGTGCTGAACCCCGACGTGATCGTGCTTGGCGGCGGCGTGGCACAGGCGGGGGAGAAGCTGTTCGGGCCGCTGCGAACAGCACTCGAGCGTTACACGCTCGCCTCGCACCGCGAGCGGCTGCAGCTCGTGCCCGCCGCGCTCGGGGAGCAGGCCGGCGTGATCGGCGCCGGGCTCATGGCGTGGCAGGTGCAGACCTCCGGCGCGTCGGGACTCGATCCGTCGTCGCCGAGCGAGGCTCCGCGGCGGAACTAGCCGGCGATCGACACCAGTGGCTCGGGCCGCGGGGCGTCGATGGCCTCGCCGAGCAGCGTGACCGGCGTCGCGCCCACGACGCGCACGCGGCGCAGCGTGCCCGCGATGGCGCCGTCGTCCGCCCACACGACCGTCTTGAACTCGCGCGATTTGCCGTGGAGCTGGCGCTCCGCGCCACGTCCCTTCCACGACGGCCCGTCCACCAGCACTTCCACGTCGCGGCCGATCCAGCCGTCGTGGATCTCGCCCGAGATCTGGTGCTGCTGGTCGATCAGCGCCTGGAGCCGGCGGCCCTTCTCCTCCTCGTCCACGGTCTCCGGCATGCGGTACGAGCGCGTGTCGGGGCGGGCCGAGTACTTGAACAGGAACGCGCTGTCGAACCGGGCGCGGCGCATGAACTCCCGCGTCATCAGGAAGTCGTCCGCGGTCTCGCCGGGGAAGCCGACGATGATGTCGGTGCTCACCGCCACGCCCGGGATGCGCTCGCGGATGCGCGCCAGCACTTGCTCGTAGCGCTCGAGCGAGTAGCTCCGCTGCATCGCCTCGAGCATGCGGTCCGAGCCGCTCTGGAGCGGCAGGTGGACGTGCGGCATGACGCGCTCGCACTCGGCGATGGCGTCGATCACGCGCTCGCTCATGTCGCTCGGGTGAGGGGAGGTGAAGCGGATGCGCAGCACGCCCGCGACGCGATCGGCCGCGCGCAGCAGGTCGGCGAAGTCGTGCGTGCCGTCGTGGTACGAGTTCACGGTCTGGCCGAGGAACACGATCTCCTTGAAGCCCTGCGCCGCCGCGGTCGTCACCTGGGCCAGCAGTTCGTGCAGCGGCAGGCTGCGCTCGCGTCCACGCGTGTAGGGGACGACGCAGTAGCTGCAGAACTTGTCGCAGCCGCGCTGCACCGTGACCCACGCGCGCACGCCGTGGCCGCGCTTCGGCTCCAGGTCGCCGTAGGTCTCGTCGCGGTCCAGGCGGATCTCCGCCGTGGGCACGTTCGCCGCGCGCCGCAGCAGGTCGGGAAGGTTCCGGTAGCCGTCGGGCCCCACGACCAGGTCGAGGACCCGCTTCTGGTCCAGCAGGCGCTTTCTCAGGTGCTGCGCCATGCAGCCGGCCACGCCCACGATCAGGTCCGGGTTCTTGAGCTTCAAATGTGCGAACTCGCCGAGCCGGCCCAGCACGCGCTGCTCGGCGTGCTCGCGGATGGCGCAGGTGTTCAAGATGACCGCGTCGGCGTCGTCCGGCTTCTGGACGAGCTCCATCCCCGCGCGTTCGAGGACGCCGGCCATGACTTCGGAGTCGGCCACGTTCATCTGGCAGCCGTAGGTCTCGAGGAAAACGCGTTTCATCGGGGCACGGACATTAGCACAGGGCCAGGTTTGACCGGGACCGGTGCCGCGCCGGAAAGTGTGCACCCGGAGAGGAACGAACCATGCCCAGCCAGCCCAGCCGCACGCTCGAGACGTTTGCGAACCCGGCGCCCGAGCGCGATTACTGGATACGCCACGTCTGTCCCGAATACACCGCGCTGTGCCCGGTGACGGGCCAGCCGGACTTCGGCACCATCGTCATCCGCTACGTGCCCGACCGGCTGTGCGTGGAGTTGAAGTCGCTCAAGCTCTACATCTGGTCGTTCCGCAACGAGGGCCATTTCTTCGAGCAGGTCACGAACCAGATCCTCGACGACCTCGTGCGCGCGCTCGCGCCCAGGCGGCTGAAAGTGGAGGGCCGCTTCAACGTCCGCGGTGGCATCACGACGCGCGTGGTCGCCCGCTATCGTCGCGAGCCCGCACCGCTCTCTGTCGCGGGCGGCACCTCGGGTCAGCGAGCGCGCTGAAGTCACGCAACGAGTCGGGAAACCCCCGTATTCCAGCGGGGTATCACCCATGTTCCGCGTGACGCCCGGCCGGGGCCGCCCTATGCTCGCTCCACCGGGTCGGGCCTTCCACAGGAGAGCCTCCATCGACTTCCGTCGCACCCCCGCGGGCTCCGCGGTCGCGGCCGCATCATCCACCCGAAGCCGGGTCCTGCTCGCCGCCGTCGTGGGCCTGGCGCTGTTCGCCGGCGCTGCCCGGGCGCAGGATCACGTGCCCGGCCAGATCCTCGTCCGCTGGAAGCCGGGCCTCAAGGCGAGCCTGCGCGCCAATGCCATGGCGCCGCTCGGGGCGACGCTCATGGCGAGCTACGACATCGGCGTCGAGCTGGTGCGCGTGGACGGCGTCGCCGTCGAGGAGGCGGTCGCACGGCTCGCACAGGATCCGCGCGTCGAGTACGCGGAGCCCGACTACATCTGGTCGATCGACCGGACGCCGGACGATCCGCGCTACCCGGAGCAATACGGGCTCAACAACACCGGGCAGACGGGCGGCACCGCGGGCGCCGACATCGGCGCCGAGCGCGCCTGGGATCGCTTCACCGGCGACCCGTCGTTCCTGATCGGCGACATCGACACCGGGTGCGACTACGACCATCCCGACCTCGCGCCCAACATCTGGACCAACCCCGGCGAGATCCCGGGCAACGGCGCCGACGACGACCACAACGGCTACGTCGACGATGTCCATGGCTTCGACTTCCTGAACCACGACGGCGATCCGCGCGACGACAACGGCCACGGCACGCACACCGCGGGTACGATCGCCGCCGTGGGCAACAACCGTCTCGGCGTCACCGGCGTGGTGTGGCGCGCGAAGATCGTCGTGCTCAAGTTCCTCGGCGCGGGTGGCAGCGGGCCCACGTCGGCCGCGGTCGAAGCGCTCCAGTACGCCACGCGCATGGGCGTGCGGGTGACGAACAACTCCTGGGGCGGCGGCCTGTTCTCGCGCGCGCTCGAGGACGCGGTGGCCGCGGTGGGCGCCGCGGGCGGGCTGTTCGTGGCCGCGGCCGGCAACTCGCGCGCCGACACCGACCGCACGCCGCAGTACCCGGGTGCGCTGCCCGACGACTGCGTCATCAGCGTCGCGGCCGTGGACCACGGCGACCAGCTTGCGTCGTTCTCGAACTACGGCGCCACCTCCGTGGACCTCGCGGCCCCCGGCGTGGACATCCTGAGCACGTTCCCCGGCGCCGACTACAAGACGATCTCGGGCACGAGCATGGCAGCGCCGCACGTGACCGGCGCGGTGGCGTTCCTGATGGCGCGCTTTCCGGCCATGGACGGGGCCGAGGTCAAGGCCCGACTGCTCGCGTTCGCCGTTCCGCTGCCCGGCCTCGCCGGCCGTTGCGTCTCCGGAGGCCGGTTGAACCTGGACCTGTCCTCCGCCGACCCCGACAGCATTCCGCCTTCCGGCATCAGCGACCTGCGGCTGACGCGGCCCGGCAGTAACTCGGCCGACTTCGAATGGACCACGCCCGGCGACGACGGCGACACCGGTGCGGCCTCGCGCTACGAGCTGCGCTTCGCCACGCACGCATTCGGGCCGTCCGACTTCGAGACCGGCGCGCTCGCGAGCACGCCGCGGCCGGGGCTTGCCGGAACGCGCCAGCGCTGGCACCTGAGCGGGCTCTCGTCGCGCACGCGCTACTGGTTCGCGCTGCGCGCCCGCGACGAATTCGGCAACGCCGGGCCGGTCTCGAACGTCGTCGATGGCGTCACGCTCGATCCGCCGCGGCTCGCGCTGAGCGCGTCCGACGTGAGCGCGGGGGCCACGACGGGGAGCGTGGTCTCGGAGAGCGTGGAGATCGCGAACGAGTCGCAGGGCACGCTCGAGTGGAGCGCGCCGCCTCCGGCGCTGGAGTTCGCCGCGGCGGAGGCGGTGTGGCCCGACGAGCCCGCGTTGAAGGGGGAGGACGGCGCCCCGCGCGGGCCGCACACCGAGGCCGAGGGCGGACCGGACGGGTTCGGCTACCGCTGGAGCGACTCGAGCGAGCCCGACGGCCCCGTCTATCAGTGGGTGGACGTGGTCCAGCCGGCGAACTCGATCGTGCTCTCCGGTGACGAGGACGTGTCGGCCCCGGTCGGGTTGGGGTTCAGCTTCCCGTTCTACGGCCACCGCTTCACGCAGGTGCGCGTGTGCACGAACGGCTACCTGCAGTTCGGCAACGACGGCCCGTTGTACTCGAACCGCGGGCTGCCCACGACCGCCGGTGCGCGCAACATGATCGCGGCGTTCTGGGACGACCTGCACTTCGGCTCGGGTGTGAACCGCGTCTACGTGCACTTCGACGGCACGCGCTCGGTGATCACATGGGACGCGGTGCCGCGCTACAACGACATCACCTCGGTGGTGACGTTCCAGTGCATCCTCTATCCCTCGGGCGAGATCCGCTTCCAGTACCGCACCATGGTGGGCAACGCCAGCAACGCCACGGTCGGCATTCAGGACAGCACGCGCACGACCGGACTGCTGGTCGCGTTCAACCAGGACTACGCGCGCGACAGTCTCGCCGTGCGCATCGTGCCGTTGCGGCAGTGGCTGTCCGTGGAGCCCGCATCGGGGTTCCTGCTCCCGGGCGAGCGCCAGGTCGTGCGGCTGAACATGAACGCCGCCGGGCTCGGGACCGCGACATACACGGCGCGGGCGCGGCTCCTGAGCAACGACCCGGCCGCACCCGACACGGCGGTGAAGGTGGCGTTCCGTGTCACCGGCGCGCCCGACATCGTGTTCTCGCCCGCGTCACTCGACTTCGGCACGCACTTCTCCGGCGCCCGAGACACGCTCGGCGTCACGGTGGCGAACGTGGGCGTGGACCCGCTCGACGTCGCCCGCGTCGGCTGCGACCGCACCGCCTTCGTCGTCGCGCCGGGCGGATTCCGGCTGCTGCCGGGAGAGGCGACCACGGTGCCGGTGGTGTTCGCTCCCGGGGAGGTGGCCGACCTGAGCGGGACGCTGTCGTTCACGAGCAACGACCCCGACCAGCCGGTGGCCGTGGTGGCGCTGCACGGCGTGGGCAGCGAGGCGCCGGTGATCGATGCCAAGCGCCAGCTGCTCGCGGTGGCGGCGACGCCCGCGCTGGCGCCGGACGCGGCCCGGCGCGAGCAGCGGCTGGTGCTGCGCAACACCGGCGGCGCGCCGCTCGTGTGGAACGCAACCGCCTACCAGGGCCAGATCGGATCGCTGCCCGCGGGCGTCGCGGGTACTGCCGGACAGCCGCCGCGACCGCTCGCGGCGAGCTCCGCTCCGGCGCGCATCGCCCAGGTGAAGGGCACGCTCGGGCCCGGACCCGGCGCCGCCGGCGACGGCGGCCCCGACGCGTTCGGCTACCGCTGGATCGACTCCGACGCTCCGAGCGGTCCGGTGTTCGCTTGGCAGGAGATCGCCACGGCGGGCACGCGGCTCTTCGGCGGCGCCGACGACTCCACCACGCGCGTCGCGCTGCCGTTCGCGTTCTCGTTCTACGGCCACACGTACGACAGCGTGTCCGTGTGCACGAACGGGTTCCTGTCGTTCGTGGGCCGCGACAGCTCGCTCGTCAACACCAACCTGCCGAATGCCGCCGAGGGCGTGCCCCGGGCCCTCGTGGCGCCGTTCTGGACCGACCTAGACCTGCGCACCGTGCGCGGGGCGGGCCGCGTGTACGCCCACTTCGACGGCAGCAAGTTCATCGTTGAATGGAAGGACGCCGTGCACTTCTCCGGCGCCGGGCCGTACTCGTTCCAGGTGCAGCTGTGGCCGAACGGCGCGCTCGACTTCCAGTACCTCACCCTGGGGACGCTCACGGCCGTGTCCACGATCGGCATCCAGGACGCGTCCGGCACGGTGGGGCTGCGCGTGGCCTACAACGTGCCCTACGCGCATTCCGGCCTGCGCGTGCATCTCTCGCACCAGGACGACTGGCTGAGCGTGGAACCCGCCGCCGGCAGCATCCCGCCCGGCGGCAGCGACACGCTTCACGTGCACTTCGATGCCCGGCAGTACAAGGACGGCGACTACGCGGGCGAGGTGCGGATCGAGAGCAACGACGTGCAGGTACCTCTGCTCTCGGTGCCGTGCGCGCTCCACGTCGGCCTGCTCACGAGCCCGGCGGGGCCGCAGCCCGGCCGCCTCGACGCGATCTCTTCCACGCCGATCATCCATATGCTGCTCGCGCCGCCGCCGAACGCGAACGTGATCGCCGGGAGCCTGCGCCTGAACGGCATCCCGGTGGTGCCGGCGGTCGAGCCCGCGCGCGAGCCCGACGGCCGGCTCACGGTGACGCTCGACGCCGTCGACGTGCTTGCGCGTTCGGGCACTTCACCGCGCGACACGGTGACGCTGAGCGGCGAGTACGACGTGGGTGGCTGGTTCGCCGCCGCGGCGCTGCTGCTGGTCACGCCACCGTCCCTGGAGGGCGGTCCGCTGCCCGCTTTCGGCGCCGGCCTGCGCGAGCGGAAGATCGAGTCCGATCAGACCATCCAGCTCGCGTGGACCGCACCCGCAGCGCCGACCGATCGCTACGACGTCGCCTGGTCGGCCGACGGCGGGATGCGCTGGACGACGCTGGCGAGCTTGACGGGCACGCAGTTCGCGCTCGTCCCCCCGGACACCACGTCCGGCGCGATCGTCGAGGTCGTGGCGAGGCACGGCGACCAGGTCGTGGGCACCTGGCTCTCGGCGCCGTTCGTCGTGCTCCCGGCGGCGTCCCACGGTCAGCCCGGCCCGCCCACTCGCTTCGCGCTGCGGCTCACGAGCGCCACCCCGGCAACCACCGGCGCCCGCTTCTCGCTCGAGCTCCCGAGCGCTGGCGACGCGGACGTGGACGTCTACGACCTCGCCGGCGGGCGGGTGGCGCGGCTCGTCCACGGCCCGCTGCCGCTCGGCCGGCATGCGATCGTCTGGGACGGCCGGCGTTCGGACGGCTCGCGTGTGGCCCCAGGCATCTACCTCGTCCGCGCCCGCCACGCGACCGGTTCGGCCACGCTCCGGGTGATCGCGCTGCGCTGAGACAGCGCATCGGGCGCCGCGCGTAACCGCTGTGCGCGCCATGGCTTGACTCGACGCGGTTGGGCCGCGACAGTCATCGTCAGCGGGCAAGCAGTCGCGCCGCCCGTGCCCCGCACACGCGCATCTCGCACGCCTCGACCGGCGTATTCAGCGGGGTCACCCCTTCGCGAGGCCGGGACGCACGTCGATGACGAACAGCTCTCACCTGCTGGCCACGGTGAACCTGGTGCTGGGCGGGCTGGTATTCCTGCTCGGCTTCGTCATCCTGCGCGAGAACCCGCACCAGCGCCTGAACCGCGTCGTGTCGATGATGCTGTTCTTCGGCGGGTTGGGCGCCGTGCTCGCGGCGCTCACGCTGCTCGTGCCGGGGAAGGGCGAGGGCGCGGGGCTGCAGACGAACGTGGCCTACGTCTGGGAGCTGTTCTTCCCCACGGCGTTCCTGCTCGCGAGCGTGTTCCCGGAGGAGCGCGCGTTCACGCAGCAGATCACGCTGCCGGGCGGCGTGCGCTCGCCAAACTTCATCCTGCTCGTCTACGCGCCGCACACGTTCCACTTCCTGCTCGTCGTGGTCACGTCGTTCCTGCCCGCCGAGACCACGACGCACGCGGCGAGCGTGGGTTTCGGCCGCTCGTTGCTCGACGTGACGGCCGTGCTCGGCCGGCTGTTCCTGAGCGTCCACCAGTCGCTGTTCTCGGTCGTCGACCTGTTCTTCGGCGGCGGCGCCGTGGCGCTGCTCATCAACAGCCTGCGCCGCCAGCAGGCGCCGCGCGTGCGCCAGCAGCTGCTCGCGATCTCGATCGGGCTCGTGAGCTGTCTCGTGCTCTATGCGTTCGCGACCACGATCCCGACGATCTTCGGCCGGCCGCTCGAGCGTGGGATGCAGGCCTCGCTCACCACCGCGGCGCTCACGTTGGGTTCCGGCTCGATCGCGTACGCGATGGTCCGCTACAAGTTCCTGGACACGAAGCTCATCGCCCGCCGCGGCATCCTCTACGCGCTCGCCTCGGCGCTGCTGATCGGCTTCTACCTCACCGTGGTCGAGCGCGTGAACCGGCTGGTGGCGGGCGCGTTCGGCATCGACGCGCGCATCGTCGAGCCCGTGCTGCTGATCATCGCGCTGACGCTGTTCCAGCCGGCGGTCTCGAAGCTCGAGGACTCGCTGGACAAGATGTTCCTGCGCGATCCCACCGACTACCGGAACGTGCTGCGCGCGCTGGGTCGCGAGCTGCAGACCACGATCGACCTCGAGGACCTGCTCAACCGTTCCATCCGCACGCTCACGGAGGCGTTGCTGCTGCGCTCGTCGTACATCGTCGCCATCACCAGGGAGGGCCCGGTGTCGCGCACCGGCGCGGGCGAGCCGCTGGCGCAGGAGTCGCTCGAAGGCGTCGCCGCGATCCTGACCCGGCTCTCGACCCAGTCGCCGAGTTACCGGCTCTCGGATCCGGTGGACGGCCTCAAGCGCGTGGACCGCGAGCTGCTCGTGCGCAAGCTGGGCGTCGAGCTGATGGTGCCGCTGCGCTGGCGCAACGAGGCGTTGGGCATCGTGCTGCTGGGGGAGAAGATCACCGGCACCGAGTTCACCAGCGAGGACGTGACGCTCCTGAACAACCTCGGCTCGCAGATGGGCGTGTCGCTGCAGAACGCGCTGCTCCTGCGCGACCGACTGAAGGTCGCGCGCATCGAGGAGGAGCTGAACCTCGCGCACCAGATCCAGCAGACGTTCCTGAAGAACGACTTCCCCGCGCTGCCGCGCTGCGAGGTCTACGCGGTCAACCTGCCGAGCCGGCAGGTCGGCGGCGACTACTACGACGTGGTCACAGCGCCCGACGGCTCGTTCCTGGTCGCGATCGCCGACGTCGCCGGCAAGGGCGTGCCCGCCGCGCTGCTGTCGAGCATGCTCCAGGCGGCGCTGCGCACGCAGGCGCACTCGGTGAGCTCGCCCGCGACGATCCTGCGCAACGTCAACTCGCTCGTGTATCGCAGCACCGCGGTGCACCAGTTCGCGACGTTCTTCCTCGCGCACGTGACCCCGGACGGCAAGCGGATGACGTACTGCAACGCCGGGCACAACTGGCCGGTGCTGCTGCGCCGCAACGGCGAGCGCCAGTGGCTCAAGTGCGGCGGCACGATCCTCGGCATCATGGAAGAGGTCGCCATGGAAGAGGCCTCATTCGACCTCGCGGCCGGCGACGTGCTGGTGTTCTACACCGACGGCATCAGCGAGGCCACGAACGTCGACGGCGAGCTGTACGGTGAGGAGCGGCTCGTCGAGTTCATCTCCAGCCTGCCGCCCGCGCTCCACCCGGAGGCGATCGCCCAGAGCATCCTGCGCGAGGTCGAGCGCCACCTCGGCCGGCTCGAGGCGCAGGACGATCGCACGCTGGTGGTGCTGCGCGTGCAGGAAGCGGCGCGGGACGGCCTGGAGAGCGGCCCGGAGCGCGAGGTGGTCGCGGCACGCTGAGGCCCGCAGGGGCGCCCGGGCGAGATACTTGCCGCCCGGCGGCCAGCCGGGGTGGTAGGCTTCCCACGAATTCCCGGGACTCAGCGCCCGGGTCCTCTGCGCTGCCCTGGAGCTCTCCATGCCCCGAGCCGACCGACGGAGCAGCATCGTTCGCACGAGCGTCGCCTGCGCGCTCAGCGCCCTCGTTCTCGGGGCCGCCCCCGCCGCGCGGGCGGTGCCGCTGTTCGCCGCCGACTACCTGTCGTTCGACACCAGCGGTCGCCCGTTCTCGGTTGCGGTCGCCGACCTGAACCGCGACGGGATCCTGGACGTGGTGACCGCGAACCAGGCCAGCGGCTCCTCCACCGTATGGTTCGGGCAGGGGGACGGCACCATGTTCCCGCGCGCCGAGTTCTTCGCCGGCAACTCCCCGATCACCGTGGCCATCGCCGACCTGAACGGCGATGACATCCCGGACGTGGTCGCGGGCGACCTGAGCACCGACAGCATCTCGGTGCTGATCGGCTTCGGCGACGGCTCGTTCAAGACCAAGCGCGGGTACCGCACGCCCTCGGCGCCATTCTTCGTCAACATCGCCGACATGAACGGCGATGGCCGTCCGGACGTGGTGGTGGCGAACGAGCGCGCGAACTCGGTCTCGGTCCTGTTCGGCGTGGGCGACGGCACGTTCGGGGCGCGGAGCGACTTTCCCGTGGGCGTCGACCCGGTCGCGCTCGCGGTCGGAGACCTGAACGCGGACGGCAAGCTCGACATCGCGGTGGCGAACGCCACGTCGAACTCGCTCACGCTGTTGTTTGGCGACGGCAGCGGCGGCTTCCCGTCGCGCGTCGACCGCGGGGCGGGCTTCTACCCGTTCTCGGTGGCGATCGCCGACCTGAACGGCGACCAGGTGCCCGACCTGGCGGTCGCGAACGAGGGCTCGAACTACGTCTCCGTGTACCCGGGCACCGGCAACGGCGCGTTCGGCCTCGAGACCAACTACCCGACGAAGGACATGCCGATCTCGCTCACCGCGTGCGACCTGAACGGCGACGGCCTGCAGGACCTCGCCGCGTTGGAATACCAGGCGAACAGCGTGCACGTGTGGCTCGGCAGCCCGACCGGTGAGCTGCTCGAGCTCGGGGACTACAGTGCCGGGCTGCGGCCCGCCTGTCTCGGGCATGCGGACATGAACGGCGACGGCGTTCAGGACCTGGTCACCGCGAACCAGGGCTTCAACACCATCTCGGTGCTGCTGGGCAACGGTGACGGCTCGTTCGGCGTGAACCATGACTTCGCCACCGGTCGCGAGCCGAGCGCCGTGGCCGTCGCCGACCTGAGTGGCGACGGCAAGCTCGACCTGGCGACCGCCGACTTCGGCGACAGCTCGGTCTCGGTGCTGCTCGGGAACGGCGACGGCACGTTCCAGCCGCACAAGGTCTACCGGATCTTCGACGGCGGAGCGCACGCGATCGCGATCGGCGACCTGAACCGCGACGGCGTGCCCGACCTGGCGGTGGCGAATTCGTTCGACAACACGCTCTCGGTACTGCCGGGCATGGGCTTGGGAAGATTCGGCCCGCCCACCGCGTTCTTCGCCGGACGATCACCCACGGGCGTCGCGATCGGCGACTTCGACAACGACGGCGTGCCCGACTTGGCGGTGTCCGATCTCGACGAGGACTGCATCTCGATCCTGCGCGGCGTCGGCGACGGCACGTTCATGAACCGCACGAAGATCCCCACCGGCCGCGGCCCGGTCTCGCTGTTGATGACCGACATGGACCTGGACGGCATCCCCGACCTCGTCACGGTCGACTTTCTCGGCAACACCGTGTCGATCCACCTCGGCATCGGCGACGGCACGTTCCAGCCGAGAGCCTCGGCCACGGCCTCCGGCGCGCCCTACGGCGTCGCCGTCGGTGACCTGAACGGCGACGGCAATCCCGACCTGGTGGTGACGAACCGCACGACGGCCACGTTGACCACGATGCTGGGGAGCGGCCATGGCACCATCGCGGGCAAGCGCGAGGGAGCCCGCACCGGCAACACGCCGATCGCGGTGGCGATGGGCGACTTCGACGGCGACGGCGATGCCGACGCCGCGGTGGTGAACGCGTTCGGGTACACGGTCACCGTGGTGATGGGCACTGGCGACTCGCACTTCACCGAACGGAACGACTTCGCTGTCGGCGCCCTGCCGCAGGCGATCGTGAGCGCCGACTTCGATGCCGACGGGCGCCTGGACCTGGTGGTGGCGAACACGGACGAGAACTCGGTGTCCGTGCTCATGAACATCGGCGGCGTGAGCACGCTGCCGCCGCCGCCGCCGCCGCGGGCGCTGCCCACCTCGCTCCAGCTGCTCGCCTCGCGGCCCAATCCGTCGAACGGCACGAGCGAGGTGCGGTTCGTGCTGCCGTCGGCGGGTCCCGTGCACGCGGACGTGTTCGACGTCACCGGCCGCAACGTGCGCACGCTGCTCGCGAACGCCCCGTTCACCGCGGGCGAACACGGCGTGTCGTGGGACGGCCACGTCGAGGGCGGCGAGCAGGCGCCGGGCGGTGTGTACGTCCTCCAGGTCCGCGCCGGAGGCGAGGTCAGGTCCGCGCGGGTCGTGCTCGTGCGCTGACGGGGGGCGCTCGATCGCGGCGAGTTGCCCGCACGGCCGCACCGCGTGGTGCGATGACCCGGCCGCGCCGCGCGCGAATTGAAATCTGCGGCGTCCCTGTTCACGAGCTGCAAGGTTCACCCGCGACGACGGCCCGGGCGTGGGGGCCCCGGTATCGGGTGACGATGACCCCGCTGACCGCACCGGCACGCCAAGGACCGCGCGGTCGACTCCGCGATCGACGTGAACGCCCACCCGGGAGGGACGACGCGTGAGGACTCCATGGACGATCACTCTGGCCCTGTTGCTGTTCGCTGTGTCCGCGCCGGCGACAGCGAAGCCGCCGGCGAAGCCGCTGCCCGCCGCGCCGGCGTTCTCGCTCGCCGGGAGGGACGGCGACGTGTCGCTCGCGTCGCTCCGTGGCAGGACCGTGCTCGTGGACTTCTGGGCCTCGTGGTGCGGGCCCTGCCGCCGGTCGTTCCCGTGGATGAACGACCTGCAGCGCCGCTATGGCGCCCGTGGGCTCACGATCGTGGCCGTGAACCTCGACAAGGACCGCGAGTTCGCGACCACGTTCCTCGCCGAGCTGCCGGCCTCGTTCACGGTGGCGTTCGACCCCACCGGGCAGACCGCGGAACGCTACAAGGTGAAGGCCATGCCCACCACGTTCCTCATTTCGCCCGACGGGAAGCTGCTCGCCACGCACACCGGCTTCGATGCCAGGCACGCGCCCGAATTCGAGGCCCAGATCGCGGAGGCACTGCCCCGATGACATCCAGACGACGCACCTGGCTCGCCGCGCTCATCCTCGCGTCCATCGTATTCCCCGGATGCGCCACGGTTCACCCCTGGGATCGTGACCTGCTCGCCAAGAAGAGCATGCGCCTCGTGCCGCTGCCGCACGAACTGGCTGCGGACGATCACATCTACTTCAGCAAGGAAGGCTCGGCCGGCGGCATGGACGCCGCGGGCGGAGGGTGCGGTTGCAACTGAGCGCGGCCTCCACCGCCGCGAACGTGCGCCAGCGGCTGGGGGCGGCCGCGTGCCTGCTGCTCGCGGGCAGCCTGCCCGCGGCGGCGCAGGCCCCGGCACCGCCGGCCTGGCAGCTGGAGGCGACCGGACTGCTCTACGGCGAGCAGGCGCGCGCGCGTGTCGTGGAGCCGATGGGCCGGGTGACGAGGTTGTACGCGAACGGCCGTGCGCTATCACTCGGCCTCGCGGTGGACGCGGTCACCGGGGCGTCGCCGACCGGTGCTCTGCCCTCGAGCCAGGTGCAGACGACGACGGGGGCTTCGGGCAGGACCACCACCACGACCACGTCGTCGAGCATCCTGCCCACGCACACGTTCGAGGACCTGCGCACGGCGGTGGACCTGGGCTGGGTCGAGCCGCTCGGCACGATGCTCAGCGTCACGACGAGCGCGCACTACTCGCGCGAGCAGGACTACGCGTCACTGGGGGGCGGGCTCAAGTCGTCGGTCGAGCTGCCGGGCCGGCGGATCACGCTGACGCTGGGCGGCGGCTACAACCGCGACCGCGTATTCCCGAGCGGTGGCACACCGATGGGACTCGCACCCGACAGCGACCCGCGCACACCGGGCGACAACCCGAAGGAGGTCACGACCGGTCTGGTCGGACTCTCGCACGTCGTGAGCCGGCGCTGGCTGCTGGGCGTCACCGCCTCGGAATCGCGTGAGCAGGGCTATCTCACCGATCCCTACAAGGTCGTGAGCCTCGTCGACCCGGCAACGCAGCTCCCGGTGGCGCAGGTCACCGAGAAGCGTCCGGCGACGCGAACGCGCGACGACGTGCTGGGCAGCTCCGTCTACCACCTCGACCACGACATCCTGTACGTGAACTACCGCTACTACTGGGACGACTGGGGTGTGCGCTCGCACACGCTCGACTTGAAGCTCCGGCACGTCCTCGGCGTGGCGTCGTGGGTGCAACCGCACGTGCGGGTCTATGGCCAGGCGCCGGCCTGGTTCTTCGTCTACGGTCTCACGCACGGGCCGCCGCTGCCGGAGTTCGCCTCCGCGGACGAGCGGCTGGGGCCGCTGCGCACGACCACGTTCGGCGGCACGTACGGCTTCCACGTGCCCGGGAGCCGCGGCGAGTTCACGCTGCGGGCGGAGCTCCTCTACCAGTGGCTCGTCGGTCATCCGCCGCAGCCGGACGAGGCGGCGAGCGGCGGCGGGGGCGGGGACGACAACCTGCGCCGCGCGATCGCCGCCGGGGACAACGGCACCGATGACGGACGTCACCTCGGTACGCGCATCGGGACGCTGCTCATCGGCTACGCGGTGCCGTTCTGAGCGCGCCGCCTGGCCTGGAGCGGTTCGAGGGCTACTGCCTCGGGCGGTTCCAGGCCATGGCGAGCCCGTGCGAGGTGCTCGTCGACACCGACGACGACGCCGAGGCGTTCGCCGCAGTTGCGTCCGCTCGTGAGGAGGCGTCGCGAATCGAGCGCAAGTTCAGCCGCTATCGCACGGACAACATCGTCCACGCGATCAACCACGCCGAAGGGCGGCCGGTGGCGGTGGACGAGGAGACGGCCGGCCTGCTCGATTACGCGGCCACCTGTCACGAGATCTCCGAGGGGCGTTTCGACATCACCTCCGGCGTGCTGCGGCGTGCGTGGACGTTCGACGGTCGCGAACACGCGCCCGACGTTGGAGTGATCGCCGCGGCGCTGGCGCTCGTGGGCTGGTCGCGCGCGACGTGGCGCGAGCGCACGCTCACGCTGCCGGCGGGGATGGAGGTCGACCTCGGCGGTATCGGCAAGGAGTACGCCGTGGACCGCGCCGCAACTCGGGTCGCGGAGGTCACCGACGCCGCCTGCCTCGTCAACTTCGGCGGCGACCTGAGGGCCAGCGGCCCGCGCCGCGGCGGCCGACCGTGGCTCGTGGGCGTCGAGGACCCCGCGGCCCCCGGCGCCGGGCCCGAGCGCCGGCTCGAGCTGGCCCGCGGAGCGCTGGCGACCAGCGGCGATGCCCGGCGCTTCCTGTTCGTGAATGGACGGCGGCTCGGGCACATCCTCGACCCGCGCACGGGCTGGCCCGTGGCGGGAGCGCCCCGTTCGGTGACGGTCATGGCCTGCTCGTGCATCGAGGCGGGAACACTCGCCACGCTCGCGATCCTGCGCGGACCCCTGGCGGCAAGCTTCCTCGAGGAGCAGGGCGTCCAGCACTGGCTGATCGACTAGAGTAGGCTCTCCACGTCGGTCACAACGGTCATCTCGGCCGCGATGGAGAGCATCATGCGCATGCGAACGCTGGGAAGCAGCGGCCTCGAAGTGTCGGCGATCGGGCTCGGCTGCATGGGGATGAGCTTCGCCTACGGCCGTCCGGAAGATCGCGACGATCGCGAGTCCATCGCCACGATCCACCGCGCGATCGAGCTCGGGATCACGTTCCTTGACACGGCCGAGGCCTATGGCCCGCACACGAACGAGGAGCTGCTCGCGCGCGCGCTCGCCGGCAAACGCGACCAGGTCGTGATCGCGACCAAGTTCGGGTTCACGTTTGACGCGAACGGCGCCATCGCGGGCGTGGACAGCCGGCCCGAGCACATCCGGGACGCGGTCGAGGCGTCGCTCAAACGCCTGAAGACCGACCGCATCGACCTGCTCTACCAGCACCGCGTCGACA
>DATNFC010000276.1:0-3904 GCA_035606545.1 Candidatus Methylomirabilota bacterium
GTCGATCACGTAGATGCCGCGGCCGTGCGTGGCCACGAGCAGATCGCCCTCGCGCGGGTGGATCGCCAGGTCGCGCACGGCCACGTTCGGGATCCCAGCCTTCACTTGCGCCCACTGTTTGCCGCCGTCCAGCGACGCGTAGAGCCCCCACTCGGTGCCGGTGAAGACGAGGTCGGGATTCACCGGGTCCTGCCGCACGACGTGCGCGTAGCCCGTCATCACCGCGGGGTCGGCGAGCGCGGTCCAGCTCTTGCCGAAGTCGCGGGTCACGAACACGTGCGGCGCGAAATCGCCGAGCATGTGGCCGTCCGCGGTCACGAAGCACGTGCCGGGATCGTGTGGCGACGGGTCCACGTACGAGATCCACGTGCACGGCTTCAAGCCCGGCAGCGCCTTGCACGTGTTCGTCCACGTCTTGCCGCCGTCGCGCGTCACTTGAAGATTGCCGTCGTCGGTCCCCACCCAGACGATGTTCGGGTCCTTCGGCGACTCGCCGATCGCGTACACCGTGCAGTGGTTCTCGGCGCTCGAGTTGTCGACCGAGAGGCCGCCCGACTTGTCCTGCTGAAGCTTCGCCGGGTCGTTCGTGGTGAGGTCGTTCGAGATCTTCTCCCACGTGTCGCCCATGTCGCGCGTGCGGTAGAGGTACTGGGCCCCCATGTAGAGCGCGCCGCTGGGCCCGACGTGGAGCGGCGCGTTCCAGTTGAAGCGGAGTTTGGGATCGCCGGCGCCGCGCAACGGCTGCACGTCCTTGGTCTCGCCGGTCGAGAGCTTCACGCGCGAGACGTGCCCGCCCTGGTACTCGCAGTAGACGACGTCCTGATCCTTGGCGTCGGGGAACGCCCAGAACCCGTCGCCGCCGAGCAGGCTCTCCCACATCCGGTTCGGAACGCCGCCCGAGCGCGTGCTGGGCGCGCTCCACGTGCCGTTGTCCTGGAGGCCGCCGTAGACGTTGTACGGCACGCTCATGTCGTAGCTCACATGGTAGAACTGGCCGACCGGGATATTCTGGCACGCGATCCAGGTGTTGCCGCGGTCGGACGAGACGTAGACGCCGCCGTCGGTGCCGATCACCAGCCACTCGGTGTCCTTGGGATCGATCCAGATCGCATGCATGTCGCTGTGATACGGCGTGCCGCCGCCACCGCCGCCACCGCCGATCGTCGTGAACGTCTTGCCGCCGTCCTCGCTCGCGCTCATGTTCAAGCCGCCCTTGTAGACGCGGTCGAACTTCTTCGGGTCGGCGACCACGTTCGCGAAGTAGAACGGCCGCCACACCACGTCCTGGCTCGACTCGTTGCCCTTCTGCCAGCTCTCGCCGCAGTCGTCGCTGATGTAGAACGCCGTCTTCTTCGCCTCGACGAGCGCGTAGACGCGGCTCGCACGCGCCGGCGACACCGAGATGCCGATGCGACCGAGGGGGCCCTCGGGCAGGCCCTTCGTGAGCTTCCGCCAGGTCTTGCCGCCGTCGGTGCTCTTGTAGAGCCCGGAGCCGGGGCCGCCCGACGCGAACGTCCACGCCTGTCGGCGCACGCTCCACATCGCGGCGTAGATCACGTCGGGGTTCTGCGGGTCCATCGCCAGGTCCGCCGCACCCGTGCGCGCGTCCACGTAGAGCGTCTTCGTCCACGTCTTCCCGCCGTCGGTGGTGCGGAAGACGCCGCGCTCGGGGCTGTCGTTGAACAGCGGCCCGGTCGCGGCCACGAGCACCGTTTCGGGGCGCGTGGGATGGACGAGGATGCGCGCGATGCGCTCGGTCTTCTCCAACCCCATCTTCGTCCAGGAGTCCCCGCCGTCCGTGGTCCTGTACACGCCGTCGCCGTAGCCGACGCTGTTGCGCGTCCACGTCTCGCCGGCGCCGACCCACACGATCTTCGGATCGCTCGGCGCAACGCGGATCGCGCCGATGCTCTGCGCGTAGCCGTCGAACACCGGACGCCAGGTCGTGCCGTTGTCCCGCGAGCGCCACACACCGCCGCCTGCCGTGCCCACCCACAGCGTGTTGCGCTCGCCGGAGACGCCGTCGATGCAGGCGATGCGTCCGCTCATGACGCCGGGCCCCAGCGCGCGTGCGCGCAGGCCCTCGAACGTGTCCGCGTCGATCTTCCAGTCGCCGCTGCCCGTGCCGGTCGTCGGCTTCTCGGCGGCCTTCTCCGCGGGCTTCTCGGCCGCCTTCTGCGCCGGCTGGGCGGCGGGAGCCTGGGCGACGGCGGGGTGCGCGCCCACGGCCAGCATCACGGCAGCGAACGGGAACAGGCGCGCCCACGCGCGCGCGGAGCGGACGGCCGGCATGGGGAACCTCTCTCAAGAGATGAGGGGAGGAACGACGCGCGGCGCGGCCCACGCACCCCGACACCGGTGCGCGTCCGCGCCGCGACAACCGACGAAGCTGCTAGCCCTTCTTCTTCTTGCCCGACGACTTCGTCGTCGAAGCTTTCGCGTCCTTCTTCGTCGTGTCGGTGGCGGCGGCAGCCTTGACGTCGCCCGCCGTGGGCGCGGCCTTGGACGAATCCGTCGCGGCCGCGGCGGGCGCACTGCCGCCCGTCGCGCCGGCGGGCACGGCGAAGCGCGCGTCGTCGAGCGGCACGTTCGTCTCGATCTTCGTGAACGTGAGCTTCCGCTTCTGCGGCATGTCCTTGGCGCCCGACTCCATCGAGAACGGCTGCATCAGGCCGTCCACCTCCTTGTAGTCGGAGAACGTTGTCTCGCCCTCCATCTCCGTGCCATTGACCTTCCGCTTGCCCTCGTTCTTCACGAGCAGGTAGGTCTCGGCGTCGAGATAGTAGTACTCGATGGTGCCGCTCTTCTTCGTCACCTTGAGCTTGTACGCGTCCGCGCCTTCGACCGGCACCTTGCCCGCGAGCTCGATCGTGTGACCCTTGCTCTTGTAGTCCACGAGCGCGCCGTCGAAGTCGGCATCGTCCAACGCGTTCTTGTTGTCCTCCTCCGAGCCCACCTCGGGATCCTTCTTGCCCATGAACGGCATCACCGACCACGTGCGCGTGCCGTCGAATGCCTGGATGCCGGTCATGCCCTGGAACGTGAACTCCATGCGGCGCATGCCGGGGCGCTTGCGCTCCAGCGTGAACGGCGACTCCATGCCCGGGCCCAGCGTGATCGTGCCGGTGACGCGCACGGTGTTCACGGCCTTCATCTTGGCGAGGCCGCCCGAGGCGTCATAGAACTTGGCGAGGAGCTCGTCCACCGTCTGCGCGTGCGCGAACGGCGCCAGCAGCAGCCCGAGGGCGAGCAACGTGATGGTCTTGCGTAGCATCGCGAAGAAACCTCCGAGTGGGTCGGGTAGCGGAGCGGCAGGGGAAGCTACGGGCGGAGCGTAAGGCCGCGGGCATCCCGGCGACCAGCGCCGGGTGCGGGCCTACGGGCGCGGCGGCGGCGCTGCGCTGCTGGCCTCGAGCTGCTGAAGCAGTCGTTCCAGCGCTGCGCGCTGCTCGCCGGCGTCCTCCTCCCAGCGGGCCCCGCGCGCACGGAGCAGCTCTGCGCGCGCCTCGTCGGGGCGGCCGAGCAGCAGCAGCGCGGCGCCCGAGAGCGAGTGACCGAGCGCAGCCTCGGGATAGAGTCCCGCGAGCCGCCGGGCGGATGCGAGTGCTCGCTCGCCGTCGCGGCGCGCGAGCTCGAACCGGATGCGCGACACCAGCAACCACGCATCCACGGGCGCCATCGCGGTGACGCGCGCGTAGAGCGCCTCGGCCGAGTCGGCGAGTGCGGTCGAGCCCGACATGAGCGCCCGCGCCCCGACCGCGGTCGCGAGCCGCTCGACGTTCACCGCGCGCGACGGCACGAGCGCGAGCGCGCGGCGCGCGGCGCCCTCGGCGGTCATCGCGACGGTGATCGCCGCCACGCCGGAATCGGCAGCGCTCGCGGCGAGCGACGCATCGCTCGCGAG
>DATNFC010000277.1:0-5968 GCA_035606545.1 Candidatus Methylomirabilota bacterium
GGCGCCGTGGACGAGGTGGCCACGACGCTCGCGGCGGCATGTCGCGACGCGCAGCTCGCGGTGGTCGCGGTGCCCGTGGACGTGCTCGCGGGCGTGATCGATCGCGTCGCGGCGGCGTTGCCTGACGGCGCCGCGCTGCTGGACACCGGAAGCGCACGGGGCGGCGGCGTGACGGAGGCGCTCGCGCGCGCGTCGCGACGCGTGCGCGCGGTGGGCGGCCACCCGATCGCGGGCAACGAACGGAAGGGGCTCGCGGGTGCGAGCGCGCAGTTGTTCCACTCCGCACCGTTCGCACTGCTTCCGGCGCGCGGCGGCGTGCCGCCGATCGTGCGCACGCTGGTGCGCGACATCGGCGCCGAGCCGCGCCTGGTGACGCCAGCCGAGCACGACCGCGCGTTGGCGCGCACGAGCCACCTGCCGTGGCTGGTGTCGCGCGCGCTGGCGAAGCTCGGGGGCGCCGCGGCGCGTAGCCGCCTCGCGGGTCCCGGCTACGCCTCGATGACCCGCCTCGCCGCCGCGGACCCGCGCATCCCCGCCGCCTACACGCGCGCGAACGCCGCGAACGTTCGTGCGGCGTGGCGGAAGCTGCGCGCGGAACTGGATCGCGAGGTGCGTGGGCTGTAGCGCGCGGAGTTCGCGCGCGCGAGTGGCACGGAATGACGGGCGCTCTTGCGCTCAGGCTTGACGATGAATTGATTTGACCGCAATTCGAATGCGAGCTGCGCAGAACCGAGATGGTGCGCGCCACATCGCGTGTGAATTCCGTGCGTGCGCGTGCGCGGCGTCGTGACGCACGAATCGCGAAAGAAGCTATCGCGCGCGCGATGGCGAGCTCTCCGGGCATCTGTGAGCGCCGGAATTGCGCGCGGTAGGATTCACGCGTCGGCCCTCGACCACCCGCCCCCGTCGAAGGTCACCGTGAAGAACTACTCGCTGACGCACCTGTCCGACGAGTGCCTCCGTCGGGAGCTGTCTGCTGCTGCCACGAAGGAGAACGAGGCTAGCGCCGAGTTGCTGGCCCACATCGCCGAGTTCGATGAGCGGAAGCTCTACCTGCGGGCGGCTTACCCCAGCATGATCGACTACTGCACCGGGGAGCTCCGGCTGTCGCTGGATGCGGCCGCGAAGCGGCTCCAGGTGGCGCGGGTCGGGAGGGGTTGCCCCAGCGTTTTCCACGCGCTGGCCGAAGGCCGCGTGCACCTGAGCGGCCTGGTCCTCCTGGCGCCCCACCTGACGCCCGAGACGGAGGACGAGCTCCTCGGCGCGGCGCTGCACAAAAGCAAGGCAGAGATCGAGAAACTCCTCGCCGAGCGCGCGCCCAAGATGGACATGCCCGCGAGCGTCACGCCGATCGCCGGCTCCGCGATGACGGATTCACATGCCCCGGGGCATGTGGAAATGACAGCGCCTCCTGTGATCGAGGGTTCCCCGGGGAGCCCTCACGCGCGCTCCCGGGTCGCTCCGCTCTCGGCCGAAGCCTTTGCCGTCCAGTTCACTCGCAGCCGCGAGGCCGACGAGCGCTTCCGCTACGCGCAGGACCTGCTCGGGCACCAGGTGGCCTCCAATGACATCGCCGAGGTCTACGACCGTGCGGTGCGGGAGCTGATCAAGCGGCTCGAGAAGGTTCGCTTCGGTGCCTGCGAGAAGCCGCGAAAGAACGGGCGCCGCACGCGGTCGGGTTCGCGCCACATCCCGAACGACGTGCAACGCGAGGTCTGGGAGCGAGACGGCGGCCAGTGCACGTTCGTGAGCGAGTCGGGCCGGCGCTGCGAAGGGCGCCGCAATCTCCAGTTCGATCACGTGAAGGAGTTCGCCCGCGGCGGCGAGGCGACCGTGGCCAACATCCGGCTGCGTTGCCCCGGCCACAACCAGCACACCGCCGAGCAGACGTACGGCGCCGGCTTCATGAAACAGAAGCGCGAGGAAGCGGCCGCGGCCAGGGCCGCCGCGAAGTTGGCAAGGGACCGGGCGAAGGCCGAGAAGGCAGCGCAGCGGGAGAAGTCACGCCTGCAGCCACACCAACTCGAGGTCATCCCCTGGCTGCTTCAGCTGGGCTGTCGCAAGGATCAGTGCCGCATCGCCGTGGAGCGCTGCCGCGACATGGCGGAGGCGCCGCTCGAGGACCGCGTGAAGCGGGCACTCAGCTGGTTCGGCGCGCGGATCGGGCGGAAGCTGCTGCCCGCGGCTCCCGCCGCGAGCAACGCGTCGCTCCCCGCGGGCGCGCCCGCATAGTCATGGAGTGGCTCAATGGGTGGTGGTGCGCCGCGGAGCTGCAGGTGACCACCTGCGCGCACCGCGGGCGTCGGGCTGACGATCGGGGTGTTGGTGCGCCGCGGGGCTGCAGGCGACGACCTGCGCGCGCCGCGGGCGTCGGGCTGACGAGCGGGGGTGTTAGTGCGCCGGAGCGCCGCTCTACGCCCGCGCCGCGACCGCCGGCTTGACGATCGGCATCCCGTACAGCCGCTCGAAGTACTCGCGGATCATGCGCTCGGCGCTGAACTTCGTGACGGCCATATTCACGCTCGCGGCCATCATCTTCGACCACTTCGCGCGGTCCGCGAACGCCGGGATCACGCGCTGCTCGAGCGTGTCGTAGACCGCTTCGAGGTCGCGTGCGTCGTCGCCGGGCTCGCCCTTGCCGATCGCGAAGCCGTTCACGCCGTCCTCGCAGCCCTCCGGCCACCAGCCGTCGAGGATGCTCACGTTCAGCACCCCGTTCATCGCCGCCTTCATGCCGCTTGTGCCGCTCGCTTCGAGCGGGCGCACGGGGTTGTTGAGCCACACGTCGCAGCCGCGCGTGAGCAGCCGGCCGAGCGCCATGTCGTAGTTCTCGAGAAACAGCACCTTGCCGGGGTGCTTCCGCGCGCCCTGCACGAGCCGCGTCACCATGTCGTGGCCGGCACCGTCGTCCGGGTGTGCCTTGCCGGCGAACAGCACGCGCACGTTCTGCTCCTCGAGCAGCTTCGTGAGCCTTGCTTCGTCGCGCAGCAGCAGGTCGCTGCGCTTGTACCCGGCCGCGCGGCGCGCGAAGCCCACGAGCAGGTGCGCGGGGTCGATCGCCACGTTCTGGCGGCGCCGGATCTCGGTGATCAGCTGCGCCTTCAGCCCGGCGTGCGCGTCCCACAGCTTCGCCGGCGCATCGCCCGCGTCGCGGATCTCGATCGCCTGCCATGTCCCCTGGTGGACGCCGTTCGTGATCGCCTCGATCGGGCAGGCGCCCTCGACACCGCGCCACATCGCGCGCGCGGTCTCGCCGTGCAGCTGCGACACGGCGTTCGCCGCGCGCGACAGGCGCAGGCCGGCCACGGTCATGTTGAACGGGTCACTGCCGATGGCCTTGATCTCACCGCGCGAGAGCTGCAGGCGGGCGCCCATGCGCTTCAGGTCGGCGATCGAGTGCTCCTCGTTGCCGGCGCGCACGGGCGTGTGCGTGGTGAACACGGTCTCGCTGCGCACGCGAGCCCAGGCATCGGGGAACAGCAGCCCGGCCTCCATCAGCTCGGCGATGCGCTCGAGCCCGGCGAAGACGGCGTGCCCCTCGTTGAAGTGGTAAACGCGCACGTTGAGGCCGAGCCAGCCGAGCGCGCGCACGCCGCCGATACCCAGCAGCTGCTCCTGCGCGATGCGCGTGTCCGTGCCGGACTCGTAGAGCCGGTGCGTGATCCAGCGGTCTTCACGCCGCGTCGGCTCGAGGAGGTAAAGCGGCACGTTCCCGTAGCGGTCCGTGACCCACACGCGCACGGGCACTTCCTGGCCGCGCACGCGCACGCGCACGCGCACACCGGTGTCCGCGAGGAAGCTGGTGTCGTACGCCGGATACTCCTCGTAGGGCCGGCCGTCGGCGCCGATCCGCTGCACGCAGTAGCCGCGCTCCCACAGCAGGCCCACCGCGACCATCGGCAGCTTGAGGTCGTGCGCGGCCTTGATGTAGTCGCCCGCGAGGATGCCGAGGCCACCGGCGTAGATGGGGAACGATTCGTTGAGCCCGTACTCCATGCAGAAGTACGCGACGCACGGCACGCGCGGGCGGGGAGGCGTGGGGTTGGTCAAAGCGGTCCTCGAGAGCGGGCGCCCACGCGATCAGCGCGAGGCGGGCCGGGCGGTGCGCAACGGAGGGTGGCGACGCGCGGGCTTCAAGCGGGCCGGGTCATGACCGTGGTTTCGGCGCCGTTGCTCTCTTCCATCACCCAGCGCACGGACTTGCTGCACGGACAGGTGCCGCCCAGGCGCTTGAGCTTCGGCATCGCTTTGACGCCCTGTTCCACGGTCAGCTCGCCCGCGACGACCTTGCGCAGCGTCTCGGCGTAGAGCCGCATGTCGCGGCTCGCGACGTAGCCGTCGTTCAGGTGCGTCGCCAGGTAGCGCAGGTAGCTGTCGACGTCCGTGAACGTCTCGCCGTTCAGGCCCACCATCTGGAACGCCGGCTCGCCCTTGCGACGGAAGAAGCGCGGGTCGGGAAGCTGGATCAGGTCGTCGTAGCGCAGGCCGTGGTGCACGCCGCGCGTGCGCTCCAGCTCGTCGATCACGGCGTCCACCTTCTCGGGCGCGTAGTCGGGGAAGCGCCCGCGCACGAACCGCACGTTGATGTCGCGGAGCATCTTGCGCACTTCCTCGATGTACTGGGCGACGGCCTCGCGGTTCGTGAGGTCCTTGAACCCGAACTGGATGTTCTTCTGCCCGCCGCGCTCGTCACCGAACATCTCCAGCCCGCGCGGGAACCACTTGTTCACGCTCTGCTGCACCAGGTTCATGTTCGCGAGCGGATCGCCCTTCGCGGCGCGCTCGGCGAAACGGCGCATCGGGATGACGCCGGCCGCGAGGTGGAACGCCTCCTCGCGCAGCATCGGCGGCATGCTGTCGGCCATGGGCTTGTACGCGCACACCTTCTGCATCGTGAGCTGGTACTTGCCCACGCGGTCGATGATCGCCGCGAACGCGATGTTGTCCATGAACGAGTCGTAGTCGAGGTTGAACGCGTCCAGGACGTGGTTGCCCGTGGTCATGGACAGGATCTCTTCGACCATCTGCGGGCCCGTCACGCCGCCGCTCACGTGCGACCAGTCCTTGCTCAGCAGCAGGTGCAGCATCTGGTAGCCGTGGCGCAGCTCCTCGGCCATCACGCGCATCACCCAGGCGCGATCCTGGTCGTCGTGCGCGCGGTCGATCGTGCCCGCGTGCTGCTGGATGCTGCCGAACTCGGTCGAGGCCTGCGCCTTGATGATGGCGAGCAGGTGGTGCGCCTGCTCTTCGGTGAGCTCGTCGGGGTTGTGGCGCTTGGCCTCGCCCTTCTGCGCCCCGATGTGGATCACGTCGGGCGTGCCCAGCTCCATCTTCGCGCACAGGCAGAACTTCTCGTCCTTGGGAAAGTACTTCTCCCACGAGTCGAGCAGCGTCTCGTAGTCCTTGAAGTGGTGACGGCGCCAGTGCTCGACGGCGTCGTGATACTTGGGCTCGAGTGTGACGTTCTCGGTTTTCACAGTCGCTGGGTCCTCAGCGGGCGGAAAGTCGGATCTCGAGCGCCTGGAGCGGCGCCGGCGCGAAGCCGACCGCCTTCAGGAACCCGGCGACGCCGGCGTCGGTGGTGTCCACGAGCGTGCGCACGCTCTTCGCGCCACGCGATTCGAAGTGGGCGCGGATGGCCTCGAACATGCGGCGGCCGAGGTCCTGCCCGCGGTGGTCCGGGTCGATGCCGAAGCGCTCGATCCAGCCGCTCGGCTCGTCCAGCCCGAACTCGCCGGCCCGGAGGTCGCCGAGCATGAACCCCACCACCTTGCCGCCCTGCTCGGCCACCTGCGAGGCGCCGGGGTCGCGGCGCGTGTAGTACATGACCCGCTCCTCCCAGATCTCAGGCCGGTAGATGCCCGAGATGCGCTCGTCGATCCGGCTGATCCCGGAGATGTCCAGCTCGTCCAGCGGCCGGATGCGCACAGCGGTGGTGGTATCGGGCATGCTGCACTCCCTCTCGGGG
>DATNFC010000278.1:0-9223 GCA_035606545.1 Candidatus Methylomirabilota bacterium
TGAATCTCGTGGCGGTATGTCTGATTTTGGTTCACCCACCAGTAGCGCATATCGAGTGATAGTAACGGCAATCTCGGACGGGTGGAGAAACAAAGTGACCCGAGTTCGGCGAGGTCGAGCACGCTCTTCAGGTTGAAAGTACCGAAGTACTCCACCTCGGGCCACCGAAGCGCCCGAGCCAGGCCCAACCGCGCCTACGTGACCGCCGCGGTGCTCAGCGCGCCGGCTTCACCCACCCGCCGCCTCTCCCACTCCACGTCTGCTTCTCCACCGGGATGTGCCCGACGTCGCTGTACATGACGAGGCGGATCGACCCGTCCGGGCGCACGGCAATGATCGAGAGTGAGCAGTTCCCGGCGTCGTGGTCCGACCAGTGCTTCGTGTCCGCGCCCAACGCGCGCATTAGCATCCAGCGGATTACGTTGCCGTGGCAGACGAGCACGTCGTAGGTGTCGCGCTCGGGCGTGGCCACGAAGTAGCGCTGCCACGAGACCGCGCGCACCGAATCGCACGCGGCCACGTCTGCGGGCTTCTCGTCCGCCATCAGCCGCATGTTGACCGACGCGGGCGTGCACTCGTTGAGCTGTGCATCTCGTGACGCCGTCATCTTGAGCAGCACGCCGATGTCGTCCGCCGTCTGCTTCGCGCGCAGGAACTCGCTGCTGATCAGGCGGTCGAACTTCACGCCGAGCGAAGCGAGCCGCGCGCCCGCCAGCTTCGCCTGCTCGTGGCCCAGCGCGTTCAGCCCGTTGCTCACGCGGTCATCGGTCGCGCTCGTGTCGCGGTCGTAGATGCCGTGGCGCACCAGATACACGAAGTGGATTCCGGTCCCGGGCTTCGATGCGGCGGGCGGTGTCTGAGCGGCGGCGACGCTTGCGGCAAGGCAGAAGCAGAGGAACCAGACGGCTCGCATGCGGCCTCCGTGGGCGATCCCCAGGCAACACGGTGGAATCCGCGCAGGTTAGGGCGCCGTTCGGTTCCGTGCCACCCGGCGGCTCGGTCGTGTCCTCGTGAACGATTGCGAGCGCGCAGGGCTCCCACTACAGTCCTCCACCCGAACGTCTCGCTGACGAACCGTGAGGCCTGCAAGGAGATCCCGATGCGCGCGTTGAGCGGGCCGCGCCCGCGTGCCCTGATGCCGACCCTGGTCGCGATCACCGTGCTCGCGGGCTGCGCGGCGAGCCAGCTGGGCAACATGTGGGTCGACCGCACGTACAAGACCGACGGCTTCAAGAAGGTGCTGGTGATCGCCGTGCGCAACGACCCGGTCCGGCGTCGCATGTGGGAGGACGGGTTCGCCAGCGGGCTGGCCGCATACGGCGTGACGGCGCAGCGCTCGTACGAGATCTGGACCGGCGCGTTGCCCGACACGCAATCCGTGCGCGATGAGGTGAGGAAGAATGGCTACGACGGCGTGCTCATCAACCAGCGCCCGCCGGACACGGCGCAGCTCACCTGGGTGCAGGGCTACTCGCGTCGCGAGTCGGTGACACGCTACGACCCGAACTCGGGTGCCGCCTACACGACATGGCAGGACGTCGCAGTGCCCGCGACCATGGACACGACGGCGGTGGTGAACTACCAGACCGACGTGTGGGCCACCGGCCCGCAGGCCCGGATGGTGTGGTCGGGTGCGTCGCAGACGACCGACGCTTTCAGCATGGCGCTGATCCAGCACCAGGCCGAGGCGTTGATCCTGCCCGAGATCGCGAAGGCGGGACTGCTGCCGAAGAAGAAGTAGCGAGGCCCTCAGGCTTGAGGCGGCGCCATGCCCGCTGCCGGACGCGCACGCGGCTGCAGCCGCAGCGCCATCCAGCAGTGAGTCGCGAACACGATCGGCACCACGAACGTGGGCACGAGGCTCATCGGGAAGCGCAGCAGCGGCGCGATCGCCTGGGGTTCGCGCATGCCGATGCGCGCAGCGGTCACGACCACGGCGAGGATGTCGATCAGCCCGATCAGGTTCCAGAGCCGAACGATGTCGGGGCGCGAGTCGGGCCGCGGGATGAAGATGACGATCAGGAGCGCGCCCGTGGCCACGCCGATGTCGCCCCAGCCGGCCGGCAGCGCCCACTCCCGACTCAGCTCGCCGCGTTCGCTCATCATCAGGAACACGATGCCGACGAAGCGCGTGACATGGAATGCGACGAAGCCGCGCAGGTTCACCTGTCCAAGCCAGGCGCGGAGCCCGGGCAGCACCCAGCCGGAGAGCAGCAGCAGCACCGAGAGCGCCGCGATCATGAGTTGCGGCTGCGGCGGGGTCAGTGACGCGACCCGACCCGAGACGCCGACCAGACAAGCGACCGCGAACCAGACGAGCATCGACACCAGGAATGGAACGCTGCTCAGCCTGCGGCTCGCCATGACGGGACTCTCGGGGATAGCTGACAAGGACTTCATGACATTCACGGATGGCGAGCGGGGTGCGGGCCGCGACAGGATACCCCGCGCGTCCTGCACCCGCATCGCACACGCTCCGCCTGTCACCGGTCACGGATCGGGGGCGGCCCCCGTATCCATCGCATGGCCGGGGCCGCCCTCGGCGAGAGCGCACGGCGAGGCTGCTGTCGGGCCCAGGAACAGAGGTGGGTCGTCGTCGTGCCGTGAGCCGGGTCCAAGCGAGGCCAATCGTTCACCCCGGCTCGACGACGATGTTCACCGTCGCGCCGCCAACGGGGCCCGCATGACGACTTCTGGAACCCCCCGGACACCCCTGATGTACGATGGCAAGGCCGCAGGGGGGTGCGTGATGAGCGGGTTCTCTCGGCGCTCGACCATGTGGCTCGCGCTTCTCTGCGCGAGCCTCGCCCACGCCCAGATGCCCGACACGTCGCTCTGGGTGCCGAACGGAACCGTGAGCGCGGCGGTGCGCATCGGCGGCACGCTCTACGTCGCGGGCGAGTTCTCGCGCGTCGGCCCCAACACCGGTTGCGCGATCCCGTTCGATCCTTTGACCGGCCAGCCGAAGCTGCCGTTCGCGCGCGTACCCGGCACCGTCTTCGCAGTGCAGCCCGACGGCGCCGGCGGCTGGTTCGTGGGGGGCAGTTTCAATGGCGTGGCGGGGACCACGCGACGGAATCTGGTCCACCTGCTCGCCGATGGCAGCGTCTCCCCGTGGGCCCCGGATCCCGACAGCGAGGTGACCGCGCTCGCGCTCTCGGGCTCGACGTTGTACGTGGGCGGGCGGTTCGAGCACATCGGTGGCGCGCCTCGTTACAAGTTGGGAGCGGTGGATGTGGTCAGCGGACTGGCGACGAGCTTCGCTCCCGTGCCCGCGACGGGCATCGTCGGTACGTGGCCGTGGATCCGTTCGCTCGCGATCGGTCCTGGCGTGGTTTACGCCGGCGGGGAATTCACGAGCATCAACGGACTCTCGCGCACGCGACTCGCCGCCTTGGATCCAGCCACGGGTGCACCCACGAGCTGGGATCCGCACCCGGACGGGCCCGTGCTCGCGATCCTCCCCGGTGCGAGCTCGGTCGTGGTGGGCGGTCAGTTCGGCCACATCAGCGGGTTCATCCGCCCCGGTGTGGCCGAAATCCTGGTGGCGGACGCGAGCGCGACGCCTTGGAACCCGGCGCCATCGCTGGCCTCGGTGCGCTGCCTGGCGCAGGACGGCAACACGCTCTATGTGGGCGGCGATTTCACAACGATCGCAGGCGGCGCCCGTGTGGGCGTGGCCGCATTCGCGCGCGACACCGGTGCACTCACGGCGTTCGACGCCGGCGTCGCCGGCGGCTATGAGATCGGCGGGCCGGGGGTGTACTCGCTCGCCGTCTCCTCGGGCCGGCTCTACGTGGCCGGCAGGTTCGCGCAACTCGGCGGACAGGCCCGCAACAACCTTGGCGCGGTCGACCCAATCAGCGGCTCGGCGATCGCGTGGGGCCCGAACATCAACCACGCGGCCAACGCGGTCGCGGTGAACAGCGGCGAAGTATTCTCCGGCGGCTGGTTCTCCAGTGTGGGCGAGGTCGCGCGCTCCAACATCGCGGCGCTGGACCTCTCGACAGGAAAGCCGCTCGATCACTGGGCGCCGGTCGCCGACGGTCCCGTGTACGCCATGGTCAGCGACGGCACTTCGCTCTGGATCGGCGGCTTCTTCACCGCGGTGAATGGGCTGTCGCGAGAGCACCTGGCGAAGATCGATGTCGCGACCGCAGTCGTGGCCTCCTGGAACCCCGGCGCGCCCAGCGTGGTCTCATGCCTGGCACGTACTCCGACCCGGATCTACGCCGGAGGGTATTTCCCGGGCGTTCAGGTCGCCGACCCGAACTCGGGTCTGGTGACGCCGTTCGATCCCTCGATGAGCGGCTCGGCAGCGAACAAGATCGTGGTGGACGCGAGCGCCGGTTGCATCAACGTGGCGGGTGGTACCCGTGCGTGGCGCTTTCGCGAGACTGACGCCAGCACGGTGTGGTCAGTCGCGACCGACGGTGCCGACTACGCGATCACGCAGGTGGGAAGCACAGTCTACTTGGGCGGCAGCTTCTTCCACGTGGACCTCGTGCCGCGCGACAATCTCGCGGCGTTCGACGCGGCCACCGGTGCCCTGCTGCCATGGGCGCCCGGGCCGAACAAGCTCGTCGCGGATCTCGAGACCGATGGCAGCGTGATCTATGCAGGCGGGTACTTCACGGACATCGGCGGCCAGGCGCGCACGGGGGCTGCGGCGCTCGATGCTTCCACCGGAGCCGTGCTTGGGCTCGACCTGAAACTGGACGACGTGAACTTCAAGCTGATCCCGCTGGATGCCGACGTGGTGGTCTCGGGGCTGTTCCAGAGCACCCGCGGCTTCGCCACGCCGAGCTTCGCGCGCGTTCCGGGAGTGCTTCCGCTCCGCGTGGGAGGTGGTCCGCAGGGCCCGCGGCTCCAACTCACCGCCGCGCCGGTGCCGTCGCGCTCGGTCACGCGCATCTCCTGGGCACTGCCGGCACCGGCAGGCATCGACCTCGATGTGTTCGACCTCCAGGGTCGGCTGGTCGCTTCGCCGCTGCGCGCCTCCGAACAGCCGGCAGGTCCGGGCGGTGTGTCGCTGATCACGGAGGGCTGGCGGCCGGGCGTCTACCTGGTCCGGGCGCGTGCCGGAAACTCAGGGGCCGAGAAGCGCATCGTCGTCGTGCCGTGAACCAGATCGTGCGCGGCCCGTTGCTCATTCGGGTTCGACCGCGTCGGCCATCTGCTCCTTCGGCGGCTCGACCGGACGCACCATGAGCATCTTTTCACGCTCCACGATGACCGTGCCTGCCTTGGCGCCGCGCGGCTTCCGCACGTACTTCTTCTGCGTGTAGATCACCGGCACCTTGCCGGCCGTGCGCGCCTTGCTGTGGAACGCGGCCCAGCTCGCGACCTCCTCGAGCGTCGCCTTGCTCGGCTCGTTCGCGCCCTTGCCGCGGCGCAACACCACGTGCGAGCCGGCGCAGCCGTGCGCGTGGAACCAGTAGTCCTCGGGCCGCGCCATGTGCAGCGAGAGGTGATCGTTCGCCTCGCTGCTGCGACCGATCAGCACATCCCAGCCCTCTTTGCTCCTGAACCGCCACGGGATGAACTTGGCGGGGATGTTCTTGTGCGTACGTTTCGGCGCGGGCGTGGTCGGCTGCTTGCCCGGCGTCGCGGGCTCGTCGGCGCGGAGGCCAAGCTTGCGTCGCGGGAGCGGTTCGGGCGCGCGTAGCGCCTCGCGTGTACTCGCCGAGAGGCTCGCGAGCACGCGCTCGAGTTCGAGGTGCGCTTCTTCATCGTCGCCGGCGGCACTCGCGAGCATCGCCTTCAGCTCGTCGTGCTCGCGCTGTGTTGCCTCGATCCGCTGCGGGATCTCGCGCTGGCCGCGCTCGCCCTTGGCGGCGCGCTTGAAATAGCGCGCGGCATTGGCGGGAGCGGAGACGGCCGGGTCCAGCTCGATCTCCAGCTTCTTCCCATGCGCGTGAGGATCGTCGAGCGTCACCGATCTCGCGCGAGCGGGGACCTGGTGGGCGTATGCGAGCAGCGCCTCGCCGAATCGACGCCACTCGAGGGCGCGGTTCGACTCCGCCAGGTCGCCCGTCAACGCCTCGACCTTGCGGGCGAGTTTCTTGGCGTGCCGCTCGAGGGCCTTGCGAACTGCTTCGCGTCGTTCGGCGCCGGGATCAGGTTCGGACTCGCTCCGGCGGGGTCCCTCGTGTTCGGCCATGGCCGGCGAAGGTAGGGCAGGGCGTACTCGGCTTGCACGGTGGCACGGCCGGGCGCGATGCCCCGGCCGGACGGGCACGGGCCGTGCAGGCGCATGAACCGGCAGTCACTTGATGATGTGCACGGCGGAGCGTCCCCTGGGACTTACTAATTCGTTGACATCTAGCTTCGGCCCGGCCTAGCGTGGCCTGGTTGCCCGGGAACGATTCCTCCTTGGTTCGGAGCCGCTCATGGACTCCCTCCTCCACGAACCTGAGGATCAAGTGCCTGCCCTCCGCGTGGCCCCCGAAGCCGCGGGAGGCACTTTTGCTTGCGCTCGCCCTCGCATCCCAGCCGGGCAGGATGACCCCGAGCGTTGCGGGCGCCTCGGAGGGGGACCCCGATGAGAGCTCTCACCCGGATGAGAACGCTCGCAGCGGCGTGCGCGCTGCTGCTCTTTGTATCAGGGATGGCCACGGCAGGACTTGGCGATCGGGTGATCGATCGGCCGGGGACGCCGGATCCAATGCCACCGATGGTGGGGGATCCGGATCAGCCGACGGGGGGAATGGTCTTGATCGTCGGCTCCTGGGTGATCGTCTTGCGCGTCCCGTTGGGCGTGCTAAGGCAGCATCCGATCGCGGTTGGCGCGGTGAGGCGAGCACCGAATGCACAGCGCCTTGGGCCCACCAGAGGGCTATATGCGCGTTGAGTGTCTCGAACAGGCGGCTGCCCTGGAGCAACTGCTCGCCACAGGGAAGCTCGGAGCGCTTCGAGCGGACGAGGTAGTTCAGTCTGCCTTGGATTGTGCGGAACGATTGCTCCTGTGGGGAGAAGCCGAGAGCTCGCTGCGCTTGGTAGACCGGACAGCAGAACTGATTGATGACCTCAGCGGAGGACGCGCCGCTCGGCTTGAGTATCTCGCCCTGCGTGCGCTCTTCTCCCTTCAGCGCGATCAGGAGTGCCTGAGCAGGGCGCGGCAGGCGATTGCCAGATTCGACAGTAATGATGCGAAGCCCGCGCCGGAATTCGTCTTGTTTAGGGTTATCGAGGGCGAGGCGCTTTGGCACCTCAATAGAACTTCTGAGGCTCTCTATCGGCTCCGGCGAATACGGCTCGAGTTGCTGGCGAGGCCGGTCGAGCTAGCTACCGTCACATGTTCTCTGGCAATCGCATCTGCATTGTTGATGTCAGGCGCATGGGCGGAGGGTCGAGATCTCGCTATTGAAGGTTTGGTTCTGGCGAGGCGAATTGGCTCGGATCAGCACTGCGGAATCGCCTTGTCGCACTTGTGCATTGCTGAGCGGGGACTCTGTCACTGGGACAACTCGATCGAGGCCGGCAGAGATTCAATCCTGGCCTATGAGCGGATTCATGCCCGGCTGCAGTCGAGCTTTGTGCAGCGCTCGTTGGCAGTCACGCACTGGAAGCAGGGGGACCTTGGCTCGGCCGAGCGATTGATTACTGAGACTATTCCGCTGCTTCGGGATACTGGGCACACAACTCACCTGTACTACGCTGAGCTCTTGCTGAGCTTGCTGCGGTTGCATTCAGGTCGATTGCACGAGGCTGCTGAGGGATTGGCCCGCCATATGGCGAGAGGTGGAGAAGTTTCCGAATCCCGCCCCGAGCTCCTCCGCCTCGAGTACCTCGGCGATGTCGAGTTGGAGCAGGGCCACGCCGAAGCCGCGCTCAAGCGTTACGACGAGGTGCTGCCGCACGCGCTCGCGTTGATCCCTCGCGGGGACGTCGTCGCCGAACTCCGCCGCCGCCGTGCCGAGTGCTACCTCCTCCTGAAGCGCCCACAGGAGGCCCACGACGAAGCGAAGGCCGCACTCGAGCTGTGCCTGGAGCTCGGCGATCGCTACGAAGAGGCCGCCACCTACCGCACGATCGCGCTCGCCAGCGCAGCGCTCGGACGCCACGACGACGCGAAGAAGTACTTCGTCCACGGCTTCGCCATGTACGACGACATCGAGACGCCGTACGAGTGGGGCAAGCTGTGGATGGCCTACGGCGACTGGCTCAGCGGCCCGCACGCGGGCGCGTACGAGAGCCTCACCGGCGCGCGCGAGGCCTACCGCGCGGCCTGCGACCACTTCGAACACATGGGCGCCGAGCTCAAGCTCGCCCAGGCCCGGCAGCGCGTTGCCGCACTCGAAGCGAGGATGCTCGACGAAGGCATCATCGAGCCGGCCGCCGGCGAGAAGCCGCGCCCGCGTCGCCGTCCGAGCCTCGACCGTGAGCTCCAACGCCGCGTGCAGTGGGCGCACGACACGTTCGCACTGGTCACCCGTCACCGCCCCCTGATCGAGCTGCTCGAACAGGTCGCAACGGTGGCGGTGAGCGACATCCCAGTGCTCGTGCTCGGCGAGTCGGGCACCGGCAAGGAGTTGATCGCGCGCGGCGTACACGCGCTCTCGGGCCGCACCGGCAGCATGGTCGAGGTCAACTGCAGCGCGGTGCCGGCGACGATGATGGAGGCCGAGTTCTTCGGTTCGGTCCACGGCTCGTACACGGGCTCGACGCGCGATCGCGCGGGGCTCTTCGAGGAGGCGCACCAGGGCAGCGTGTTCCTGGACGAGATCGGCGACATGCCGGTCGACCTGCAGTCGAAGCTCCTGCGCTTCCTCGAGACCGGTGAGGTCCGGCGCATCGGGGCCAACAGCGGGCGCAAGGTGGACGCGCGACTCATCGCCGCGACCAACCGCGACGCGTCAAAGATGCAGTCGGGCGACATGTTCCGCCCGGACCTCTACTACCGGCTCGCGCACGCGGTCTTCACGCTGCCGCCGCTGCGCTCGCGCGGCGACGACGTTGCGCTGCTCCTGGATCACTTCCTCGACACGTTCACGCAGGAGGCGCGCAAGCGGGTGTCGCTGTCGGGCGCAGCCCGCGAACGGCTCACGAACTACGCGTGGCCGGGCAACGTGCGCCAGCTCCGCGCGCTCATCCAGCGCCTCGTCGTGCAGACGCCCGAGGGCCAGGTGATCACGCCGCGCGACATCCCACTCACCGAGTCGGTCGACGCGCCGCGCAACTTCGTCGAGGAGATGGAAGGCCAGGAGAAGACACGCATCCT
>DATNFC010000279.1:0-8122 GCA_035606545.1 Candidatus Methylomirabilota bacterium
CTGCTCCAGTGGGGCACGCTGGGCACCGGAGCCGGGCAGTTCGACAGCCCGTCTGGTGTGGCGGTGGATGCGGGCGGCCATGTCTACGTCTCGGATCTGGGCAACGGCCGCATCCAGAAGTTCACTGCCGCCGGTGCATTCGTCACCGAGTGGCCAAGCGGCCTGAACTTCTGTGTCGGCGTGGCCGTGGATCCGGGTGGAAGCGTCTATGTCGCCAATATCAACTACGTGCGGAAGTGGACTGGCGATGGTGTGCTCATTGCGGAGTGGACCGGCTTCGGTGTCAACGGAGCCTGGGCACTGGCAGCAGATGACGGCGGCGATGTCTACGTGGTGGACAACGGCAACAACCGCATCCTGAAGTTCACAGGCAACGGCGTGTTGATCACACAGTGGGGAACATTCGGCAATGGCGACGGGCAGTTCAGCTATCCGACCGGGATAGCAGTGGACGCGACCGGGATGGTCTACGTCGTCGACAGCAACAACTGCCGCATCGAGAAGTTCACCGGCAGCGGTGGCTTCGTGGCCAAGTGGGGAACGACCGGCCCTGGTCCCGGCCAGTTCCTAGAGCCCGTGGGCGTGGCGATCGATGCCGCGGGCAAAGTCCATGTGACGGACTGGTTGAGAATGAGGGTCCTGGTATTCACGGGCACGGGCGAGTTCATCGCGGAATGGGGCACCCAGGGCACCGGCCCGGGCGAGTTCGACGCACCGGGAGGCGTGGCAGCGGATGCCGGCGGCGATGTCTTCGTGGCAGACGTACACAACAATCGCATCCAGAAGTTCGGCCCGTTGCCGACGCCGACGAAGGCTACGTCGTGGGGGCGGCTCAAGCACATGTACCGCTGACCGCCCCAGCGGGACGGGCCAGGTACCGCGTCCCGCCCGATCAGCTCCCGACTACCGCCTTGGCGCTCAGCACATGCCCGCCGTGCTGCATCCGGATGAAGTAGAGCCCGGGCGCAGGTCGCTTGGCTCCCTCATCCAGGCGCACCGTCTGCGGGCCAGGCGCCAGGTAGTCGAACTTGCGCTCCAGCACCCGCCGCCCGGCGATGTCGATCAGCTCGAATGTCGTCCTCCCGCCTTCGGGGAGAGAGAACGCGACGACCAGGTCGACGACAGCAGGGTTCGGCCGCAGCCCCTCGAGTGCGAGCGCGGATGGCACGGGTGACCCGTGCGGCACCTCGACGTGCGTCTCGCCGAATACGCGCTCGCCGCGCGGGCTGAAGACGCTCAGGCGGTAGTCGTAGCCCGAACCGGGCACGACGAGCTGGTCGACCCACGAGACTGCTCCCGATCCATCCGGATTCCGCCGCCCGATCTGCCGCCATCCAGAGCCGTCGTCGCGTTCGATCGTCGCCGCATATCCGCTCTCGCTCGCGTGCCAGCTCAGCGTGACCTCGCTCGCGGTCGTGGCGGTGCTCGTTAGCGAGCCCGCGGGTAGATCGTGCAGGTAGAGCACCCAGTCGTCACCCACGGGGGTGGCGCGATACTGCGATTGCCCTCCGACCAGGAGCATCCGTCCGCGCTCCGTGTCGCTCACGAGTTGCGCGCCGTAACGCGGCACAGGCGGTGTGCCGCGCGGTGTGAGTTCGGTCCACGTGGGCGGGTCGGACAACGACAGCGCCCAGACGCCCGTCGAGCTGCCATTCTCGCCGACCACGATCATGCGGTCGCCGATGGAGTCGTACGCGGCCGCGTGCGTGTACGAATCCGCATAGGGCGCGGTCCCGATCGTCGCCAAAGGGCCCCACTGGCCGATCGTCGGAGCGAGCGGAAGAACGTAGACCTGTCCGTGCGTCGTGCTGATCACTCGGTCTTGAACCGGGTCGTAGATGCCGACCGCGCCCCAACCGGCTCCGTCGGTTCCCGCGGGAGGGGAGGACCACGTTCCGGCGGCCGCGTCGAAGATCCACGTGTCGGCCAAAGCCGTCTTGGAGGGGTTCGTGTAGAAGCCGCCGTGCACGATGAGCCGGCGGTGTGCCGCATCGAAGACGCCGAGGGCGTCCGTGCGCTTGATCGGTGGGTTGCCCGATGCGAGCAGGCTCCACGAGCCACTGTCGAAGTCGAACGACCAGAGATCCGAGTACTGCTCGGACTCGCCACGGTCGCCGCCGCCGAACACGAGCGCTCGGCGGGCCGCGGCGTCCACGACCGCAAGTGCACCCATTCGCGGGGAAGGGCCCACACCCGACACCGGGCTCCAGCTTTGGTCACGATCCAGCCGCCGCGTCTGGAAGGAGTCGTTGATTTCGCCGCCGGGTTCCTGCCCGACCCCCAACCCCGCGTAGATCTGCTCGCGCGCGGCGTCCACGAACGCAACCGGCCGGTAGCGCTCGAGTCGACCCATCGTCACGAACGAGACGCTCCACGCTGGCGTGCCGCGCGTGAACAACACGAGATTCGTTCCGTCATAGAGGACAATGCGGGACTGGTCAGGTTGCTCGAACCACGCGACCGGGGCATGCAACGAAGGGACGGAATCAAAGACGTCGACCGGTAGCTGCGTCCAATCGGCCGCGTCTGCCGGTACCGCGCTGGAGAGGTCGAGCTCCCAGCCATCGACGATCCAGGTCTGCCTCAGCGAGTCGACGAGGCTGGTGGCGACATTCAAAGTCCCGGGCCGCGGCAACTGGGTCGGATTGAGAAGCGTCCACCGCATGGGCGAGTCGAGCGAGAGTGTCCAGGTCTCGTCGTAGTAGATCGGACCGTAGGAGACGCCGCCCCAAATGATCATGCGGTCGCGCCATGGGTCGTACGTCATCGCGGCGGAGCCGCGGGGCCGCGGGACGCTTCCCTCGACGGTTTCGACCGCACAGGTCACCGTATCGCCGAGCGTCATCGAGAACACCGTGCTCAGCTCCTGCACACAGCTGTAGCAAGGTCCGACCAGGGGTGTGCGATAGCCGCCGAAGGCCATGATCCGACCACGCGTCGGATCGAACGCGTACGCGGGGTTCTGGATGAGCGTATTGGTGCCGATCCCGGGGGCTGTCCAGACAATGCTCCGCGCGGTCCACCCGGGCGTGTCGCTGGAGAGGTCCATGGACCACAGCCTGAGCGAGTCGGAGATGGACTGGCTCACGGTCCAGATCCGGTCCCGGAGCGGATCGTAGAACGCGACGTCGCGCGCGGGCGACGCAGGGTTCGCGCCGGACCAGATGCGTTGCCACTCGATGGTGGTGGCATCGGGCACCGCGAGCAGGCCCTGCTGGTCGAAGAAGATCTCGCGATCGCGTTTCGAGTCGCGAACGTGCAGGCCCACGACCGCGGGGGGGACGAGCTGGACCCATTCCACCGGCCCGGCGGCCAACGCGGTGGCGGCGAACGGGAACGCGCGGACCGCCGTGACCACGGCGAGCCAGGCGATGAAGCGATGGGCTCTCTGCATCGAGCCCGATACTAAGCCATCACGGCGGGTGGGGGGTGTGGTTGAGACGCGAGGGGCACTTGCGTTGCGACGCATGCTCGCGGAGCTTGAGCGGATGGCCACCGGTCAGCAGATGCGAACATCGGCCTGGCGCGACCCTTGGATGTGGGCGCTCGCGCCCGCCGCGCTGCCCGTCGTCCTGCGCGCGTCGGGTTTGCCGCTGGGCGAGCCGTTCGCGGATGACTTCGCATTCCTGCGCCGGGCGCTCTTCGACGGCGCACTCCCGCTGACGGACGGTGGCGGCTCGCCGCTGTTCTGGCGGCCGGTGAGTCGACAGGTCTACTTCGGGCTCTTCGGTCGGCTCATGCTGGCGCACCCAGCGTGGATCGCGGCCATTCATGTGCTCGTGCTGGTGGCCAGCGCGGCGCTGGTCTATCGCGCGCTGCGGCCACGCTGGCCGGCGGCGTGGTGTGCGGCGGCGGCGAGTTTTCCGCTGCTACTCGAAGCGAACCGCATGCTGATCACGTGGCCGAGTCACTTCCAGGACCTCGGCGCGCTGCTGTTCGCGGCACTCGCGCTGCACGAGGCCTCGCGCGAGCGACTCTGGACGATGGCGCTGGCCCTCCTCGGGTCGCTCCTATGCAAGGAAGTGGCCGCGGTCGCGACACTGCTCCTGCCCTGGGTCCCGACGGCGCCCGGCCGGAGTCGGCGCGCCCGCCTGCAGGCCACCGGCTGGGCGGCTCTCGTCTTGGCCGGCTGGGGAGCTCTGTATTGGAAGCTGACGGCAGGTCACGGCCCGAGCGTCGGCTACGGGGCGGAGGCCGCGGCGCCGTTCATGGTGCGCGCGGCGTGGGCCTTGTGGAACAGCGCGCGTTCGGCCTTCAGCCTTCCGATCGAAGGCGGCGCCGAGATCGTCGTCGCGACCACGCTCGCGGCGCTGCTCGGGGTCGCGGGCGTGCTCTACACGGGTCGCGACGCGCGGGCGCGGATGCGCGCGGCATGGCCCACGTTGCTGTGGGGAACGCTGTGGTGGGTGGCGGCGACGCTGCCGCTCTCGGGCGTCTACCCGCTGTGGTCCGCGCAGCGGGCCGTGCTCGCGAGTGTCGGCCTCGGCGTGCTGCTCGTAGGGCTCTTGGGCACGGCGCATCCGCTGCTGCTCGCGCCACTCGTCGCGCTGCGACTCGTCGCGTTCGCGATGAGCCCCGGGGGAGTGGGCCGCGTGACGGAGCAGCCGCCACCCGGCATCGAGGGCGACTTCCTGCATGTCGAACGACTGCAGCGCCTGACCCACGAGACGCGCGCGTTGCTCGAGAAGCGAGTGCCCGCCCCGCACCCCGGCGCGCGTTTCGGGCAGCACCACTACCCAGGCATGACGGGCCACGCGTTCGCGGGCGATCTCGCGCTCCAGGTGTGGTACGGGGACACCACGCTCGCCTGGACGAGCTTCGAAGAGTTCCGCCGGAACCCGGAAATGGATCTCGTCGGCTTCGTCGAGTATCGATCGCGGGGCGTGCCGGAACTGTCGTTCGTCGAGACCGCGGCGATGCGTGCGCAGCTCGCGGCCACGCAGCCGATGGAGGCCGCGCGCTGGGCCGACGCGCTGGCGCTCCTCGAGCGTGCGGAGTCCCTGCAGCAGGACACGACGGCCGTGGTGTTCCGCGCCACCGTGCGATCGCAGCGCTCGGTCTGCCTGCTCATGCTCGGGCGCGCGGCCGAAGCGGAAGGGGACGCGCTGGACGCGCTCGAGTGGTGGCCGGAGAACCCGTACTCGCGGTTCACGATCGCGCAGCTCATGATCGCCCGGAAGCAGTACGCGGATGCCGAGCGCATGCTTGCGGCGCAGGTCCAGCTCTATCCGGAGGACGCGACCTCGCGGGACCTGCTTTCGAAGCTGCGCGCGGCGGGCGCGGCCGGAGCGAGGTAGGGCGGCCCGTCCACGAACGCCGCCTCCAAGCTCACGAACGCGGTCACGAACCCCTTGCGCCCGGCCGATGCTGCTAGTAGATTAGCACTGTGCTAGCAAAGTAGCAGCGTGCCTGGCCGCCCCAAGGAGAACGCAGGTGAAGCCGCAATCGCACACCAAGCTGGGAAGCCGCGAGCGCCAGATCATGGAAGTGGTCTACCGGCTCGGCCGCGCCACCGTCGCCGAGGTCCTGGCCCAGATCGAAGACCCGCCGAGCTACTCGGCCGTGCGCGCGATGCTGCGCATCCTCGAGGACAAGGGGCACCTCAAGCACATTCAAGATGGCCCGCGCTACCTCTACCTGCCCGTGGTCTCGGGCGAGCGGGCGCGGCGCTCCATCCTGCAGGACGTGGTCAAGCGACTGTTCGACAACTCGACCGAGAAGGCCGTGGCCGCGCTTCTCGAGTCCTCGTCGGATCGCATGAGCGATGCCGAGCTCGAACGTCTCCAACGCCTGATCGATTCCTCGCGCCGAAAGGGGAGGTGACGTCATGTCCTTCGCCACCGTGCTCTCCGGAGCCCCGGCCGCAGCCGGTGTGTCGTTCCTGGTCGAGTTGATCGTGAAGGGCACGCTGGTGCTCGCGCTGGCCGCACTGCTGGTGCTCGTGCTCCGGCGCGCGTCCGCGGCGCACCGCCACCTGGTGTGGGCGTGCGCGCTCATCGGCCTCGTGGCGCTGCCGTGGATGCAGCTCTCGCTCCCGAGGTGGAAGGTGAGCACGCCGCTCATGGCGCCGGTCGCGCCGGGGTTCGGCCTGCTCGCGACCACGGTCGAGCCGAACCCGGAGGTGCTGACGCCGGACGACGAGTTCCGGGCCGACATGAGCGCGCCCGCGAACGAGAAGGCGTACAAGCTCGAGAAGAAGAGCGACGCCAAGCCCGACAAGGCAGCGAAGCGTGACGCCACGTCACCGTTCGACCTCACCGACGCGACGACGCCGCCTGTGGGGGCCGAGCCGGCGGGCGCGAAGGCAACCACGAAGCCCGCGCCGTCGGGCACGCCGCTGTTCGCGGTGATCCTGCTCGTGTGGCTGATCGGCGCGCTGGCCGTGCTCGCCATGTTCATCTCCGGCCATCTCGCGCTGCGGCTGATGCTCCAGGGCGCGCGACCGGTGCGTGACGGCGAGTGGCACGCGCTGGCGCTCGAGGCGGCCGACCGGCTGGGCCTCACGCTGCCGTTCTCGCTGCTGCGCGCGGACGGCCTCGTGGTGCCGGTGGCGAGCGGGCTCTTACGGCCGCGCGTCCTGCTCCCTCAGGGTGCGGACGATTGGCCGTTGGAGCTTCGCCGCGCCGTGTTGCTGCACGAGCTGGCGCACGTCCAGCGCCACGATTGCCTGACGCAGGCCATCGCCCAAGTGGCGTGCGCGCTGTTCTGGTTCCACCCCGCCGTGTGGTGGGCGGTGTCGAGGCTGCAGATCGAACGCGAGCAGGCGTGCGACGATCGCGTGCTCGCGGCACGCACGCGCGCGAGCGACTACGCCGACCACCTTCTCGACATGGTGCGCTCGCTGCGCGCGAAGCGGCTCTCCGCACTCGGCGCGGTGGCGTTCGCGCGCCCGTCGAGCCTCGAGGGCCGGCTGCTCGCGGTGCTGGATCCGTTGCGCGACCGCCGCGCCGTGGGCCGTCGCGTCGCGGTGGCGGCGGCGTTCCTCGCCGCGCTCCTCGTGCTGCCGTTCGCGGCGCTCCAGCCGGTCGCGGCAGGCACGGTGAAGGGCGGCTTGAAGGACAAGGCCTACAACGAGCCCACCGATCCCAGTCAGTTGAAACCCTCACGCGTGGTCGCCGTGCCCGGCCCCTCGCAGCCGCTCGAAGAACGCCTGGCATGGGCGCGAGGCGATGCGGGCCGGACCGGCGCACGCGTGTGGTGGGTGGGGTGGTCGTTCCAGACGAGCCCGACGCTCGAAGGCGGACTGCTGTGCGATTCACACGGCATCAGCCTGTCGCTGCTCGGCAGGAGCGGCGCGTTCACGATGGAGGACGTGCTCGTGGGCCGCGCGCAGGGCACGTCGGATCCCAAGCGGACGACGGCGAAGGACGACCGCGAGCACGGTCCCGCGCTGATGATGATCCGCCTGGACGCGGGCACCCCTGATCGGATCCGCATCCAGACCGCGGAGCTGCCCGCGGACTTCCGCAACGAACCGCTCTACTGGGTGGAGCCGGTGGCGGACGATCAGGCGTTCCGCTGGCTCGTCACCACCATCGAGAAGACGAAGGACGAGCTGCTGCGCGCTCGACTGGTCGAGAGCATCGGCTTCATGGGCAACTCGGACCTCCTGGTGCCGTACCTGACGAGGGTGTTCGAGACCTCGGCGTCCGAGAAGCTGCGCCGCGGTGCGGTCGAGGGGCTGGCGATGCATCCGTCGAGCGAGGGTGTGCGCATGCTCTCGCAGGCCGCGTACACGGATCCGTCGCCGAGCGTGCGGCGCGCGAGCGTCGAGTCGCTGGGCCGGTTCCAGACGCAGGAAGCGCTCGAGGCGCTGATCGCGATCGCCGGCCAGACCGACGACGACAAGGGCACGCGCCGCGCGGCGTTCGACGCGCTGGGGCAGAAGGTAAGCGAGCAGGAGCCGCAGCCGCCGCTCGCGGCGGACACGAAGCCTTCGCCAGCGAAGCCGGCTGCCCCGGCCGCAAAGGCGGATGCGAAGAAGTTCGACACGCCGGAGATGAAGGACAAGGCGGACAAGCAGGACAAGTCCGGGCAGAAGCAGACCGAGCAGGAGCCGCAGGACGAGCGCTCGCAGCCGCTGGATCGTGGTGACGAGGAGGTGCAGCGCCAGGCGATCGAG
>DATNFC010000280.1:0-4899 GCA_035606545.1 Candidatus Methylomirabilota bacterium
GCCGGGGTCACGAACCCCGACATCTCCGTGATCGGCCAGCCGTTCATGAGCTGGACCGACGCCGCCGGCGACCCCACCGCCAAGCGCCCAGTCTTCGACGTGGGCGAGACCGAGCTGGTGTTCGACGCGGCACTGAACCCCTACGCACGCGGCTTCTTTGACGTCACGCTGGCGGACGGCGAGATCGACCTCGAGGAAGGCTACTTCTCGCTGTTGCGGGGCCTGCCCGGGGACATCCAGTTGAAGGGCGGCAAGTACAGGGTCGGCTTCGGCAAGCTGAACCCGGCGCACCCGCACACCTATCCGTTCGCGAACCGCTTCGGCGTATTGGCGGCGTACCTGCCGGGCGCCGAGGCGTACAACGAGACCGGGCTCGACGTGTCGTACCGCCTGCCGCTGCCGGGCACGACGTCGGTGACGGCGTACGGTGACGTGCTCCAGGGCGACAGTTTCCGCATCGCGCGCGTGTTGAGCGGCGACCCCAACGACCCACTGCTCAGTCCCGAAGGGGACCGGGCGGACGAGCCACGCGCCGCGTGGGTCGGCCGCCTCGCGACGTTCACCGGCATCGGCGATCGCTCGGGGATCGAGCTTGGGTTCTCGGCCACGCAGGGCACGAACAACGTCGCGGCCGCTGCGCGCACGCTCGTGCTGGGGGGCGACGTCAAGGCCAAGCTGTGGACGTCGGCGAATGCCTACGTGCTCGTGCAGGGGGAGTACCTGCACCTCCAGCGGGACATCGCGGATTGGAGCCCGGTGGCCGCTGCCTACAGCGTGTTCACAACGCGCGTGAACGGCGGCTACCTGTTCGCGGACTTCAACTGGAAGCAACGCTACGACGTCGGCGGGTCGTTCGATTCCTACGAGGACCCCGTCAACCTGGACCAATCCGTGAGCTCCGTCGGCGTGTTCGCGGGTCTCGCGCTCATGGAAGAGACCACCGCATTCCGGCTCGACTGGCGCCGCAGCAAGCGCACCGGCTCCGAGGCGGTTTCCTTCGTTCCCGACGCCTCGGGCATCGGCTTCGACGCCGTCAACGAACTCACCCTCCGCGTCATCTTCTCGATGGGCCCGCACAAGGCCCACCAGTTCTAGGAGACATCCCATGCTCCGACGTCCCATCACGCTGCTGCTCGCGATCGCGGCGCTCGCCGCGCCGGCCGTGAGCCACGCCAAGCTCAACGTCGCCGCGTCCACCACCGACCTCGCCTCCATCGCCGCCAGCGTCGGCGGCGACCAGGTGGACGTGTTCGCGATCGCGCGACCGGGCGCCGACCCGCATCGCATCGAGGCGCTCCCCAGCTACATGGTCAAGGTGTCGCGCGCAAAGCTCTATCTCAAGGTCGGCCTCGGGCTCGACCAGTGGGCGGGTGCGATCGTCGACGGCTCGCGCAACTCGAGCGTCCAGATCGTGGACTGCTCGCGCGACGTGCGCGTGCTGGAGAAGCCCACGGGCAAGGTCGACGCCTCGATGGGCGACGTGCACCCCGACGGCAATCCGCACTACTGGCTCGATCCACGCAACGGCGCCATCGTCGCCTCCACGATCGCCGACGCGTTCGCGAAGGCCGACCCCGCGAACGCCGCGCAGTACCGCGCGCGCGCCGAGGCGTTCGGGAAGGACGCCCAGGCGGCGTGGGAGCGGAACGCCGACGCGGCGAAGAAGCTCGCGTCGCACGCGATCTTCACCTACCACCGCTCGTGGAGCTACTTCGCCGACGCGTTCGGCTTCGAGGTGGTGAACACGGTCGAGCCTGTTCCCGGCATCCCGCCCACCGCGAAACACCTCGCCGAGCTGGTGGACCAGGCGAAAGCGCAGAAGGTGGGGCTGCTCATCCAGGAGCCGTACTTCTCGTCCGATGGCGGCAAGTTCCTGCAGCGCGAGGCCGGTGTGCGCCAGGTGATCGAGGCGGCCTCGTGCGACGCGCCCACCGCGGGCAGCTACCTCCAGCACTTCGACGGCCTGCTCGCCGCGCTCGCGGGAGGGAAGTGATGCTCGATGCCCTGAAGCTCCCGTTCTTCCAGATGGCCGCGCTCGCGGCGCTCGTGCTCGCCGGGATCCACGCCTACCTGGGTTTTCACATCGTCCGCCGCGGCGTGCTGTTCGTGGATCTCGCACTGGCGCAGATGGCGGCGTTGGGCGTGGCGCTCGCCGTCGTCCTCGGCCACGAGCACGACGAGGGCGGCGCCTACCTGCTCGCGCTGGGTATGACCATGCTCGGCGCGGCGTTGTTCGCGTGGCTGCGCGGCCGCGCCCGCCACGCGCCGCTCGAGGCGTTCATCGGCATCGTGTTCGCGACCGCGCAGGCGCTGGCGTTCCTGCTGCTGGAGAAGACGCCGTCGGGCGCCGAGCACATCAAGGAGACGCTGGTCGGCTCGCTGTTCACCGTGGCGCCGCGCCACATTGCCATCGTCGCCGGGCTCTACGCGATCGTCGGCATCGTGCACGTGGCGCTCAGGAAGCCGTTCATGGAGATCACGAACGACCCCGAGGGCGCCCGGTCACGCGGCCGGCGCGTGTTCCTGTGGGATTTCCTGTTCTACGCCACGTTCGGTGTCGTGGTGACGTCCGCGGTGCAGATCGCCGGCGTGCTGCTGGTGTTCGGCTTCCTCGTGATCCCGGCGGTGGCGGGCGTCCTCGCCACACCCCGCACCGGGCTGGCGCTCGCGGTCGGCTGGGTGTTCGCGTTCGTGGCGAGCGTGGCGGGGCTGCTGCTCTCGGTGACGCTCGACCTGCCCGCGGCGCCGAGCATCCTGGTGACACTCACGACGCTGCTGCTCGTTCAGGGCATGGGCATGTCGCTGTTCGGGAAACGGGTGGGCGGGAGCTTCGCGCCGACGCACTGAGCGTGCGTCGGACCCGGCTCACCAGCGCCGGAACGGGTAGCGGTAGTGAATGCCGACGTAAGGACGGTAGACGTACGTTCGGTAGGGGTACGGCCGGTAGGCGGGCCAGAGGTAGCCGCCGTAGCCGTAGTTGAGATTGAGCGCGAAGCTCGAGTGCGGGTACGGCCCGTAGGGGTAGGTCGACCAACCGTACGCGTTCACGTCCGCCTTCTTCTCGAAGCCCACCTGCTCGCTGCGCAGCAGGGCGCTCATCACCGGGTCGGACACCCCCGCCTGCTTCAGGCGGCGGAAGTCGTTCGAGCTGACGTGGATGACGTCGCCGCTCTTCTGGATGGCGAGCACGATCAGCGAATCGCTCACCTGCTCCTTCTGCAGCTGGATGACGTCGTTGACGCCGAACGCCCGCACGCCTGCGGGCGACAGCATCATGACCAGCACGAGCGCGGCGATTCGCAACAAGCGGAGTGTCATGGCTTCCTTCGTCCTTCCTGCGGCCGGATGAGGCGGGAACCTGCGAGGCCGGGGCCACCGCTCCATACCTTTGGACGAACGTTCGCCACGCCCGGACGCGCGCCGTCCGCAAGGGCCTTGTCAACATTCGCCACGGGCCCGCGTGCTGACCGGATCCGCTCGGATGGCGCGGCGCGCGACGGCCGGGGTACGGTGCGCCCGGCCGCGTCCGGGCCAGGGCAGGTTCCCGGCGCGGTGCCCGGGTTCACCGTCCGGCCGGAGGCCACCATGGCGCGTCGATCCAACTTCATCCTCCCCATCGCAGCCACCCTGATCGTCGGCGCCGTCGCCCCGGCGTCCGTGCGCGCGCAGGCCCGCCCCGATACGTCGGGACGCGCGGCGATCGTCGGCACCGCCGAGTCGATGCTGCGCGGCGGCGAGATGGGCGAGCTGCTCGCGGTGTACGTGCCGCGCGGCGCGAGCGAGGTGCAGCACCAGCTCGAAGACGCGCGCGCGAGCGACCGCGCCGCCGCCACGATGGTGGACGGCACGCGCCGGCTGGCCGCCGACGCCGACGGCCGCGCGCGCATCACGCGCGAGGAGCTGCAGAGCAATCGCGTGCGCTACGACGTGGCGCGCAAGGCGCAGGACAACGTGGCGACCACGGAGCTGGACGTCGCGTACAAGCGCCAGTCGAAGGAGCTCGACTACCTCACGCAGATGCGCGACGCGCTGAAGGCCGACGCCGACCGCATGGACGCCGACCGGCTCGCGGCGGCGGCCCACATCCACGCGCTCGAGCTGGAGCTGGCCGTGTCGACGCGGCACACCCAGATGTCGACGGGGAAGCGGCCGCCGGACGCGACCGTTGCCCAGTACAAGCTGCTGCTGCACGACATGCTGGACGCCCAACGCACCGCCGCCGAGCGCGTGCGCGACGCGGCCGAGCGCCGCCGGCTCGCCGCCGACCGACGGTTGAAGCAGCTCGAGAGCCTGAGCAGGCTGACCGAGCCCGCGAAACGCTGAGCGGAAGGAGAGCCCATGGGGGAGAAGAAGCGCACGCTCGAGCTGCTGGACCGCGCGCATCGCGCGCAGGCCTGGCACGGCCCGGCGCTGCTCGAGACGTTGAAGGACGTCACGCCAGCGATGGCCGCGAAACGGGTGGTGAAGGGCGCGCACACGATCTGGGAGCTGGTCGACCACGTCGCGAGCTGGAACGCGATCGTCGCCGAGCGCCTGGCGGGCAAGCCACCTCAGGTGACGCCCGAGATGAACTTTCCGATGACACCGCGGCCGACGCCCGCGGTATGGAAGAAGTCGCTCGCGCGGCTGGCGGCGTCGCAGCGGAAGTTCCGCGCCGCGGTGGCGAGGTTTCCCGAGGCGCAGCTCGGCCGCATCCGGCCGGGCACGAAGTTGTCGTGGAACGTGCTCATCCACGGCCAGATCCAGCACCAGCTCTATCACGCCGGCCAGATCGCGATGCTCCGGCGCGGCATGGGGAAGCCGATCCAGTAGTCGCATAGGGGAGGCGGGCCGACATGGACAGTCACATTCTGGAAGGGCTCACGCTGCGACTCGAAGCCACGGAGCGCGCACTTCGGG
>DATNFC010000281.1:0-20553 GCA_035606545.1 Candidatus Methylomirabilota bacterium
GAGACCGAGGACGTGACGATCAGCGACCTGGCCGTGGCCACGAACGCCGGCCAGATCAAGACCGGATCCCTCTGTCGCACGGACCGGGTGGCGAAGTACAATCAGCTCCTGCGCATCGAGGAGCAGCTGGGTGCCGCCGCGTCGTACCCCGGACGGGGGGCGTTCAAGGCGCTGCGCTGACAGACCGAGCTCCACGTTCGCAGGGCCGCGATAGGGATCGTCGCTGGCGATGAACATCCAGGGAGGCGTTCGACCATGAAGCAGCGTGATCGTAGCCGCCGCTTCTTCGCGCGACCGGAGGGCCGGGGTCGGGGCTCGCGTGCGCGCAGCATCCCGCGCTGGTTCTGGGTTGCGGCGGGATTGTGGCTGGCATGGGTGACCGTGATCTCGGACCACAGCTTCTGGCGGATCGCCCAGCTCAAGCGCGAGATCGTCTCGTCCGAGCACGAGGCCGAGCGGCTGAAGCGCGACACCGAGGAACTCGAACGCCAGGTGAGTGACCCGGAGGCACGGAAGTTCCGCGCCGAGGAGATTGCGCGCACGCAGCACGGCTGGGCGGCGCCGGGCGAGATCGTCTACCGCTTCCGCGGCGCGGAGCCCGCCATCGACACGACGCGCTGAGGCCGCGCCGGCGGCGCTACAGCCCCTACAATCCGATGATCGCCGCCATGCGGAGGCCGATGCCGCTCACGTCGAGGCTGAACGGCTTGCCCGTCTCCGGGTCGAACACCACTGCCCCGGTGCGCTCGTCGACCATGCGCTCGATCTGGCCGCTGCGGTAGAGCGCCGACAGCAGCACCGAATAGCGCGAGGCGAAGAACATGTGGACGCCGGCCTCGGTGTAGTAGCCCGGGCTGTCCTGCGTGTTCGTGAACTTGAACGTCCCGGCGGCGTCCGCGGGGGTGCCCGCCAGCCGCTGCTCGAACGACGTGCGTGAGTGCGTGTAGCTCACGAGCCCGCCGCCGAAGAACATGCGGGCCTGGAAATCGCCTTGATTGTAGGCCTGAAGGTAGTAGGCCGCTCCCACGTGCACCGGCACGGTGATCAGGTCGGCGCGCACGTTGATCGACGTCGACAGCGCCGGCAGGTATTCCTTCGTGGTCTTGGAGCGCAGCTGGCCCACGCCTGCGTTCATCGACACGCTGCGCGTCACGAAGTAGCGCACCTCGGCCTGGAACAGCCACGAGAAGTTGATCTTGTCGAGCGGTTCGTACCCGAGCGGCGCGATGGCGGCGCGGTTGTAAAAGTCGATGATGTGGTTCAGGCCACCCGCGTCCACCGAGGTGGGCGTCGCCGACAGCGCCACACTGAAGCGGTGGACCTCCGCGGCGGCGAACGCGGACGGCGGGAGCAGGAGCGACACCCCCAGCGCCAGACCCGCCAGGGACTTCGACCGCGGACGGAACAACGGGACCTCCGAAGGACTTGGGGCCGCGGCCAACGCTCTCGGCGCGCCCCTGGGTAAGGGGTGACCCGGTCAAGGCGCGGCAGCATAGCGGCCACTCGATAGTCCTGCAACCACTTGGAGGCCTCGGGGCACCCCCGGCCCCTTGACAGTTCGGGCCTCCGGACCTAACTTGGGACTACGTGATGCGGGGTGGAGCAGCCTGGTAGCTCGTCGGGCTCATAACCCGAAGGTCGCTGGTTCAAATCCAGCCCCCGCTACCACTTGGGGCCTGATCGGAACACCGGTCGGGCCCCGACCCATTTCTGGGGGCACGGCTTTCAGCGGCGTCAGGAGCGGGCGCGAGCCACGGTGATGAGTGCGTCGACGCTCATCACCAGGAACAGCACGAACAGGTAGGCGATCGAGTAGCGGAAGAGCTGCTGCGCGTGCGGCACGCTGGGTACCCGCCTCAGCCGTTCGGCTCCAAGCACAAAGAGCACACCCAGGATCGCGGCGCTCGCGGTGTAGAGCGGGCCGAGGCCGGCAAGCGGCGCCACGGCCAGCGTGCTCGCCACGAGCACGATCGTGTAGAGCAGGATCTGCCGGCGTGTCTCCGGCTCGCCGTGCGTGACCGGCAGCATCGGCAGCCCGGCGCGCTCGTAGTCGTCCCGACGGTAGAGCGACAGCGCCCAGAAGTGCGGCGGCGTCCACAGGAAGATGATGCTCGCGAGCAGGATCGCGGGCACGCCCACGCGGTCCGTCACCGCCGCCCAGGCGATCAGCGGCGCCGAGGCCCCCGCGCCGCCCCCGATCACGATGTTCATCGGCGTGCGACGCTTGAGCCACACCGTGTAGAAGAGCGCGTAGTAGAGGATCGAAGCGAACGCGAGCCCCGCGGCGAGCAGGTTCGTCGTCGCCCCGAGCAGGACCATTGCCAGCACGCCGAGCACCACGCCCAGCGCCACGGCCGCGGCCGGCGGCAGGGCGCCCGAGGGCAGCGGCCGCGACCGCGTGCGGCGCATGAGCGCGTCGATGTCGCGGTCGAAGTAGTGGTTGAAGCTCGCCGCCGAGGCGGCCGACAGCGCGATGCCTCCGAGCGTGCCCCACGCCACCGGCGCGGCCGGCCAGCCGTGCGCGGCGAGCAGCAGCGCGGGCAGCCCGGTGAAGATCACGAGCGACACGATGCGCGGCTTCGTGAGCTCGAGCCACGCCGAGAACGTCGCGGCGCGCGAGACCGGCAGCTCGTTCGCGAGGCTCATCGCGCCACCAGCCGGTGCACTGAATGCGCCGCCGCTTCGGTGGCGCGCGCGCCCGCCGGCATCGCCGCGAGCCGGAACGTGCCCACGAGCGCGAGCGCCAGCAGCAGCGTCGCGGTGCCGAGGTGGAGCGCCGACACCCACACCGGGATCCCGAGCAGGATGTTCGCGACGCCGATCGCGCCCTGCGCCAGCACGAGCAGGAACATGGCACGGCCGAGGTTCCGCGTCGTGACGTCGGGCGCCCCTCCCGCGCGCACCGCGACCCACGCGAGCAGCGCGATCAGCAGGTAGGCGCCGAAGCGGTGCGCCATCTGCAGGCCGACCAGGCCCGTGAGCTCGGGAAGCCAGCGCCCGTTGCACGTCGGCCAGTCGGGACAGGCGAGGCTCGCGTGGTTCGTGCTCACCACGCCGCCGAGCACGGCCTGCACCCAGATCGCCGCGGTCGCGACGGCGAACAGCGGCAACAGCCCGGCGCGCCGCGGGATGGGTCGCGCCCCGTCGCGCGCCGCCTGCCGCGCCGAGAGCCCGAGCGTGAGCAGCGTCGCGAACAGCAGCAGCGCCACGGCGAGATGGCCGCTCACGACGTTCGGGTCGAGCAGCTTCCACACCGTGAGCGCGCCCAGCAGCGCCTGCGACAGGTAGAGCGCGATCGACGCGGCCGCGAGCCCGCCGAGCCGGGCACGCGTCGTGGCCCGCGACCAGGTCCAGGCGGCGGTCGCGAGCAGCCCCAGCCCCACCACCAGCGCCAGCAGGCGGTGGAACCACTCGATCAGGATGTTGAACTGGAGCGGCGGAATCAGCCGCCCGTGGCAGAGCGGCCAGTCCGGGCAGGCCAACCCCGAGCCCGTGGTGCGCACGATCGAGCCGACGACGATGAGCGCGAACATGACCGTCGCGGTGGCAAACGCGAGCCGGGCGGTGAGGGTGAAGTCGCGGGCGGCGGGCATGGCTCCTCGGGGTGAACTGCGGCCGAGGAAACTAGCACATGCTGGGCGCGCTGACCGGCGCAGGTCGCTGCCGAGCCGTCACTCCAGCTGGGCGGTGGGGCGAGTCACTCCAGCACGACAAGGCGGCCCATGACCGTTGCCCCTGTCGTGGTCGCCCGGTACCAGTAGACGCCCGGGGCGAGCGGGCCGCTCGGCGCGCGCAACGCGAACCGCACGATGGCCGCTTCCACGCGCGCCTCGTCCGCGACCACCGCGAGCCGACGCCCCGCGATGTCGTAGAGCTCGATCCGGAGCGGCCCCGGGGCGGGCAGGGACAGCTCGAGCATCGCCAGTCCGCGCGCCGGGTTCGGGAGGACGCGCCCGGCCGGTGCGGCCGTGGGCGTCCGGGGAGCGTCGAGCGTCCAGGCGGCGCCGCCGTTGATGACCGAAACATCGTCCACGTCGAACGTCGCGCCGATCACGCCCGGGGCGTCGATCGTGAGGTCGAGCTCGCTCGTCCCGTAGCCGACGCACGGGTGAACGACCATGATGCGGTGCCATTCCGGCGTGAGCGCGTTGGAGTAGAGCGTTCCATCCGCGGAGGTGGACGTCGCGAGCAGTACGCCGTTCTGGTACTCCCGCACCTGCATGCGCACCGCGTCATGGTCCGTCGCCGACCGGACCCAGGCGCCGAACACGGCCAGCCGGCCGTGGCCCGACGAGGCCCCCCAGCTCGGGACATCGTTGAGCCCGGCCCATGCGGTCAGGGGCAGCGTCAGGCGCGCCGCGTAGCCGTCGCGCCGTCCGCCCGGCACGCGCGCCACCACCGCGCCCACGTGTCCGTTCCAACCGTCGAGGTTCGCTTCGAACGATGGGTTCAGCACCAGGTTGGGGCCGACCCGGATCCGCGTCGTCGCCGTCCCGGTGGCCGCGTTGCGCGCGGTGAACGTGACCGCGTAGGGCTCGTCGCGGACCGCTCCGATGCCGGGGGTCCAGCGCAGGGTGCCGTGCGTTCGATCGGCGGCGACGCTGAACGTCGCGCCCGGAAGTCCGGTGAGGTCCGCTTCGAGAGCGGTGATCGGATCCGCTTCCGGATCGCGCGCCCCCACCTCGACGACGACCTCGCGCGCCCAGCTGCCGTACACATCCGCCACCGCGTCGACGACGGGCGCAACATCCGCTCCCAGCGTCTGCACGGCCACGTCGTCGATCAGGAACTTCTGGCCTGCCGAGGCGAACGCTCCGAGGACCTGGAAGTCGAGCGAGGCACCCGTACTGTGAGCGCTGACGAGGACGCTGAGGCGCTGCCACGAGCCATCGAATGCGACCGGGACCGAGGTCGTGGTCGCCTGGAGCGCGCCCCCCAGGTACTCGCGCACCCTCAGCGTCGCGGTGCCGGCGACCTGGGAGCGCACCGATGCGGAGTAGACGTAGCGCGCGCCCGTCGTCGTGGACGAAACGATGTTCGGGCTGTCATTGAGGCCGAATGTCAGCGCGCTCGTGCCGGTGACGCTCGCGGCAGACCCGGATATGCCGGCAAGCGAGAGCTGCAGCGTGGCGCTCGCGAACCCGGCCCAGCCGGTGAGCCCGGATTCGAATTGGCCGTTCGTCACCAGATTGGGTCCGAGCTGGAAGTCGTCGTTGCTGATCGTGCCGACGGCGGTCGCGTCCACGAGCGTGGCGTTCGGCGTCTTGGCCAGCAGCAGCTCCATCGTCTCGTCCGGCTCGTACGCCGCGTCGCCCGTGACCGGCACCACGATCGTGCCCGTCGCGCGGTCCCAGCGGTAGTGCCCGATCGTGGCCGAGTGCCGGGTCGTCACGTAGACGTTGCCGTCCCCGTCGGACACGATGCCGGTGGTGCCGAACTGGGTGGGGACCTGCATCGGCCCGTTGTCGAGCGTCCATTCGCTCAGGAACGCGCCCTGCGGATCCAGCACGACGACCCGCGCCGTGTGCAGGTCGGCGATGAGGAGGTTGCCGGCGGCATCGATGGACAGGTCGCCGCCCGGGCAGAACCCCCGGGTGTCGGTCCACGTCGCGACCAGGCTGCCGTTCGCCGCGAACTTGAGGATGCGTCCGCTCTGCGCCTTGCCGACGTAGACAGCGCCCTGCGCGTCGACGGCGATGCCCAGCGGCCCGTCGTTCGCGGGCTCCCCCGGCGTCGCGGTGCTCCACGTGGCGATGGCTGAACCGGCGCTCGAGTACTTCCGGATGTGGTTGGAGAGCTGGTCGCTCACGTATACGGACCCTGCCGCGTCCACGGTGATGTCCGAGGCGATATCGACCTGCGTGGTGTCGCCGAAGGACCTGAGCAGCTGACCTGCCGCGTTGTACACCCGCACGCGGCCGTGGAGGCTCAGGACGAAGACCTCGCTCGCGGCGTTCACGGCCACGCCTTCGGGGCTCTCGACCTTGGTCGTCTTGAGCAGGGCGCCGGTGTGCGAGAAGCGCAGGAGCCTGGCGCTCGGACCGTCGACGGCGAGCAGGTCGCCATTGGGCGCCAGCGCGATGCCGGTGGGAACGATGAAGTTGCGCTCGCCCCAGTGCTCGATCACGCGCGCGGGCTCGGGCGTCAGCGAGACCGTGCCTCCCGCGGACGCGTAGTCGCCGCTGGCGGCGGAGGCGGTGAGGTCGGAGAGCGAGTACGCGAGGGCGAGCCGCCGCGGCGTCCCGTTCGCCACCACCTCGAATACGAGGCTCGATGTGCCCGCATTGCCCTCGGCGACGCGAGCGTCGGACACGGAGACGGAGGGGAGCGCAGCGCGGGCCGGGGCCGCGGCCAGCGCGGCCAGGAGCAGTGCGAGCGGGAGCGAGCGCGGCACGGGCGGGGACCCTCTCTCTAAGAGGGCGCCAGTGTATCAATGCTATTTGTATTTCAAAGAGAATATTTACGCTTCAGAAAACGATTATGAATGCTGCGTTGTCACACGTACCTCGTGGTCGAGCCGCTGCCGCGAATGGGTGACACGGTGCGCCCGACGACAGGACGGCGCTGCGTCACGGTCCGACGCGCAGGTCTCCGACCGGCGCCGGGCGCGTGTGGTCCAGCGACGCGCGCAGCATGAACAGCGCGGCGCGCGGCGGGATCGCCGTCGTCGCCGACACCACGCCGTTGTTCACCGTGGGGGCGCGGAGGCCCTGGAGGCGTCGATACGGCGTCTCGAGCGACACGTTGAGCGACAACTCGGTGGGGTTCACGAGCACGATGCCGTTCTGGAAGTCGCGCCGCCAGACGCTGGTCGCGCCGGCCTGGAAGTGGACGTCGTCGAACCACACGTCGCCCACCTGAGTGCCGAGGAAGAACGACAGCCCGGCGACGATCGACGTCGTCGGGGTGATGACCACCTGGTACTGCTTCCAGTTCGTGTCCACGGCGAGCATCCGGTCGGCGCCCGAGTTGAGCGCCAGCACGTGGATCGTGCGCGGCGCGCTGGACTTGCAGCGGAACGTGACCGAGTAGCTGGTGCCGGGGACCAGGCTCAGCTTGCCGACGCTGTTCAGGCTCACGTGCCAGTCGATCGTGCTCGCGGCCGTGATGTGGACTTTCGCAGACGCCACGCCAGCGCCGGCCGTCGTCGCGTCGCGGGTGAGCGTCGCCGCGGCGGGTGAGAACGAGTTGAACGTCCAGCCGCTCGTGACGTCGGTCTCGAAACCATTGTTCGTGATCGCATCCGGCGCGGGGTTCGGCCAGATCATGTTTTCGGCGGGACCCAGCGGCTGCCCGAGCCAGCCGGTGTGCGCGCCCGTCGTGTCCGTGACCCCGGTCACCGGGTCGACGCTGTACTCGTCGTACCAGCCCACGTACGTCCGCTGATCCGCGCCGCCGCCCGTGTAGGCATAACCGTCCCCGAGACACGTGGTCGCGAGCGCGAAGCGGGCGCGCGCGCAGGCGGGATCGCTGTAGATCGGGAACCCGGTCTCCTCGGCCTTGATCAGCTTGTAGGCGGGGCTCGTCTGGCGCACGAACGCCAGCGCCGTGTCGAAGGGCATGAGGCCGTTCATGAACCCCTCGCGCAACTGCCCGGCGACGCCGAAGCGGTCGAGCCACTGCGGTGTGTGCGCCACCCAGCCGGCGGCGTTGACGAACAGTTTCGCGTCCGGCCGCGCCGCGTGGATCGCGTCGCAGAGCCGGCCCAGTTGCCGGGAGAACGCGGTGTCCATCGCGGCGGCGCCGGAATAGCCGGCGCGCGCGTAGTCGTAGGCGGGAGAGCCGGACGCCCACGACGGGGCGCGGTCGAAGTAATCGAGGAAGATGCCGTCGAGCGTGTAGCGCCCGGTCGCGTCGCGCTGCTTGAGCGCGTTCACCAGCAGTGTCTTGACGCTGTCGCAGAACGCGGCGTTGCCCCAGTTGACGTTGTAGGTGGCGTGCGCCTTGTTCGTGCCGAGCGCGTAGAGCCACGTCGAGGCCGGGTTCCGGTCCAGCATGGGAAAGTACCGGGTGTAGTCGGCGGTCAACGTGCTGTCTGTGCTGGGGTAGGCGTTCGGGGGTGCCACCCAGTAGTTCTGCGTGTTGAAGTAGCCGATCGTCATCGTCGCCGGGTTGTAGGCGCGCAGCTGCTGGGGCACGTCCGGCCGATTGCGGCCGTGCACATTCACCCACGGCCCCACCTCGATCGTATTGATCCCGAAGCGCGCACGGTTGCGCACCGCGGTCAGGTTCATCGGCTGATAGAGATCCGGCGCCAGGATGAGCGGCGCGCCCTGCGCATTGTTCCCGGCATACGACCAGATACGCGGGAACGGGTCGTTCGTCGCGATCGCGGGTTGGGCGATCAGGAGCGCGAGCGCGATCCAGCGCATCCTCGAGCCGGTCCCCGACTCTCTCCGGGGCCGCGCGGCCAGTGCGAAGCGGGAAAAGAGCATGTTCCTGAGGTTATCGGCCGGCGAGGCGGGCTCCCGTAGCGCCGTCGCGGGCACCCGCAGCGTCGCCGCGCGGTCGTCCAGCGCGTTCTCCCGCAGGGTATAGTGCGCCGATGCAGAACGCACTCCCGCCCCCCGCGGGAACCGATTCGCGGCCGCACGTGAACGGCGACGGCCAGCTCCGCGTAGGCGAGCAGGTGATGCCCGCGCTCGCGACCGAGCGCGCGTGGTGCCGCGAGGCGCTGCTGCGCGTGTCGCGCACGTTCGCGCTCAACATCCGCTGCCTCTCGGGCCGCATGCTGGAGTCCGTACGACTGGCGTACCTGCTCTGCCGGGCCGCCGACGCGCTCGAGGACTCGTGGCCGGGCCCCCCCGGCGAGATGGCGTCACGCTTCGACGCGCTGGTCGGCGCGCTCGAGGGCGACGAGGCGGCCGCGGCCCGGTTGTCGCGGGGCGCCACGTCGTTGAACGGGCGCTCCGACGTGACGCTGCTCGTCCGGCTGCCGGCGCTGCTCCACGTGCTCGCGGCGCTCGATCCGCACGACGCGGACGACATCCGCCGCTGCGTGCGCACGATGGCGCTCGGCATGAAGCGCTTCGCCACCCGCGCTGCCGAGCGCGGCCCGGCCGTGCCCTACCTGGACGACGACGCCGAGCTGCACGAGTACTGCTACGTCGTGGCCGGCTGCGTCGGCGAGATGCTGACGCGGCTGCTCGAGCACGGGCTAGAGGACGATCGCTCCGACGTCGCGGCGCGCCGCCTGGCGCTGGCGCCCGTGGTCGGCGAGGCCCTCCAGCTCACGAACATCCTGCTCGACTGGCCCGTGGACATCCGCGCCGGCCGCTGCCACGTGCCCGCGTCCTGGCTCGCCGGCCACGGGCTCACGATCCGCCAGCTCCTCAGCCACTCGGACCGCGCGCGCGAGCTGTCGCTGCGGCTCGCGGGCCTCGCCCACGACGCGCTCGACCGCGTGCCCGACTACCTCGACACCATCCCCACGCGCGAACACCGCTACCGGCTGTTCTGCCTGCTGCCCGCGCTATGGGCGCGAGCGTCGCTGCGGCTCGCGATGCGCGAGCCGGAGTTTCATTCGATCGCCCGCAGGCCGCGGCTGTCGCGGGCGAGCGTCATGAGCGAGGCGCTGATGGGTTTCGTCGCGCACGGCAGTCACGGCGCCACCCGGCAGGCGCTGGGGAACTCTCACAGCATCATCTCGTAGTAGATGATCGGCGCGCGGAAGTAGACGCGGCGCGAGGTCTCGCGGAAGCCGCACTTCACGTAGAACGGCCCGGCGCCGGCGGGGTGGTCGTAGGCGTCGAGGCGGATGGCGTCGGCGGGCCAGGCGCGCGCGACGCGGATCGCGCCCTCGATGCACGCGCGGCCGAAGCCGCGGCGCTGGCGCACCGGGTCCACGGCCATGTCGTAGAGGAACAGCGGCCGGCGCACGTGCGTGAACCACGGTCGGTCGTATTCGGACGGCTTCTTCAAGTGCAGGCGCAGCGTGCCGACGACGCGCTGGCGCTCGCGCAGCACGTAGACGCGCGACTTCTCCATGCCCTCCGCGATCTTCTCGGAGGTGACCGGGTGCGACCAGTGGCCGCGGCCGAACTCGCGGGTGAGCTTCTCCCCCGCCGCGTTCCGCAGCTCGGCGATCCGCGCCGTCTCCTCCGGCATCGCCAGCCCGAACACCGGCATCAGGCCGGGGACTCGGGCTCGGGCACGCGCTCGGCGGCCTCGCGCTCAGCGGCCTCGCGCGCAGCCACCTCGCGCAGCCGGAAGCTCACCCACACCGCGCCGCCCAGGACCACGATCGCGCACAGGCTGGTGGCGATCGGCGCTCCCCAGCGCTCGGCAACCGCGCCGGCGAACAGCGAGCCGAACGGCGCGGTGCCGATGAAGAACAGCGTGTAGAGGCTCATGACGCGGCCGCGGTAGCGGTCCTCCACGGTGAGCTGGATGAGCGTGTTCGAGCTCGACACGTAGAGGATGAGCCCGAACCCCGCGAGTGCCGCGAAGCCCAGCATCGCCGGCAGCCAGCGCGCCCACGCGAACCCGGCGAGCCCGACGCCGGCGGTGGCGAGACCGATCAGCAGGTGGCGCCGCAACGCCCAGCGCTCGCGCGTCACCGCCATGCGCGCCGCCGCGACGAGCGAGCCCGCGCCGAACGCGGAGAACAGCCAGCCGTAGACGTCCGCCGAGGCCTTGAGCACGTCGCGCGTGTAGACCGGCAGCAGCACGCTGAACTGGAAGCCCAAACCTGAGATGACCGCGAGCAGCACGAGCAGGTGGCGGATGCTGCGGTTGCCCCACGCGTACGCGAAGCCCTCGCGCATCGTCATTCGCCTGCCCCCGGCTGCGGCGGTGGCCGCCGCCGCGGCGGGTGCGCCGCGCATCATCGCCAGGCACACGAGCACGGCGACGTAGGAGACCGCGTTCAACCAGAAACACCCGGCCTCGCCGAGCGTGGCCAGCATCACGCCGGCGACCGCGGGCCCGAGGATGCGCGCCATGTTGAACGCTGCCGAGTTGAGCGCGATCCCGTTCGGCAGGTCCTCTTTGCCGGTCATCTCCACGATGATCGACTGGCGCGCGGGCAGGTCGAACGTGTTCGCGATCCCGTACGCCACGGCGAGCACGATGACCATCCACGGCTGCACCACGTGGGCGCTCACGATCCACGCCAGCGCCGCGGCCTGGAGCAGGAACAGCGTCTGCGTCCCGAGCAGCAGCCGGCGCTTGGACGTGTGGTCCACGACCACGCCGGCCAAGAGTGCCAACGGGATCACCGGCGCGAACTGCGCGAACGACAGCAGCCCGAGCATGAACGCCGACTCGGTGAGCCGGTGCATGAGCCAGCCCTGCGCCACCGACTGCATCCAGGTGCCGACGAGCGAGATGAGCTGGCCCGTGAAATAGAGCCGGAAATCGCGGTGGCGAAACGCGCGCAGGCCGTCATGGAGCGGCGGGCGGGCAGCGCGGGGGGCGGTGACGGACATGAGCGCAGCAACTCTACCATCGTAGCGAGCAGCGGGGTCTGGTGCTGCCCGGGCGCGATCCGAGTAGCGCTTCACGAATCGCTCGGGCTAGCCTGCGCGCATGGGCGATGAGCTTCGCTTCCCCGCCGGCTTCCTGTGGGGCGCGGCGACGAGCGCGCACCAGGTCGAGGGCGGGAACACCGCGAACGACTGGTGGCGATTCGAGCAGCAGAAGGGCGCGATCCGCGGCGAGCGCAGCAGCGGCGATGCCTGCCGCCACTGGGAGCTGTTCGAGGAAGACTTCGCGCGTGCGGGCGCCGACGGGCACAACGCGCACCGGCTGTCGTTCGAGTGGAGCCGGCTCGAGCCCGCGCGCGGGCAGTTCGACCCCGGCGCGGTGGCGCACTACCACGACGTCCTCGCCTCGCTCAAGCGCCACCGACTGACGCCGATCGTCACGCTCCACCACTTCACGAACCCGCTGTGGGTGGCCGATGCAGGCGGCTGGGAGGTGCGCGACACCGTCGACCGGTTCGAGTCGTTCGTGCGCTTCTGCGCGAAGGAGTACGGCTCGGAGGTGGACTGGTGGTGCACGGTGAACGAGCCCGAGGTGTACGCGTTCCGCGGCTGGAGCGAGGGCGTGTGGCCGCCCGCCGTGCACGACGAGTCGCGCGCGCTGTCGGTGATCGCGAACCTGCTCGAGGCGCACGGCATCGCCTACCGGGTCTTGAAGTCGGAGGACCGCGCCGACGCCGACGGCGACGGCACAGCGGCGAACGTCGGTTTCGCGAAGCACTACACGCAACTCGAGCCGATGCGCGGCTGGAACCCGCTCGACCGGCTGCAGGCGTACTTCGAGAACCGCGTGTTCATCGAGGCGGTGGAACGCGCGCCCGTCGACGGCACGATCGACCTCGCGATCCCGGGAGCACGCCGCGTCCGGCGTGCGCTCCCCGAGCTGAAGGGCGCGCTCGACTGGTACGGGCTCAACTACTACACGCGCTGGATGGTGCGTTCGCTGTCGCCCAGGCACCACGTGGCGCGGCCAGGCGCGCCGCGCACCGACCTCGACTGGGAGCTGTGGCCCGAGGGCTTCGAGCGCGCACTCGTCCACGCGGGCAGCTATGGCCGGCCGGTGCTGGTCACCGAGAACGGCTTCGCCGACGAGAAGGACACGCTGCGGCCGCAGGCGATCGTCGCGTTCGTGGAAGCCATGCACCGTGCGATCGCGGGCGGCGTGCGCGTGCTCGGCTACCTCCACTGGTCGCTGCTCGACAACTTCGAGTGGGCCGAGGGTTTCCACGGGCGCTTCGGTCTCTACGCCGTGGACTTCGAGCGCGACGAGCGCACGCGCACGCGCCGCGCGAGCGCCGAGGTCTACGCACGCATCGCGCGCGCGAACGCGCTCGGCGCGGACGCGCGCGCCGCTGCGGTTGAAGCCGCGCGCAGCGCTCGCTAGACTGCGCCGCTCGCATCGCGCTCAGCGGAGGCCGAACGATGTGCCCATTCTGCAAGGACAAGCCGTGCAAGGTCGTGGAGCGTCCGGATGGTCGCCTCGCCTGCGAGTGCGGCAAGCACTCGTGGCCGAACGCCGCGGTCTACGCCGAGACGCTGCGTCGCGAGAACCTCACCATCGTGAACGCCGTCCACAACTGGACGCAGAGCTTCTGAGATCCACGGGGTGAGGCTTTTCGCCGTCGGCCTGGCTGCGTTGTTCTGGTGCGCCCCGGCCGCGGCCCAGGACGTGGTGGGCGTGCGGAAGTAATCGAACTGAACCGCTTACGCCGCGATCGCCGGCGCCAGGCCCTTGAGCTCCTTCGGCACGTCGTCCATCTCCACGAGCTCGGGACACACGCCCCAGGCGCCGTGGCGGCGAGCGTAGCTCGCGCCCTCGTCCAGCGGCACCAGCCCGCCGGCGCGCAGCTCGCACGCGATGACCTTGAGCTTGCTCGAGCGGATCTCGCTCAGCGTGCGCTCAGCGTTCGGCATCATGCCGACACCGCGCGGGTTCACCGCGCCGATCACGAAGTCCGGCGCGGCCGTTCCCATCTCCCACGTCGCCGCGCGGGCGAGCAGGTGGCCGAGGTTGCGGGTCTCGAAGCCCACGAGCCAGTGGCGCTGGTGCGCGAACCGCACCACGCGCTCGAAGAACTTCGGCTGGTTCGCCGCCAGCGCCAGGTCGGTGGCGCCCGCGGCCACGGCGATGCCGCGCACCGCCTTGGCACTGAACAGCGCCACCTCGCGCTCCATCCGTGGCAGCACGCGCGACGCGAGGTCGCCGGCGAGGCTCATCGGCAGCAGGTTCAGCGCCGCGTTGCCGGCGCGCTTGCCGGCGCGCGACGTGCGGCTCTCGACGTCGCCCATGTCGGCGAGGAACACGTGGTCCCAGCGCAGGTCCTCGGCCGGCGACGTGTGCGCCACGCGGGCGAAGATCGGTAGATCCTTGTTCAGCTCGGCCAGTGCTTCGCGCACATCGAGCGTCGGCGGCGCGATCACGCCCTGCGCCCCGGCCGCGACGCCCTTGACCAGCGCCACGGCGAGTGATTCGGGCTCCTTGAAGCGCGACGCCACCTCGAGCTGGCGGTCGCGCGTGGTGCGCACGGGCTGGTCGAGCGACGACACGCCGAGCAGCAGCCGCGGCACCTCGGGCAACGTGCGCTTGCTCATGACGCCACCTCCCGCTCCTCGCCGTCGGCCTGGATGCTGTGCCGCACCGCCTCGAGCACGCGCGCGACGCGCGTGGCCCGCGGCACGGAAAGCGAATCGTTCGCCGCAGGGTCGCCGGCGAGCGACTTCAAGTACCCCTCGGCGATCGCCGAGGCCTCGCCGCCTTCGAAGCGCGCCGTGCCCGGCTCGCTCGCGGCCACGACCCGGCCCTGGAGGCCGGGCATGTCCATCTCCAGTGCGTCGTCCGAAACGATGACGCGGCCTTCGCCGCCCGAGCCCTCGATGACCATCGCCGCGCATGGATAGCCGGGCACGCTCCACGACGCCTCGATCTTCGTGGCGAGGCCGTTCGCGAAGCGCGCCTCGACCTGGCACTCGTCGAGCCAGTCGCCGTAGAGCTTCTGGCCGGTCGCCTTCACGCCCGCGATGGGACCGAACGACGCGTCCAGCAGCAGCAGGAGGTCGGCGAGCAGAAAGTCGAGCACGTCGCGCGAGGGCGCCGCGAGCGGCGAGAACACGCGCGACACCGAGGCCGACGCGCGCACCTGGCTCACGCGCTCCGCCGAAAGCGCGCCGCTCCGGCGGGCACGTGCGAACGTCGGCTGAAACATCACCGACGCGCCGGCAGCCGTGGGCTTCTCGCTTCCGGACAGCACCGCAGCGATCCGGGTCGCGGTCTCGCCCGGCATGCCGGCCAGGCCGTGCACGAGCACGCCCAGGCCCGCAGCCACTGCGCGCTCGACGATCCCCAGCGCCTCGGCGGCCGGCGCGCTGACGACGACCGTGTCGCAGGCGTGCTTGTCGAGCCAGCGCTCGAGCGAGGAATCCGAAGGGGCGCCGAAGCCCACGCCGCGCATGAACCGGCGCAGGTCGCCACGCGGCTCCACGAACCCCACCACCTCGGCGAACGGGTGCATGGCGAACGCACAGGCGTAGTCGACGCCGGTGCGGCCCAAGCCCGCGACCACGACACGCTGCTTCGTCGTGGTCTCGCTCGAGACGCTGGGTTGTTTCTCGGCCGTTGCGGCGGAAGGTCGGGCCATCGTGTCGTCGTCCTTGTCGATACGGGGAGGTGAAGCTACCGGCAGACCGCGCCGGCGGCAAACGCCGGCGCGGCGAGCCCTCAGGCGGTCAGCTTGAACTCGATGCGGGCGTCCTCGCGGTCCGACTCGCTGATCTTGAACAGCTCGGCGCGCTCGAGCTGCATTCCCTGCGCCACCCACGAGTCGGGGATCTGCTCGAGGCGTGTATTGAACAGCGTCACGACGTCGTTGTAGTACTCGCGGCGGTCGGCGATCTGGTTCTCGATCTCGCTGATGCGTGACTGGAGCTGGCGGAATCCCTGGTCGGCCTTCAGGTCGGGGTAGTTCTCGGCCACGGCGAGGATGCCGCCCAGTGCCCGCCCGATCATGTTCTCGGCGTCCGCGCGCTGCCCCACCGTGCGCGCCGACTGCAGCGACGCCCGCGCCTCGGCCAGCCGGTCGAACACGGCGCGCTCGTGCTGCATGTACGCCTCGCACGTCTTCACCAGCTTCGGGATCTCGTCGTGGCGCTGCTTCAGGAGCACGTCGACGTTCGCCCACGACCGCCCGATGTTGTTCTTGAGCTCCACGAGCCCGTTGTAGAGCGAGAGGAAGTAGCCGATCGAGCCCACGACCGTGAAGCCGATCGCGGCCACCCATAGGATCTCTGCCGGATGCATCTCCTCCCCCTTCAGCGCCGGAGCGGCCCGAGGCCGCCCGCGAGGAAATCGACGTAGAACCAGATCGCGAACATCATCATCAACGGCCCGCCGACGAGCCCGGCGATTGCCTTGAGGCCGTACTCCATGGTCATGGTCTTCTCGCTGTGGTCGCTGATCAGCAGCGCGGGATCGCGCCGGCCCTTGCGGATCACGGCCATGCAGCGGTCGTCGTGCTGGCGCACGTAGCGCGCGCCGATGGCGTCGGTGCCGGTGGCCTCGAGTGCCTCCTCGTCCATCGACACCTCGACCGCGCGCGGGCGCGGCTCGGCGCGGCCCAACACGTAGACCGCGCGGCCGGCCTCGAGCGTGCGCTCGCGGAAGCGCATGGGTCCCATGCTCCACAGGTGTCGCATGCCGAGCGCGCGGTTCTCCATGAAGCTGTGGTACGGCTCGGGAACGCCGAACCCGTGCGTCTCCTCGCTCACCACGTCGCCCGCCTTGACCTCGGCGTCCTGTGGATAGATGAGCGCGGTGCCGGTGCCGTCGTCGATGAAGAACGGATGGCCGGAGCGCTCGCGGTGGACCGTGTGCCACTGCTTCAAGCCCTTGTTCGACTGGCGCAGCGTCTGCAGCTCCACTTCCCACCACACGCAGTCCTTCTCGGTGAACGGAGCGGCGGTGCGGCTGCGGCTCCGGAGCGCCCCCTGCAGCTCGACCAGTCCCATGGCGAGCGAGCGCACCTTCGCGGTGGGCGTGTCGGCGATCAGCCGCTGGAGCCGGAACGCGCGCAGGCCGTGGTGGAACGCCACGCCGCCCAGGCCCAGGATCAGCGCGCAGCCAGCCGGATACAGGGCCCCGATCATCAGAACCGCCGCGCCAGGAGCGGGGACGCGGCCCACGCCAGGTAGATGAGCCCCGACAGCGTGAGCGCCGGACCCGCACCCACGAGCGCGACGCGCCACGGCGACGGCCGCAGTGCGCGCACGTCGGGCCGGCGGGTGAACACGCGCGGACCCGTGCCTGCGGCATCGTCGCCCACGAGCCACAGCTCCGGCGTCGCCGCCGGATCGCCCGACGTGATCGTCGTCGCCAGGCCGTCGTCGGTGCCGGTGGCGGCCAGCTCCATCTCTTCCACGTGCACGCCCGCCTGTTCTCGGCGCGCCACCGCGAGCACGGTGATCTCGGAGCCGTTCTCCAGCGCGCGCTCGACGATGCGCAGCGGCGCGCGGCGGTCGCGCAGCCAGCGGATCTCGGCGTTCGACTCGAGCAGCTCGACGAGCCGCTCGGGGAGCGGATCCGACGTGCTCAGCGTCCGCTCCGCGGTCACGGGTGCCTCCCAGCTCGCGCGCTCGGGGGAGACGAACGCGGTGGGTCCGCCGCACTCGAGCTGGAACGCGCGCCGCTCGGCCACGGTGCCACCCACGCGCGAGCGGTCGCCGCAGACTTCCAGCTCGTATCCCGCGCAGGGCTTGCCGGAGAGCGGCGCGAACAGCGGGCTCGCGAGCGCGACGCGACCGCGCACCAACACCCAGCCCGAGGCCTCGGCGGTGAGCGGCGCCTCGCTGAGCGAGCCCAGCGCCTGGCGCAGCCGCAGTGCGCGGCGGCCGGCAGCGAACAGCGGCCCGCCCGCCACCGCGCAGGCGGTGGCGGCGAGCAGCCCGAGGGCGGTCACGGGGACCGAGGCGGGAAGTGCCATGTCCCCGGGACTATCGGCAGGTGGGACTTGGAGTTTGAGCGCTTTTGGCCGACCCGGAACGGCGGGCAAGCCGACCGACATTCCACCGCGGAGTGATCGATGACCGACGCGGGCGGCTGCTTCAGCGCATTCGGGAGGGCCTCGAAGCCGCGCGGGTGAGCCCGCGCACGCCTACCGCGCGCTGGCGAGCGCCCGGCCGCCGTCGATGGGCATGCACGCGCCGGTGATCCAGCCCGCCTCGTCGGAGAGCAGGAACAGGATCAGCGCCGCGATCTCGTCGACGCTGCCGACGCGGCCCAGCGGGTGCGTGGTCTTGCTGCGCTCGAGGAACCCCGGGTAATCGGCAACGGCGTTCGTGACCGTGTGCAGCTCGGTCACCACCACGCCCGGGTTCACCGCGTTGACGCGCACGCCGTGCGGGGCGAAGTCGAGCGCCGAGCAGCGCGTGATCATGTCCACCGCCGCCTTGCTCACGCAGTAGGCCGCGAGCCCTGCGTACGGGCGATTGCTCGCCACCGACGACATGTTGACGACGCTCCCCTTCTTCTTCTTCAGCGGGTCCGCGGCGGCGCGGGTCATCAGGAAGATGGAACGCGCGTTGCTGTCCATGACCCGATCCCACTCGGCGGGAGCGGTGGCGTCGATGGCGCCGTTGCCGATGACGCCGGCCGCGTTGACCAGCCCGTCCAGGCCGCCGAACGCGCGCTCGCATTCGGCGGCCCAGCGGGTGCACGTCGCCTCGTCGCGGACATCGCCCTCGAGCACGAGCGTGCTGCCGCCCGCCTTCTGCACGCCCTTGGCCGCCTCGTCCAGTCGTGCACGCCGGCGCCCGGCGAGCGCCACGGCGGCGCCCTCCGCGCCGAGCGCCAGCGCACACGCGCGCCCGATGCCGCTCGAGCCGCCGGTCACGAGCACGCACTTGCCCGCGAAGCGTTTGCGATCGGTCATGAGCGCGGCCCGGAACCGCCTAGAACACCAGGCCGAACGTCACGGGGACGACCTGTACCTGGTCGGCCTGGATCATGCCCTTGCTGCTGTACACGTTGTCGATCCGGCCCTCGACGTAGCCGCTCACGGCGCTGCTGATCTTGAACACGGCTCCGAGCCCGGCGTTGATGCCGAAGTCGGTGCTGCTGTTGCCGGTGACGCCGGGGATGCCGCTGATGTCGGTCTTGGTGTTGTACGCGCCCAATCCGGCGACGATGTACGGCCGCAGGAAGCCCGAGTGCATGAAGCTGTACTGCACGTTCGCGATGCCGGCGAAGATCTGGCCGGTGCCGCTGGCCCCCGGCGTCGCCAGCGTAACGTCCTTCACGTCGAACTTGGAGAACGTGAAGTCCACCCGCGGCTGGATCGGGAACTGGGGCAGGTTGAAGCGCACGAACCCCTGGCCGTTGAAGCCTGTATCGAAAGCGTCGCTCGCATCCGACACCGGCACCGAGACGCCGCCGCCGATGCCGAAGCTCACGGGGCGGTTGGAACCCATGTCGGCGCTGCCGCCCATCTGCGCCTGGGCGACCGACGCCAGCGTCAGGATCACGAGCGGGACGAACACGAGCCGCACGAACTTGTTGAACATGGAGCACCTCCCTGGACGGGTTACGGGATCGCAGGACCTTCTCGCGATCTCACTCGGCTCCGAACCGAGCGATGCGACCTTACGCCGTCCCCCGGTCATCCGCGAACGGACGCGGTCTCGCACCCGCGCGGCACTCAGGGCTTCGCCGTACGCACACCCTCGAGCTCGCGCTCGCGCATCTCGCGCTTCGCCGCGCCGCGGCCGCGCACGTAGCCGAACTGGTAAACGAGCAGGAACGCCATCGCGTGCACGACCCACCAGCCGAACTTCAGGAATTCCAGTCCTTCCGGAAGCGTCATGTGTCTCTCCGTACTCCGTCGACAGCGGCTGTGCCGAGCGCGCGCAGGAAGCCGCGGTCCGCTTCGAGCACGTCGTCGAGCGCGATCTCGGCCGGCGGCTGCCAGCGCACGGCGTGCACCTCGGCGCCGAGCGTGAACCGGAACGAATCGAACGTGCAACGCACGAACACGATCTCGACGTTGAGCCCGTGCGCGTAGTCGTGCACCACCGTTTCCAGCTGCTCGTGCGGCGTGGCGCCGACGGCCAACTCCTCACGCACCTCGCGCACGATCGCCTGCTCCGGCGTCTCGCCGTGCTCGATCTTGCCGCCCGGGAACTCCCACTGGAGCCCGAGCGCGCCGCCCGGCGGGCGCTGCGTCATCAGCAGCCGCGGGCCGTCCCAGACCACGGCCGCGGCGACGCGGATACGCTTCACGCCGGCGACACCCTGGGCGTGCGCCCGCGGAAACCGCGCCCAGGGGCGTCGGGGTCGCGCCGGCCGCCGCGGGGTACCCGCACGGAGCGCGGGTCTGCCTCCGCGAGCGCCGCCTCGAAGCGCTTGAGGTAACGCCGGTCCCCGGCCTCGCGCGCGGCGATCGCCTCGCGCGCCGCGGCGCACAGCGCGTGCGCCTGGTCGTTCGTGGGCCGGCCGCGCTTCAGGGTGCGCGGCAGCTTCAAGTAGTTGGGCGGCGAATCGATCAACAGCGGCGAGCGGGCGAGCGCCCAGAGGTCGCACTGCCGCTCGCCGCGCGGCACGAGGCCGCGGGCCTGGAGCAGGTGCGTGTACTCATGCGCGATCGTGAACAGCTGGAGCTGGCGCGGCCGCACCCACACGCCCGGACGCTCGGGGTCGAGCGAGCCCCAGCCCAGCACGCCGCGCTTCTGCGCCAGCCCGACGCGGATGTTCACCCCCTCCAGCTCGGGATAGAACCGCCGCGCGAACTCGAGATACTCGAGGATCCGCTCCCGGTGCGGCGAGCGCTGGACGAGTCGCGATTCCGTCCAGCGCTTACGCTCCGGACCGAGGTCGAGCGAGAGCTGCTCGAGGAGCTTCGGACCGCGTCCACGGCCCCGGGGACCGCTCGGGCGCCGCGCCGGCCCGGGCTCGACGATCGCGAGCGCGGTCGCGCGCCGGGGCCGTCGCGACGGGTGCTCCGTGCTGGCGAGCGACAGCTCGCGGCGGGCGCGCTCGAACTTGCGGCGCGACAGCAGGCGGAGCAGGCGTGTGAGTAGCGCGGGG
>DATNFC010000282.1:0-5743 GCA_035606545.1 Candidatus Methylomirabilota bacterium
GCGGTGATCGCCGCAGCACACTCGGGGGTCACGACCGACGAGTTCCAGCTCATCGTCAAGGACTGGCTGCGCACGGCGCGTCATCCCAAGACCGGCCGGCCGTACACCGACATGGTCTACGTGCCGATGCTCGAGCTGCTCGACTACCTGCGGGCGAACGGCTTCAAGACGTACATTGTCTCGGGCGGCGGCGTGGAGTTCATGCGCGCGTTCGCCGACAGTGTCTACGGCGTCCCGCCGGAGCAGGTGATCGGGTCGCAGGGCAAGCTCGGGTATGGGAGGCGCGACGGCAAGCCGGTACTGGTGAAGCTGCCGGAGGTGCAATTCGTCGATGACGGGCCGGGCAAGCCGGCGGGCATCCAGACGTTGATCGGCCGGCGACCCATCGCGGCGTTCGGCAACTCCGACGGCGACCAGCAGATGCTGGAGTGGACATGGGACGCACCCGGCGCCCGGCTGGCGCTGCTCGTCCACCACACGGACGCCGAGCGCGAGTGGGCGTACGACCGCGACTCCCACATCGGCCGGCTCGACAAGGCGCTCGACGAGGCCAAGACGGCGGGCTGGACGGTCGTGGACATGAAAGCGGACTGGAAACAGGTGTTCAGGCAGCAATGACGCGGGTCCGCCGCGCCGTCGCAACATTAAGAAGTGGCACAGCAGCGGACAGGTCGGGACGCAGGTCTCGCGTCAGGTTTCGGCGGCCGCCGTCGAACTTGACCTCGAGCAGCCACGCGGCTTAAGGAACCTCACCACCGTCACCAGCGCCAGCAGCGCGATCCTGGGACGTGCCATGGGCTCCTCCGGGGCCCTGCCATGGGGCAGGCGGCCCCGGGACCGCGTTCGAAACTATTCCATTGTCACCATACCAACTGGTCGGTATTGTCGTCGCATGCCAGCCAAAGAAGCCCCCGCAGGCGCCCCGCCCACCGACTCGCGCACCCGGCTGCTCGAGGCCGCGTTGCGCATGATCCGTGAGAAGGGCTTCAGCGCCACCCGCGTCGACGACATCTGCGCGGCCGCGGGCCTGAGCAAGGGGAGCTTCTTTCACCACTTCGAGAGCAAGGAGCAGCTGGCGGTCGAGGCTGCCGCCTACTGGTCGGCCACGACCGGGTCGCTGTTCAGGTCCGCTCCCTACCACGCCCTCCCCGAGCCGCGCGACCGCGTGCTGGGCTACGTCGAGTTCCGGAAGGCCATCCTCCGCCGCGCCGTGCCCGAGTTCACCTGCCTCGTCGGCACGATGGTGCAGGAGGCCTACGCCTCGAACCCCGCGATCCGCGAGGCGTGCGAGCGCAGCATCAGCGGCCACGCCGACGAGGTGGCGAAGGACATCGCGCTCGCGAAGCAGCGCCACGCCCCGGGCGCCAAGTGGACCACGGAGAGCCTCGCGATCTTCACCCAGGCTGTGCTCCAGGGGGCGTTCGTCCTGGCGAAGGCCCGCAACGGATCAGCCGTCGCCGAGGAGTGCGTGGACCACCTCCACCGCTATCTCGAGCTGTTGTTCCCACCACCACGCACCACGGAGGAGCCCATGCTCACGACCCGAGCGAAGGGAACGTTCATCTGGAACGAGCTGTCGACCCGAGACGGCAAGGCGGCTGAGAAGTTCTATTCCAGCGTGCTCGGCTGGAAGGGAAAGGACATGAGCGGGCCGGGCGGCACGTACACGATCGTGAGCGCGGGGCCGGCGGATGTGGGCGGCATCTGGACCATGCCGGCCGAGATGGCAGCCTCGGGCGCGCCGTCGATGTGGCTCACGTACATCGGCGTGGACGACGTGGACGCGTTCACGAAGCGCGTGAGCGCCGCGGGCGGCGCGGTGAAGCGTGCGCCCGAGGACATCCCGGGGATCGGGCGCTTCGCGGTCGTGACCGACCCGCAGGGCGCGCCGTTCATGCTCATGACGCCCGCGAGCAAGGAGCCGCGCCCCGCCGTGCCGCCGGACACGGCCGGCCACGTGGCCTGGCGCGAGCTGCACGCCGGCGACGGCGCGGCGGCGTTCACGTTCTACTCGGAGTTCTTCGGCTGGACGAAGGGCGACGCGCTCGACATGGGGCCGAACGGCGTCTACCAGACGTTCTTCGTGGACGACGTCCCGACGGGTGGCGTGTTCACGAAGATGCCGAAGGCGCCCTCGCCGTTCTGGCTCATCTACTTCCACGTGCCGGCGCTGGACGCGGCGATCGAGCGCGTGAACGCGGGCGGCGGCAGGCTCGTCGACGTGCCGATGCAGGTGCCGATGGGCCGCTGGATCGCCCAGTGCGTGGACCCGCAGGGTGCGATGTTCGCGCTGATCGCGCCGAAGCGCTGACGCACAAGCGTCGACTGGAGACTCGTTCCGGCCAATGGCCGGGTGGAAATGCGAAGCGCGGGCGTCGGTCCCTCCGGATCGGCGCCCGCGCCGTTTGCGCGCCAGGCGGACGCGCTTGACGAAAGAGCCTAACTAGAACTACGTTCTAAATATGCCTTCGTCGCTGTCCCGGTCGCACACCCGCCGCCCACGCGCCACCGCTCGCTGGCGCTGCGCGCCTCCCATTCAGGCCCGCAGCCGCGAGACCGTGGACCGCTTCGCGCTCGCCGCTGAGGCGCTGCTGCGCGCGCGGCCGTTCGAGGAGATCGGCGTCCAGGACATCGTCCGCCGTGCCGGCCGGCCGATCGGCTCGTTCTACGCGCGCTTCGCCAGCAAGGAGGCCTTGCTGCCGCTGCTCTACCAGCGCTATCACGACGGGCTCGAGACGCTGGTCGCCGCACGACTCGCGCGCGTGCCCTGGGCCACGCTCGATCTCCGCCGCACCGTGGATGCGTTCGTGGTGTTTGTGATCGCGCTCTACACCGATCGCCCGTGGCTGACCCGGGCGCTGGCGCTGTTCGCGCGCACGCGGCCCGAGGCGCTCCCGAGCGACCTGGTGGAGCGCCGGCGCACGGTCTATGCACCGGTCATGGCGGTGCTCCTGCGCCACCGCGCGCGCATCGCCCACCCCGATCCCGAGGCCGCGGTGCGCTTCGTCGTGTTCCTGGCCTTGTCCGTGGCGCGCGAGAAGCTGCTGTTCGCCGAGGCGCCGCAGTCGCGTCTCACCCCGATGCCACGAACGGCGCTCCGCAACGAGCTGGCCCGCGTCGTCCTGGCCTACCTCACGATCGAGGCTCCGCGATGAAGCGACCATTCCTCCCCGTCACCGCCCTCCTCGCCCTCGCCCTGCTCGGCGCGCCCGCGCTCGGCGCGCCCGCCCCGGCCGCGGGCGGCGCGCTCGAGCTGCAACCGAAGTCGCTCGAGAGCAGCCACGGCCGGATCGAGGCCGAGAGCGGGCAGCTGATGGTGCCCGAGAACCGCGCGGTCGCCTCGTCGCGCAAGATCCCGGTGCGCTTCCTGCGGCTCAAGTCGACCGCGTCGCGTCCCGGCGCGGCGCTGTTCTACCTCGCCGGCGGTCCTGGCGACCACGGCGTGAGCGAGCGCAAGGAGTCGCTCGACTTCTGGGCGCCCTACCTTGCGGTGTGCGACGTCGTGCTCATCGATCAGCGTGGCGTCGGCGATCGCGACCTCACCTGGCAATGGGACGGGCCGCCGCCGATGGCGTTCTTCGTCGACGCGGACTCGGCGAGCCGGCACGAAGACGAGGTCCAGCGCCGCGCGCTCGCCGCGATCCGCGCCCGCGGCGTGGACCTTGCCGGCTACACGACCGCTCAGAGCGCGACGGATCTCGACGAGCTGCGCGCGGCGCTCAAGCTGGAGAAGATCTCGCTGCTGGCGTTCTCGTACGGCACGCACCTCGCGTGCGCCTACCTGCGTCGCTACGGCGACCACGTGGAGAACGCGGTGATGTTCGGCCTCGAGGGCCCGGACCAGACGTACAAGCTGCCGTGGTCGATGGACACGCAATTCAGGAAACTCGCGCTGCTGTCCGCGATGGATCCGAGGATCGCGAAACAGGTCCCGGACCTCGTCGCGCTCTACGACCGCGTCGTGGCGAAGCTCGCCAAGACGCCGATGCTCGTGCCGGTGCCGCTGCCGGATGGCAAGACGACGCTGCAGGTGCCGGTGGGGCCGTTCGGCCTGCGCTTCATCATGCGCATCGACATGGGTGACGCCACCGACCTGCCCGTGTTCCCGCGCCTGCTGTGGAGCATCGACCAGGGCGACCCGAGCGTGCTCGCGTGGTTCGTCCGCAAGCGCGCCGGCGCTGCACTCGGCTTCTCGGGCATGAACCACGCGATGGATGCCGCTTCGGGCGCGACGAAGGGCCGGCTGGCGCTGATCGCGTCGCAGGCGGCCACGAGCCGGTTCGCGGACGTGGTGAACCTGGGCGACGAGCCCGACCCCGCGATGCCGGACCTGGGCGACGACTTCCGCTCCCCGGTCGTGACGGGCGCCCGCGTCCTGCTCCTCTCCGGCACGCTCGACTTCAACACCCCGCCCTACCAGAGCGAGGAGTTCCGCTGGGGAGCCCCGAACGCCACCCACCTGGTGGTCGAGAACGCCGGCCACGAGCAGATCTTCTTCCAGAACGACACCGTGGTACCGGTCGTCCGCGACTTCCTGGCAGGGAAGGACGTGAAGGAGCGCCGCGTCACCTTTCACCCGCTCCGGTTCGTGCCGCTCACCGGAACGGACCCGGCGGTGACGCATCCCTCGGTGACGCGCTAGACTGCCGCGGGCGCGCGCCCGGGCGTCGCGCGCACCCGGAGGCTTCCCTCGCATGAGCTTGGCTCGCCCGCACGCTTCACGTTTGCTCACCGCACTCGCCGTGTCGTGGATCGGCTTCGCGCTGGCGGGCTGCCAGTCGGACAACGGCACCGCGCCCGCCCCCGCACCCGCCACCGCGTCGTTCCGAGCGCTCGGCGATCTCCCCGGCGGCGACGTCCACAGCGAGGCGCTCGCCGTCTCGGACGACGGCCGCGTCGTCGTGGGCCGCAGCAGCTCCGCGCGCTTCACCGAGGAAGGCTTCCTGTGGGCCGGCGCCGACACCCTCACGCCGCTGCTCGGGGCGGGCGGTGTGCCCGTGGCGAGCGAGCCGCGCGCGATCACGGCCACGGGTGATGCGGTCGCGGGCAAGATCGGGATCGCCGGCGGGTTCGTGGCGGCGCAGTGGACGGCGGCTACGGGCTGGGTGAGCGTGGGTGACATCGTCGGTGGCACGCTGATCAGCCAGGTGCTCGGAATGTCGGCGAACGGCACGGTGCTCGTGGGTTGGGGCAGCTCGGATGCCGGCTTCGAGTCGGTGCGCTGGACGGCGGGCACGCCGGTCGCGATGGGCGATCTCCCCGGCGGCATCTTCAACAGCGCGGCCGCTCAGGTCTCGGCCGATGGCCAGACGATCGCGGGTACCGGCAGCTCGACCTCCGGACCGGAGGCCTACGTGTGGACGCAGTCGGGCGGCATGGTGGGGCTCGGAGATCTCGAGTTCGGTGCGTTCGAGAGCGAAGCGTTCGGCATGAACGGCAACGGCTCGGTCATCGTCGGCGAGGCCACATCGGCCGCCGGTGTCGAGGCGTTCCGCTGGATCGCCGCGGGCGGCATGCAGGGGCTGGGCGATCTCGCGGGCGGCGACTTCCACAGCACGGCGTTCGACGTCAGCGACGACGGCGCGGTCGTGGTCGGCTTCGCGACCACCGGCGCCGGCAGCGAGGCGTTCATCTGGGATGCCGCGCTCGGCATGCGCAACCTCAAGGACGTGCTGGTCGCCGCCGGTGTCACCGCGCTGAGCGGCTGGACGCTCACCGAGGCCACCGGCATCTCGGCCGACGG
>DATNFC010000283.1:0-2705 GCA_035606545.1 Candidatus Methylomirabilota bacterium
CGGCTGCGCAATCCCAACCAGCACTGAGGTTTCGCATGTCCGGCCGGGCGGATTTCATCCAACGGGCGAACGCCGACTACATCGAGCAGCAGTACAAACACTGGCTGGAGAATCCCCGTTCCGTGCCCGAGGACTGGGCGCTGTTCTTCGCCGGCGTCGAGTTCGGCGAGCGGAAGCCCCCCGCTGCGGGCGGGCCGGACAGCGCCTACGCGCTGGTGCACGCCTACCGTGAGTTCGGCCACCTGGTGGCGCGGCTGGATCCGCTCGGCCTGGAGCGGGCGGACGCGCACCCGTTCCTCGAGCTCTCCGCGTTCGGCCTCACCGACGCGGACCTCGACCGCGAGGTGCAGGCGCCGTTCCACGGCGACTTCAAGGGCCCGCTCCGGCAGCTGCTCGAGGCGCTGCGCGAGACCTACTGCGGCACGCTCGGCGCCGAGTTCATGGACCTGCCCGACGCCGCTGCGCGCGAGTGGCTGCAGTCGCGCATGGAGGCGACGCGCAACCGGCCGCAGCTCGCCGATCCCGCGCGCGTCGCGGTGCTGCGCGCGCTGCTCGGGGCGGACGGGTTCGAGCAGTTCCTGCACGCGCGCTACACCGGGCAGAAGCGCTTCTCGCTCGAGGGCGCCGCCTCGCTCATCCCCATGTTCGAAACACTGCTCTCCGGCGCCGCGGCGCTGGGCGTGGAGCAGATCACGATCGGCATGCCGCACCGCGGCCGCATCAACTTCCTCGCCAACGTCATGAAGAAGCCGTTGGAGAACATCTTCAGCGAGTTCGAGTCGAACTACGTGCCCGCCGACGTGCAGGGCGCCGACGACGTCAAGTACCACCTCGGCTACTCGTCGCACCACGTGCTGCCCGACGGCCGGCGCGTGCATCTGGCGCTCACGTACAACCCGAGCCACCTCGAGTTCGTGAACCCGGTGGTGCTGGGCGCCATGCGCGCTCGCCAGGAAGTGATGGCCGACCGCCAGCGTGAGCGCGGCATCCCGGTGCTGATCCACGGCGACGCCGCGTTCTCGGGCGAGGGCATCGTCCCCGAGACGCTGGCGCTGGCGCAGCTCCCGGCCTACGGGTCGGGGGGCACGATCCACGTCGTGGTGAACAACCAGGTGGGCTTCACGACGTCGCCGAAGGACGCCCGCGCCACCCGCTACCCGACCGCGATCATGCGCGTCGTGGACGCGCCCGTGCTGCACGTGAACGGCGACGACCCCGAGGCGTGTGTGCACGCGATGACGCTCGCGCTCGAGTTCCGCATGCGCTTCAAGCGCGACGTGTGCATCGACCTCGTGTGCTACCGCAAGTGGGGCCACAACGAGATGGACGATCCGTCGTTCACGCAGCCGGTCATGTACCAGCGCATCGCCGAGCACGTCCCCGCCTCGCGCACTTACGCCGACAGCCTCGTGCAGGGAGGCGTGTTGGACCCGCCCGCGGTTGAACGCATGACCAAGGAGCTGGACGCCGGCTACCGCGCCGCGCACGCGAAGGCGTCGCGCGAGCCGGTGCTTCCCGAGCGCCACGCGCCACGCGGCACGTGGCAGGGCCTGTCGTGGGCGGGGGAGGACTGGAGCGCCGACACGCGCTCGCCGCGCGAGACGCTCGAGCAGGTGCTCCACAAGGTGACGACGCTGCCCGAGGACTTCCACCCGCACAAGAAGATCGCGCAGCTCTCGACCGACCGGCGGCGCATGTTCCTCGAGGACCGGCTCGACTGGTCGCTGGGCGAGACGCTCGCCTACGGCACGTTGCTGCTCGAGGGCCGCAACGTGCGGCTGACCGGCCAGGACACGGGCCGCGGCACGTTCACGCACCGCCACGCGGCATTGTTCGACCGCGAGGACGGCCGCCGCTGGGTGCCGCTCCAGCACATGGCGCCCGAGCAGGGCCGCTTCGAGGTTGTGGACACGATGCTCAGCGAGGCGGCCGTGCTGGGCTTCGAATACGGCTTCAGCACCGCCGACCCGCACACGTTGACGTTGTGGGAGGCACAGTTCGGCGACTTCGCGAACGTGGCGCAGGTCTGCATCGACCAGTTCATCGCGTCAGGCGAATCGAAGTGGGGACGCATGTCGGGGCTGACGCTGCTGCTGCCGCACGGCTACGAGGGCCAGGGTCCCGAGCACTCGAGCGCCCGTCTCGAGCGCTTCCTCGAGCTCTGCGGCAATCGCAACCTTCAGGTGTGCAACCTCACCACGCCGGCGCAGCTGTTCCACGCGCTCCGCCGCCAGCTCCATCGCCCGTTCCGCAAGCCGCTCGTGATCATGAGCCCGAAGAGCCTGCTGCGGCACAAGCTCGCGGTGTCCCCGGTGAGCGAGTTCACGCACGGCACGTTCCAGCCGGTGCTGGACGACGCCCTGGTCGATCGCCCGCGCGTGCGCCGCGTTCGCATCACGAGCGGCAAGTTCCACTACACGCTGCGCGAGGCGCGCGAGGCGCGCGGCATCACCGACACGGCGATCGTGCGGCTCGAGCAGCTCTACCCGTTCCCGGAGAACGAGCTCGCGGCGGTGCTCGCGGGCTATCCCGGGGCGCGCGACGTGCTCTGGGTGCAGGAGGAGCCGGCGAACATGGGGGCGTGGCGCCACCTGCGCCATCGGCTCGAGGCGATCGTTCCGGACCGCGTGCGCTTCGGGTTCGTGGCGCGCCGCGCCGCGGCCTCGCCCGCGACCGGCATCTACGCCGCGCACCAGCAGCAGGAG
>DATNFC010000284.1:0-8010 GCA_035606545.1 Candidatus Methylomirabilota bacterium
ACCACGACCGGCACGTTCTCGATCAAGCTCGCCGTCACGGACGAGAAGGGTGCGGTCGGCATCTGCACCCAGATGGGTGGGCAGGACGCCAACGTGATCGTCTACAACGCCGGGGGCGGGGCCGAGCCGACGCACACGCCGCGTCGGGATCCGGATGATCTGTACGCGCGGGCCGGCATGGAGTTCAACCTGGCGCAGAACGCGCCGAACCCCTTCAGCAACGGGACCCAGATCCACTTCAGCCTGCCGACGCAGAGCCGCGTGAAGATCGGCGTCTTCGACATCGCGGGCCGGCAGGTGGCGTCGCTGTCGAACCAGGTCTGGGAGCCGGGGAGCCACGCGCTGAGCTGGTCCGGCAGGTCGGACGCCGGGACGCTCGCCCCGGGTGGGATGTACGTGGTCCGGATGATCGCCGAATCGACCACCGGCAGCGGGCACTACAGTGCCCAGAAGACGATGATCAGGATCAACTAGGTCGGGTGGTAGCACCCGTGATTCCGGCCCCCTCGTCCGGGGTCGCGGGGTAGCAGGATCGGCCGGTCCTTCGGGATCGGCCGATCGTCGTTCACAGGCAACCATGCACCGACTCGCTCGCGCCTGCATCAGCAGGTCAACAGCGAGGCCGACCATGACCACGTTCCAGACGTCCATCTCGATCGCAGCGCCACGTGAGGCGGTGTGGCGTGTTCTGGCCGACGTCGCCGCGTGGCCGAAGTGGCTCCCCACGGTGGCCAGCGTCGAGTCGCTCGATGGCAACCCGCTGGTACTTGGGAACCGGTATCGGGTTCGTCAGCCCAGGCTGCAGCCGGTGACCTGGACCGTCACGGAGTTGGAACCTTCCAGCCGCTTCAGCTGGCAGGCCCGCACGCCTGGCCTGCGGATGAGCGCGGACCACATGGTCAGCGGTGATTCTTCGGGCAAGTCCGACGTGGTCCTGCGCTTCTCGTTCGCCGGCCCGCTCGGCCCGCTGGTGGGCGCGGTCTATCGCGCGATCACCGAGCGCTACATGGCCACGGAGGCGGCGAAGCTCAAGCAGAAGGTGGAGACATCGCGGTGACGGCCCAGCTTTCCCCGGCCGTGGGCCTCGCGTAACCTCCGGCTTCATGCCCACGCCTCTCATGATCTCCGTCGCCGGCGTGCGTGGCATCGTCGGCGATTCGCTCGATCCGTCGATCGTCGCGCGCTTCGCCGCGGCGCTCGCGCGCAGCCTCCCCGGCGACGGGCCGGTCGTCATCGGCCGCGACGCGCGCATCAGCGGGCCCATGGTGCGGCTCGCGGCCGCCGCCGGCGTGAATGCCGCCGGACGCGACGTCGTGGACATCGGCCTCGCGACCACGCCGACCACGCAGCTCGCGGTCGAGCACCTGAGGGCCGCGGGCGGCATCATCCTCACCGCGAGCCACAACCCCGCGCCCTGGAACGCGCTCAAGTTCCTGAGCGGGCGCGGCGAGTTCCTGGGCCCGCGCGAGGGCAATGCCGTGCGCGACCGGTTCGAGAACAATCGCGACCTGTGGACGAGCTGGGACAAGTTGGGCGCCGTGCGCGAGGAGGAGAACGCGCTCGAATGGCACCTCGATCGTGTGCTCGCGCTCAAGCACCTGGACGTGGCCGCGATCCGTGCCCGTGCGCTGCATGTCGTCGTGGACGGCTGCGCCAGCGTGGGCGGCGTGGCGCTGCCGGCGCTGCTCGAACGGTTGGGCGCCAAGGTGACGAAGCTCGACTGCGAGCCGAACGGAAAGTTCACGCGCGAGCTGGAGCCGCTGCCCGAGCATCTCTCTCAGCTCGGGAAGGCCGTGCGGGAAGCGAAGGCCGACCTCGGCATCGCCAGTGACCCGGACGCCGACCGCGCGGCGTTCGTGGACGCGGCGGGCCTGCCGCTCGGTGAGGAGTACACGGTCGTGCTCGGCACTCGCGTCGCGCTCGAGACGCAGAAGGGTCCGGTGGTGACGAACTTGAGCACGTCCCGTATGCTCGACGCGGTGTGCGAGTCGGCGGGCGTCACCCTCCATCGCACGCCGGTGGGCGAGGCGCACGTGGTGGAAGCCATGCACGCGCACCACGCTGCGGCCGGCGGTGAAGGCAACGGTGGAATGATCCTTCCGGCCGCCCACCATGGGCGCGATGCGCTCGTGGCCATGGCGCTGGTGGCGCATGCGATGCGGCGCGGGGCGACGCTGCGGGCGCTGGCCGATACGCTGCCCCGGTACGTGATGATCAAGGACAAGCTCGCACGACCCGATGAACCCTGGGAGGGAGCCGCGGCGCGGCTCAAGCGCGCGTTCGACGGCTGGCAACTCGATGCCGCGGACGGGTTGCGGTTCGCGCGCGGCGAGACCTGGGTGCACGTCCGGCCGTCGGGTACGGAGCCGGTCGTGCGCGTGATCGCCGAGTCGCCTGAGGCGAACGGGACGCGGGCGATCGTGGACGAGGCACGCCGGGCGCTGGCGGCGCCAGGGAGGTAGCGCGCATGTGCGGGATCGTGGGCTACGTGGGACACCGGGAGTGCCTGCCCATCCTCATCGAAGGCCTCAAGCGGCTCGAGTACCGCGGCTACGACTCGGCCGGGGTCGCCATCCACAAGGATGGCCAGCTCCAGATCGTGAAGGCCGCCGGGAAGATCCGGCAGCTCGAGTCGCGGCTGCAGCAGCATCCGGTCTCCGGCCGTTTCGGCATGGGCCATACGCGCTGGGCCACGCACGGCGAGCCGAACGACACGAATGCCCACCCGCACACCGACGAGACGAAGAGCGTCGCGCTCGTGCACAACGGCATCATCGAGAACTACGCGACGTTGAAGAGCGCGTTGATCTCCGAGGGCCACGCGTTCACGACCGACACCGACACGGAAGTGCTCGCGCACCTGATCGAGAAGTACCTGAAGCGCGGCCTGAAGCTCGAGCGCGCCGTTGGCGCGGCGCTGCGCGACGTCGAGGGGACGTACGGGATCGTCGTCATGTGCGCTTCCGAGCCGGGCGTGCTGGTCGGCGCGCGCAACGGCAGCCCGATGGTGCTGGGGATCACGGACGGCGAGTACTACCTGGCCTCGGATGTGGCCGCGATCGTGGAGCACACGCGGCAGGTGATCTACCTCGATGACGGCGAGATGAGCGTGCTCACGCCCGACGGCTTCCACACCGCGACGATCGCGCACAAGCCGGTCGAGAAGGAAGTGCACGACGTCGACTGGGACCTGTCCCAGATCGAGAAGGGCGGCTTCGAGCACTTCATGTTGAAGGAGATCATGGAGCAGCCCGACGCGGTGCGGAATGCCACCCGCGGGCGCCTTCTCGTGAGCGAAGGCCTCGCCCGCCTCGGCGGCCTGAACCTGACGCCGGAGCAGCTCCGCGACGTACGCCGCATCATCATCCTCGGCTGCGGCACGTCGTGGCACGCCGGCCTGATCGGCGAGTACATGCTCGAGGAGTTCGCGCGCATCCCGGTCGAAGTGGAGTACGCGTCCGAGTTCCGGTACCGCAATCCGATCATCGACGAGGGCACGCTGGTGATGGTGATCTCGCAGTCGGGGGAGACCATCGACACGCTCGCGGCCATGCGCGAGGCGCGCCGTCGCGGGGCCAAGGCCCTGGGTATCGTCAATGTCGTCGGCTCCACGATCGCGCGCGAGTCGGACGGCGGCGTCTACATCCACGCCGGCCCCGAGATCGGCGTCGCCTCGACGAAGGCGTTCACGAGCCAGGTCACGGTGCTGGCGCTGCTGACGCTCGTGCTCGGCCGCCATCGCGGACTGTCGCGCGACTACGGCATCGAGATCGCGCGCGAGCTGACGGCGCTCCCGGGCAAGATCGAGAAGGCGCTCCAGGCGCGCGAATCGGTGCGCCGCATCGCCGAGCTCTACGGGCGGCACGACAACTTCATCTACCTCGGGCGCGGGGTGCATTTCCCGGTGGCACTGGAGGGTGCCCTGAAGCTCAAGGAGATCTCGTACATCCACGCCGAGGGCTATCCGGCGGCCGAGATGAAGCACGGGCCGATCGCGCTGATCGACGAGAACATGCCGGTGGTGTTCATCTGCACGCGCGATTCGGCGTACGAGAAGGTGATGAGCAACATGATGGAGGTGCGCGCGCGGAAGGGCCGCATCATCGCGATCGCGACCGAGGGCGACACCGAGATCCAGTCGCGTGCCGACCAGGTGGTCTACGTGCCGGCAACGATCCCGATGCTGCAGCCGATCTTGAGCGTCGTGCCGCTGCAGTTGCTGGCGTACGACATCGCGGTGGCCCGCGGATGTGACGTGGACCAGCCGCGCAACCTGGCGAAGAGCGTCACCGTGGAATGACCGTCCTTCGTGAGGGACGGGGGAGGATCCCATGAAGAGCCCGTTGCACGTCGAGGACGCGCCGAAGGCGATCGGTCCGTACTCGCAGGCCCAGGTCGTGCGCATGCACGGCGGACAGAAGCTGGTCTACACGTCGGGCCAGGTGGGAATCGATCCCAAGACGGGAGATCTGGTCCCGGGCGGTATCCAGGCGGAGACGCGCCGTGTGATGCAGAACCTGGCGAACGTGCTCCGCGGCGCGAACCTGTCGCTCGCCGACGTGGTGAAGACGACGGTCTTCCTCGCCGACATGGGCGATTTCGCGGCAATGAACGAGATCTACGGCCAGGCGTTCGGACCGACCCCGCCGGCGAGGACGACCGTCGCTGCGGCCGGCCTGCCGAAGAACGCGCGCGTGGAGGTCGAGTGCGTGGCCGTGGGGCGCGATCTCTGAGCCGCGGAACCCAGCTGACGCCCCGCCCGAGGAACGTCGCGTGACCGAACGCCGTCGCATCGAGATCCAGCTGACGGCGCAGGTCGCGTGCGCGGGTTGAGCCGCCAAACTGGGTCCGGGAGACCTGCGCCAGACGCTCGAACTGCTGCGGCAGCCGCCGCGCGACAAGCGCGTGCTCGTCGACGCCTCCACGCTCGACGACGCCGGCGTGTTCGCGCACGGCCGCGGGGAAGTGCTGGTGCAGACCGTGGACTTCTTCCCGCCGATCGTCGACGACCCGTACGATTTCGGTTGCATCGCCGCGGCGAACTCGTTGTCGGACGTCTACGCGATGGGTGGGAAGCCGCTCACGGCTTTGGCGTTGCTGTGCGCGCCCGAGGCCACGCTGCCGCCCGAGGTGCTCGCCGCGGTGATGCAGGGCGGGTTGGACACCATGCGCAAGGCTTCCACGAGTGTGGTCGGCGGCCATACGGTGCGCGATACCGAGTTGAAGTTCGGTTACGCCGTCACCGGTGTGGCGAAGCGCAAGCAGCTGCTCTTGAACTCGGGCGCGCGCGCGGGCGATCGGCTGTTCCTCACCAAGCCGTTGGGCACCGGGATCCTGTCCACCGCGCTCAAGCAGGGCAAGCTTGACGCGAAGCTCACGAAGCGGCTCTCGACACATATGGCGAGCTTGAACCGCGCCGCGTCCGAGGCCGCGGTGGCGGCGGGCGCTCACGCAGCCACGGACATCACCGGGTTCGGCTTCCTCGGACACACCTCACAGCTTGCCGACGCTTCGAAGGTGACGCTCGAGATCCGGCCCAGCGCCGGCTGGTTCCTGCCTCGCGCACTCGAACTGTCCGCCGCCGGCGTCGCACCCGGCGGGCTCGCGCGCAATCGCACGCACTATTCGCCGTCGATTGCCGTGGAAGGCGAACTCGCGCAAGGGATGCTCGATGCGCTCTACGACCCGCAGACCTCGGGCGGGTTGTTCGTATCCGTTCCGGAACGGATGGCCGCCGCGTTCGAGCGCGGGCTCAAGAAGCGCCGCGTCGCCTGCATCGACGCGGGCCGCGCGCGCAGGCGGGGCAAGCACGCGGTGGTGCTCGCAGCCAGATAATGCGGACTCGACCCGATCGGGATGCGAGCAGGGAGTGGCTCTGCGAGCGGTGACGAGGGACTGTGAGCCGCCTTCCTCTGGGCGAGACCCATCGTGAACGACACGGGCCGCCCATGAACTGCGGCGTCCGCCGCGCGTGGCCGGCAGTCGCAACCCTGTGCTACTACTGCCGGTTGTGAGGACGCGGGAACGAATGGGATCTGGTGGTCCCCGGGGACTTCAAATCCCTTGGTCGGGCGCCTCCGGCGTCCGAGGTGGGTTCGATTCCCACGCGTTCCCGCCACTGTTCGCGCTGGCTCTCGTGTTCGCGCCGCTCGCGGTCCCGGCCGCGCCCGCGCGCGCACAGGCGCCACCTGAAGCGGCGCGCCCGAACGTCCCGGCCGACACGATCGCGCACCCGCCCGACATCCAGGTCGTGAACTCCTCCACGCTCGATGCTGACGCGAAGGCCGCGAAGAAAGCCCACGCCGATTCGCTCAAGGCGCACGGCTGGAGCGCGCAGCCGCGGTTCGTGATGGCGCGATCGCTGCTGATCCCGGGGTGGGGACAGGCATACAACCGCGCATGGTTCAAGGCCGGCGCGGTCGCGGCGGGCGAGGTGTGGATGGGTGCGCTCATCGTCAAGGACACGCGGGAGCTCGACGACATCCAGGCGCAGCTCGACCAGGCCCGGCTCGACGGGGACAAGCAGCGTGAGAACGAGCTCGTGAACGAGTACAATGACCAGCTCGACCAGCGCATCGCGCACCAATGGCTGCTTGCGGCGGTGCTGACGTACGCGCTGGTCGACGCCTACGTGGACGCGCACTTCCGCGGCTTCGAACTGGAATTCAAGCACGATCCGGCGCTGCCCGACGGGCCGCCCCCCGCGACGCCCACCGGCGGCAGGGGCGGCGGCGGCGGTGTGCGCCTGGGCCTCAGGTGGCACTTTTGAGCGATCCCCGGCTCCAGAACATCCGCAATTTCTGCATCGTGGCGCACATCGACCACGGCAAGAGCACGCTGGCCGACCGGCTGCTCGAGCTCACGCACACGCTGACGCCGCAGCAGATGAAAGCCCAGGTCCTGGACGACATGGACCTCGAGCGCGAGAAGGGGATCACGATCAAGTCGCACGCGATCGCCATGTCCTACCGGGCGCAGGACGGGAAGACCTACGAGCTGAACCTGATCGACACGCCCGGCCACGTCGACTTCACATACGAGGTCTCGCGCGCGCTGGCCGCGTGCGAGGGCGCGATCCTGGTGGTGGACGCCTCGCAGGGAATCGAGGCGCAGACGCTCAGCAACTACTTCCTCGCCAAGGACCAGCACCTGACGATCGTGGGTGCCATCAACAAGGTGGACCTGCCTGCCGCTCGTCCGGATGACGTCGCGCTGGAGATCGAGCATGTGGCCGGCGTCGCGGCTGAGAACGTGTCCCGCATCAGCGCCAAGACCGGCCTCGGGGTCCCCGACCTGCTCGAGCGGGTGATCGCCGACGTGCCGCCCCCCTCGGGCGACCCGGATGGGCCATTTCGCGCACTGATCTTCGACTCGAAGTTCGACCAGTACCGCGGCGTCGTCTGCCTCGTGCGCGTGGTCGACGGCGCGCTGAAGGCGGGTGACCGCATCCAATTCGTGTCCACCGGCGTACAGCACGAGGTGACCGAGGTCGGGAAGCTGCGCCTGAAGCTCGACGCCGAGCCCGAGCTGCACGCGGGCCAGGTGGGCTACGTCGTGGCCGGGATCAAGACCGTGGCCGAGGCGCGCGTCGGCGACACGCTGGCCGCCGTTTCGGAAGCCGCCGCCGGAGGCGGCGGCGCTGAAAGGCCGGCGCCGCTCCCCGGCTTCCGCGAGACCAAGTCGATGGTGTTCTCGGGGCTCTACCCGATCGACGCCGAGCAGTACGAGGACTTGAAGGAAGCGCTGGCGAAGCTGCGGCTGAACGACGCCTCGCTGGACTACGAGCCCGAGACGTCGGTGGCGTTGGGCTTCGGCTTCCGCTGCGGATTCCTCGGGCTCCTGCACCTCGAGATCATCCAGGAGCGGCTGCGCCGCGAGTTCGCGATCGACCTCATCGCCACCACGCCGAGCGTCATGTACCACGTGCTCCTGACGAACGGCGAGTTCATGAAGGTGGACAACCCGAGCCAGATGCCGGCGGTGCAGAACATGGAGGCGATCGAGGAGCCG
>DATNFC010000285.1:0-4843 GCA_035606545.1 Candidatus Methylomirabilota bacterium
CGGATCAGTCCCACGCGCTGCAGCTCGGTGGCGATGTTGTGCAGCGATTCGCCGCGCTCGATCACGACGGTTCGGCGCTCGCGCGCCGGGCGCCAGCCCGCGGGCAGGAACAGGTCGTAGGCCGGAGCGAGCAGCGCCACGAGCAGCAGCAGCCAGGCCCAGCGCAACGGGCGGAATGGCCGCTGGCGACGCGGCCCGCGTCCCCAGGCACGCGGCGTCGCCTCCCCCGACCGGCGGCTCGCGGTGCGCGTGTCCCTGTGCCTGCGATCCCCCGGTCCGCCGCTCATGCCGAGTCGTCCTCGCGCGCGATGCGAAGCTTCGCCAGCCAGCCCTCCAGCAGCGCCACGGCAGCGCCCTGGTCCACCCTGGTCTTCCGCCCGCGCGAGCGCTCACCGCGCTCGCGCATGCGACGCTCGGCCATGGCCGACGTGAGTCGCTCATCGTAGAGCGCCACCTCGACCGGCGTCGCGCGCCGGAGGCTCTCCGCAAAATGCTCCACGGCGCGCGCGGCTTCGCCGCGCTCGCCCTTGAGCGTCAATGGGAGACCCACCACCACGGAGTCCGCTTCCACGGTCCGTATGGTATCGGCCACCCGGGCCACGGCCTCCGCCTCGCCGCGTATCTCCAGCGTGGGCAGGCCGGTAGCGAGCACCCCGAGGTCGTCGCTGACCGCCAACCCGATCCGGCGCTCACCCCAGTCGACGGCGAGGATGCGCGGCAATAAACCCCTAGGCGTCCGCGGCTCGCCGCGCGGCCGCGCGGTGCTTGACGAGGTGGCACACGGTGCCGTGCTTCCCGAACTCGAAGTCCACCTCGTCCATGCACGACTTCATGATGAAGATGCCGCGACCGCGCATGTCGAGCAGGTGCTCGGGGATCGTCACGTCGGGCACGAGCTTCTTGATGTCGAAGCCCTTGCCGGAGTCGCGAACGTCCATCTCGAGCCGGTCGGGGAACAGCCGGAACTCCACCTCGAAGAACTTCGTCGCGTCACGCTTGTGGCCGTGCTGCACGGCGTTCGTGCCGGCCTCGATGACGGACATGCTCACCTGCGAGCTGGTGTCCTCGTCGAACTCCATGCGTTCACACACGGTGAGGGCGACGCGGTCCAACACGGCCAGGAGTTCCAGCCGGCTGGGAAGCCGCAGCGTGATCGTCTCGGGAACCGGGGCGTCGGACATGCAGGGGAGCGACTCAGGCGGGCGAGGATGCCGAGAACGCGCGGAGGCGATCGAGCGCTTCGCGGAAGTCCTGCGGCGGGTCGGAACGAAACCGGAGGATCTCTCCCGTCACTGGGTGAGCGAACTCCAGTTCGGCGGCGTGAAGCGCCTGCCGCCGCAGAAGGCGCAGCAAGGCGTCCGCGAGGCTACGCTCGGATTGGCGAAGGCTCAACATTTTTTTGACCCGGCCGCCATATACGGGGTCCCCCACGACCGGATGACGGACCGCACTCATGTGCACGCGGATCTGGTGCGTTCGTCCGGTTTCCAGCCGCGCTTCGACCAAAGTTGCCAGTCCATAGCGCTCGCGCACCCGCCAGTGCGTGCGGGCCGTCTTGGCCGCGGGGCCGCGAACCACGGCCATGCGCTTGCGGTCGCGGGGGTCGCGGCCGATCGGAAGGTCGATCACACCCTGATCCGGCCCCGGGTCACCCCAGACGATGGCTTGATACACGCGTTTCACTTCCCGTCCGCGCAGGGCCTCGACGAGCGCGAGATAGGCGTCCTCGGTCTTCGCCACCACGAGCAGTCCGCTCGTGTCGCGATCGAGCCGGTGCACGACGCCGGGCCGGCCCTCGCCACCCACGGTCGCGATCTCCGGCGCATGATGGAGCAGCGCGTTCACGAGCGTGCCGCTCTGCACGCCGGCGCCCGGATGCACGACCAGGCCCGCGGGCTTCTCGAGCACGAGCAGGGAATCGTCTTCGTGCACGACGACGAGCGGTTGCGGTTCGGGTGCGATGCGCGTGCGCCGGCGCGGCGGCACCGAGACCTCGAGCTTGTCCCCGGCCTTCAACTTCAGCGACGGCTTCGCCGCCTTGCCGTTCACGAGCACGCGGCCCTGCGCGATCAGCTGCTGGAGCCGATTACGGGATAGGCCGGTGTTCCGGGTTCTCGCCAGCCACCGGTCCAAGCGGGCTCCCGCCGCTGTCTCCGGCACCTCCAACTCCAGCGTGCGGTCCAAGGTTCTCCTCTTTTGCCGGCGCGAGCGCTGGCGCGCTCGCGAGTTCAGGCGCGGCGCCTGCGAGCTCGGGTGCCGCGGGCTCGCGCGGATCGTGCGTCCACACCAGCGCGAACAGGATCACGCCGCAGGTCACGCACATGTCGGCCACGTTGAACACCGGGAACTCGTGCCCGCGCCACGACAGCAATATGAAATCCACGACCTCGCCGTGGCGCACGCGGTCGATGAGGTTGCCGATCGCGCCGCCGAGGATCAGCGCCAGCGACCACTGGCGCGCCGCGGGCAGCCGCGGATGGCGCGACCACAGCCAGAACACGGCGAGTGCCGCGACCACGGAGAAGATGTAGAAGGGGAAGCTCTTCCCCGCGAACATCCCGAACGCGATGCCCGAGTTGCGCGTGTACGTGAACCGCACCAGCTCGCCGACCACGTTCACCGGGTCGCGGAACGCGAGGTGATCCGTGGCCCAGTGCTTGGTCCACTGGTCCAGCAACACGCTCGCGAACGCCACGCCGAACAGCAGCGACGGCGATCGCTTCACTCTTCTTCCTTCACCAACCGGCCGGCGCGCTGTTTCTGCTCCATGTGTGCCTGCTCCTCGATCGTGTAGCGGGCCCACGGCAGCGCCTCCAGGCGCGCACGTGCGATCGGCTTCCCGCTCGCCTCGCAGATGCCAAAGACACCGTTGTAGATGCGGCGCAGGGCGTCGTCGATCTCGCGCAGCAGGCGGCCCTCCTTGGAGGCGATGTCGAACGAGATCTCGCGCTCCATGGAGTCGGTACCGGCGTCGGCCATGTGGAACGAGTAGCCCCCGACCTCGCCGGCGGAGTCGCGGGGATTCACCTTGAGGATCGTGCTCTCCAGGTGACCCATCTCGCGCATGATGCGCGCGCGCTCCTCGAGCAGTCGGGTCTCGAAGTGCTTCAGGTCGGTCTCGCTCAAGCGTTCGTCTCCCTTGGCGCCGCGCGCGGATGGACCGGCGCTCGCGCGGTTGGCAGGCCCCGCGGCATCGGGGCGTACGTTCGTGGGTGCGGGCCGCCCGGGAACGAGCGGTCGCGCGAGGGGCAACGGCGGGCGCACCCCGGGCGTCACCGGCTTCGCCTTGGCCATGGACTCGGGCGGCAACACGCCCAGCGGCCGCACCTCGGCGGGCGGTCGCGGCTGCGTCTTGCCCTTGGCGGGAACCTGCTTCGCGGCGCCCGGCCGGATGGCATTCGCGGTGGCGGGAACGAGCTTCCGCGGGCGCTTCGCCTCGGCCTCGGCCTTCTCGGCGGCGATGCGCGCGGCCTCGGCCGCACGCTTCGCGGCCGCCTCCTTGGCGGCGAGCGCGCCCTTGTTCAGCACGGGGGCGGGCTTCGGCTGTGCGCCCTTCGCGGCGCCCGACGCCGATCCGGCCTTCGCGCTCGGTGCCTTGGCCGCCGGCTTGATGGCCACCTTCGCCGCCGGCCTCTGGGCAGCCGTGCTCGGCGCGTGTCCGGGCTTCGCGGCCGGTTTCTCCGCGGGCTTCTTCGGGGCGGGCTTGCCCTTGCCGGCGGCGGTCAACCCCAGTGCCTTCGGAGCGGGCGCCGGCTTCGCCAGAAGCTTCTTGCGGATGCTGGCCATCGTTCGTTCCTCCGTAACCCAGTCACGACGCGCGTCGTGCGCGCCTCGTATTCGACTCGTTCAGCTTGCTTCGTCCAGACGGCGCACGATCTCGGTCACGAGCCGCGTGAGCGCGGGCGCAGCGCGCCCGGCCACGGCCAGCACCTCGGCGAGGTCCACCGGCTCCAGGTGGTCCGGGTCGCTCGCGTCGGTCACCACGTTGAACGCGAGCACGCGCATGCCGCCGTGCACCGCGACGATGTTTTCGGGCACGAGCGACATGCCGACGACGTCGGCGCCGATGCCGCGCAGGAAGCGGTACTCGGCCGCCGTCTCGAGGTTCGGTCCCGGCACGGCCACGAACACGCCGCGCTGGAGCGCCAGTCCCTGCTCACGCGCGACCTTCTCGGCGAGCGCGATCAGCGGGCGCGAGTAGGGCTCGCTCATGTCGGGGAAACGCGGGCCCAGCGAGTCGTCGTTGGGTCCGATGAGCGGGTTGTCGCCCATGAGATTGATGTGGTCGGTGGTGGTGACGATCGTGCCCGCCGGCATCGCCGGGTTCATGCCGCCGCAGGCGTTCGTGACGATCAGCGTCGTGCAGCCCAGGGCCTTGAGGACGCGCACCGGGAAGGCCACCTGCTGCATGGAGTAGCCCTCGTAATAGTGGACGCGGCCCTTCATCACCGCCGTGGGCCTGCCCGCGAGCTTGCCGATGTGCAGCTCGCCGGCGTGGCTTTCCACGGTGGAGTGCGGGAAGTGCGGGATGTCGGCGTAGGGCACGACCGCGGCGGACTCGAGCGCGCTCGCGAAGTCGCCGAGGCCGGTGCCGAGGATCACACCCACCTCGGGCGCGTTCTTCGTCCGCTTGCGCACGAACGCCGCCGCCTCGTCGATCCGGCGCTTCAGCTCACTCGTCATCTGCGTTGCCTGCGTCACGCCTGCCACCCTCTGCCGCGAGCGCGTTCGCGAGCCGCTGATCGGCCGCCTCCGCGCTCAGGCCTTCGACTTCCACCACTTTGCTGCGCGCGGACGCGCCGCGCACCAGCGTGACCTGCGAGCGTTTCACGCCCAGCAGGTC
>DATNFC010000286.1:0-4612 GCA_035606545.1 Candidatus Methylomirabilota bacterium
CTCACAACGATAATCAGCAGGTTGGACATGCCGAGAGGAGCAGGTCACCCATCGAATCGATTGCGATGGGTCTCTCAATCGAATGCATGCCCACGAGCGAAAGAATGCGATGTGATCGCCATTGATAAGCCATGGACCCGATGATCGAGAACGGTCCACATGCCTCCACATCGATCGCAGTCCATGCCCATTCATGTGTGCACGGATCGAACTTGATCCATGGCGATCGAAGTCCCGCCAACAGGCAGGCCCCGGCTTCAGTGAACGATGAAGAAGCCGGGCGAAGCGATGACCTCAACTGCATGTTCGGACTCGAGTTGCAGAGCAATTGCTGGTTGAGCTCGAGCCCATCTCCAGCGCATCTTCGCGTCGATGCCCACGAGCATGCAGAGCCGATCACATGCCGCCGATGACCGTTCAGGGAAGGCTCGAAAGGGAAAGGTCGGATGGCCGGCTGGAGACAGAGGCTCGTGGAGACGGCGCGGCGAAACCGCGTCGAGCTGGTGAATGCCGGGCTCACGCGACGGGACCTGCTCCAACTCGGGCTGCTCACGACCACGGGCTATCTCGTCACCAAACTCGGGCTCTCCACGCGCGCGGCCGGGGCAGGAGGCTCGCCGAAGAGCCCGCCCACCACGCCATGGGTCGAAGAGCTGCCGGTGCCGCCGATCGCCAGCCCCATCGACGTGGCCTCGATGGGTACGACGCCGAGGCAGGGGATCGACCTCGCTTCGGGTGAGCGCGGCCGCAGCGCGCCGCATCAGCACTGGGCGCTCTACGACGCTGCGAACGCCGACCACTACCTGATCGAGAATCGGGTGACGCTCGCGAGCTGGCACCGCGAGCTGCCGCTGGACCCATGCTGGTGCTTCAACGGCACGTTCCCGGGCCCCCGGATCCATGCGCGTCACGGTCGCCCGGTGCTGATCCGCTTCCGCAACCAGCTCCCTGGCCTGGACCAGCACGTGGGCTATGGCCGGCCCACGCCGAGCACGCACGTGCACGGTGGCCACAACGCGTCCGAGTCGGACGGCCACCCGCTCGACACGATCGAACCCGGCACGTTCAAGGACCACCTGCTCCTCAATCGGCGCGCCGGGTTCACGGATCCCGCGCTTGCACCGGGTGGCGACCCGCGTGAGACGCTGACCACGCTCTGGTACCACGACCACTGCCTCGGCTTCAGCGCGCAGAACGTCTACCGGGGCAACGTCGGGCTCTACCACCTGTTCAACGAGTCCGACACCGGCGACGAGAACGACCCGAGCCCCACGGCGTGGCGGCTCCCGAGCGGCGAGTTCGACGTTCCGCTCGTGCTCCACGACCGCCTGTTCGACCCGGACGGCAGGGGGTTCTTCGACCTCTTCGATCTCGACGGCATCCTCGGCGACACGTTCACGGTGAACGGGAAGATCCAGCCGTTCCTGCGCGTGGCGCGGCGGAAGTACCGGTTCCGGGCACTGAACGCCGGCCCGAGCCGGTGCTACGACTGCTTCCTCTCGAATCGCCAAGCCATGGTGCAGGTGACGCGCGACGGCAACCTGCTGCCGCGCCCGCTCACGGTGGATCACTTCCGCCTCGCCGTCGGCGACCGCGTCGACGTCGTCGTCGACTTCAGCCGGCTGCCGAGCGGGACCCGGCTCTACCTCGTGAACTGCTGCGAGCAGCCGGACGGTCGTGGGCCCTCGGAGCGGCTGCGATCGCCGGCGCAGGGGCAGAAGCTCATCCAGTTCGTCGTCGACGGCGCGCTCGACACCCACGGCGACCCGAGCCGCGTCCCCGACCAGTTCTTCGAGCTGCCGCCCGTGGACCCCGGCGACGTGGCCACCGAGCGCACGTTCGTCTTCGATCGCTCGAACGGGGGCTGGAGCGTGAACGGGAAACCGTTCGATCCCGACGTGATCGCGGCCCGGCCGCGACGGGGGACTGCCGAGATCTGGAACTTCGTCAACAACTCGAACCGCTGGGCGTACTCCGTTCACGTGCCGCTCGAGGCGCACCAGGTGCTCGCGTGGAACGGCCAGGCGCCGGCCGCGGACGACGCGGCACGCGAGGACGCGGTGTGGCTGGGCCCCGGCGAATCGGTGAAGACGTTCCGTCGCTTCCGCGACTTCCTCGGGCGCTTCGTCACGCACGGGCGGGACCTCGTGCACTCGGACCACGCGTTGATGTTCCAATGGCAGGTCGAGCCATGAGCCGCGCGAGGGGGAAGGTCACGAAAGCGGAGGTCGAGGCGGCGGCGGCGAGCGGGACTCGCGACTCAGCACCAGCGTCCGCGATCTCCCGCCGGCGATGGCTCGCGCTGCTCGGCCTGCTGCCACTCGCCGCGGCGACCGTTCCCGTGCTCGAGTTCCTCGACCGCCGCCGCCGCCCGGGGACGCAGCGGCCGATCGGGGGCTTCCACCGCGGCTACTTCCCGAACCCCGTGCTGCGCACGCACGACGACGAGCGCGTGCGGCTCTATGACGACCTGCTCCGGGGCAAGACCGTCCTCATCCACTTCTTCTATTCCGATTGCAAGGACGCGCTGTGCACGCTCGCGACCGAGAACCTGGTCCAGCTCCAGCGGCTGCTCGGCGAGCGCTGCGGGCGCGACGTGTTCATGTACTCGTTCACGCTCGCTCCGGACCAGGACACGCCGGCACGGCTGCGGAACCATCGGGACGCGCACCGGATCGGACCCGGGTGGACGTTCCTCACCGGCACGGCCTCCGACCTGGAGCTCTGCCGCGTGCGGTTCGGCTTCACCGATCCGGACCCCGGGCTGGATCGTGAGAAGGCGCAGCACACGAATGTGCTGTTGCTCGGTAACGAGCCGCATGAGCGCTGGCTGGCGTCGCCCGCGGCGGCGAGCCCGCGGTTCCTGCTCTCCCAGCTCGACCGCGTGGCCGGTGTAAAGGTGTGAGTCCGCGCGGCGCCTGATGACCGGTCGCGCACAGCTGGGGTAAACACCCGACCACGACTAGTGTCGGGACCGCCCACCGCCGGCCGCCGGGAAGCGATTTCGCGCCTCCAGAGCCCGTCGGGACGCGGTTCCCCGCCGTTTCGCCCCGGCTCGCGATGTTAAGATTCCGCGGTCTTCATCGGCGGTTCATCACGCCCGAATCGACCCGGAGCCCCCGATGCGAAGTCTTTCCCCGTCCCGACCTGTCGCCCGACGGGCCCCGCTCTCCCGGGTGAAGCTGCAGATCCCCAACCCGGATGCAGCAGCGCTCGAGCGCCCGGCGTTGCTCGAACTCCTGGAGCGGAACGCCGGCCGGCCGCTCACGCTGCTCACCGCCGACGCCGGCTGGGGCAAGACCACGCTCGCGGCCGCGTTCGCGCGCAGCCGGCACCGGCCGGTGGTGTGGTACGGGCTGTCGCCGTCGGACGGCGACCTGCGCGTGTTCGGCCGCCACCTGCTCGAGGGCTTCCGCGCCGATGCGCCGCGCTTCGGGGCCACGTTCGCGCGGCTCATCGAGGACACGAAGCAGGGCGCGCGGGGGGCGGAGCTGCTGGGCGAGGTGTTCGCACAGGCACTCGCCGAGCTGAAGGGTCCGCCGCGACTGCTCATGATCGACGACCTGCACGCGGCGTGCGCGAACGCCGACATCGTGACGTTCCTCGATGCGCTGCTGCGCCTGCTGCCCTCGACCGTGCGCGTGCTCGCGGCCTCGCGCACGCCGCCGCCGCTCGCGCTCGAGCGCATGCGCGTGCGTGGTGAGCTGTTCGAGCTGGACGCCGAGCGGCTGCGGCTCACGCGCGATGAGATGTCGCGGCTGCTGGAGGGTGCGCTCGGCCGGGCGCCGGCCGCGGCCGAGCTGGATCGCCTTGACGAGGCGTCCTCCGGCTGGCCGACCGCGGTGCAGCTTGCGCTCGAGGCGCTGCGCCGCGAGCCCGCGCGCGGTCTCGACACCGTGCTCGCCGACCTGCGCGTGCCGGACCTGGAGCTGCAGGCGTTCTTCGCCGCCGAGGTCTACCGCCGGCTCGAGCCCGCCGCCCGCGAGCTGCTCGAGCGCTCGGCCGTGCTCGAGCGCTTCGACGCTCCGCTCGCGGTACTGCTCTCGGGCCACCGCGACGCGCGCGCGCGGCTCGAGGCGCTCGCGCATCGCGGCCTCGTCAGGAGCTTTGGCTCCGGCCTGGACGCGAGCTACGAGTGGCACGGCCTCGTGCGCGCGTTCGTGCGCCAGGAGGTGGAGACGCGCGACGGTCGCGCCGCGTGGCAGGCACTGGAGACGGCCGCGGCGCGTGCGTTGCGCGGCCGCGGCGAGGCCGAACGCGCCGTGCGCCACGCGCTCGCCGGATCCGATGCGGATCTCTGCCACGAGCTGCTGCTCGAGGTGTCGCCATTGCTGCTCCGACAGGGACGCGCGAGCCTGTTGCTCCAGCTCCTGGACGACGCGCCGGAGGCCCCGGGGGTGACGGGCGCGGTGCTGGCGCTCGCGCGCGCCGACGCGCTCGCGGCGCTCGGTCGCTGGGACGAGGCCGAGCGCGCCTACGAGCGTGCGCTCGAGGAGGCGCGGCGCACCGCGGCCGTGGAGCGCGAGTGCCGCGCGCTGCTCGGCCTGGGCAAGGTCTTGAACCTGCGCGGCCGGCACGAGCACGTGCTCGGCATGGCCGAGCGCGGGCTCGC
>DATNFC010000287.1:0-11135 GCA_035606545.1 Candidatus Methylomirabilota bacterium
GAACCCGTCGGTGATGGTGGGCGCGGGCCTGCTCGCGCAGAAGGCGGTCGCGAAGGGCCTGAGCGTGAAGCCGTACGTGAAGACGAGCCTCGCGCCGGGTTCCAAGGTGGTCACGGACTACCTCAAGGCGTCGGGGACGCTGGTCGCCCTCGAGGCGCTGGGATTTGATGTCGTGGGCTACGGATGTACCACGTGCATCGCGGCAGGCACGCCCATCCTGCTCTCCGACGGTACGTCGCGGCCGATCGAGCACCTTCCAATGTCTGGTGGCGCGCGGCTGCTCGGACCGATCGCCGGTGATGGCTTGGCCGCTGCGATGCAGACCGAGAAGATGGTCCGCGGCGTGCGGGAATGTGTCTCGATCGTGCTCCAGGATGGGCGGTCTCTCGTTTGCACGCCGGACCACGAGATCCTCACGTCGGATTGGCGCTGGGTCCGGGCCGATCGGCTGAGGCTCGGCGAGGATCGCGTGGTGGTGGGGCTCGAAGCGCCGGTGGACCTGCCGTCCGCGGACGAGCACGGGTACGTGCTCAGAGCCGGGGACCTCGAGTTCACAATGGGATCGCAGCGTGAACGGCTGCGTACGCTCGCCTTCGCACGTCTCGTCGGTCACCTCCTCGGTGACGGTTCGATCAGCGTGAATGGCCAGGGGCGGGTGAACGTGGGCCAGGCGATCGACCGCGAGAGCGTGCTGGAGGACGTCGAACGGATCACGGGCAAGCGTCCAGCAGGGACCCGTTACGGCGAGCGCAAGTGGAGCATCGCGCTTCCCATGAACCTGACCGCGGCGATCACTCAGCTGGATGGCGTCCATGTCGGGTATCGCATCCACCAGGCGCCCGAGCTCCCCAGATTCGTCCTCGATCCGTCCTGCCCGACCTCGGTGCTCAGGGAGTACCTGGGCGGTGTCTTCGGCGCCGACGGATGGGCTCCCGCCTTGCACCGAACGAGCTCGGATGAGCGCTCAGCGGGGCTCGTGGCGCCGGCCTATTCCCAAACGGCCAAGGAGGAACACGTCCCGCAACTCCGCGAGATGATGTCGCGCCTGGTCGGCCTGCTCGATCGCTGTGGCGTGAGCACCCATGGCCACAAGATCTACGAGTATGCGACGCGACGGTCGGCCACGACATATGCGCGCGCCACCGACGGCGCGCCGCGGGTGGAGGTCAGGCTCTCGCTCGCCGACGGCCTCTCATTCGTCGAGCGCGTCGGATTTCGGTACTGCGTGGACAAGGCGTTGAGAGCGTCGGCTGCGGCCGTGTACTGGAGAACGATCGCTCGCATACGCGATCAGCGGCTCTGGATGTCGGAACGGATCCAGACCGCTCATTGGCAGTTGCCTGGCAAGCGATTCTCGGACGTTCGCTCCGCCGCGGCGGTCGAACTACTGGAACTCGAGCCGGCCATCTTCCCGCACTACTCGTTTCTCCAAGGGCATGACCGCTTCGAGCGCCTGCCGGGCGTGACTGCCCGGTTCAAGCCCCTGCATCGCGATTCCTGCGGCTTCCCTTCGCCGGTGGAATTGTTCACGCAGATCGGGGCGCGGGACCGGTTCGCTGCTCTCGACCCGAGAGGTGTGAGCACGGAGAAACGGTACTGTCTCGACAAGGAAGCGATGACCCTGCCGACGCTCGCGCTGCAGGTCATCGACCGCCGGCCGGCGGGCCGCCAGGAAGTCTTCGACCTTTCCGTGGAAGGCATCCACGCGTTCGTCGCCGGCACCGTGGCGGTGCACAATTGCATCGGCAACTCCGGTCCGCTCCCCGAAGCGGTCGCGAAGGCGGTCGACGAGGGCAAGCTCGTCGCGGCGGCCGTGCTCTCGGGCAACCGCAACTTCGAGGGCCGCGTGAACCCGCTCACGCGCGCGAACTACCTCGCCTCGCCGCCACTCGTGGTGGCGTACGCGCTCGCGGGCAGCGTGGACGTGGACTTCGAACGCGAGCCGCTGGGCACCGGCAGCGACGGCAAGCCCGTGTTCCTGAAGGATGTGTGGCCGACGCAGAAGGAGATTGCGGACACGATCGCGTCGAGCCTCGATCCGAAGATGTTCGCCACGAACTACGGCAATGTCTTCGACGGCAACCCGCGCTGGAACGAGCTGCCCGTGGCGGGCGGCGAGCGCTACGCGTGGGACGCGAAGAGCACCTACATCCACGAGCCACCGTTCTTCACCGGCCTGACGGCGGAGCCGTCAGGGGTCAAAGACATCCACGGCGCGCGCTGCCTGGTGATGCTCGGCGACTCCGTGACCACGGACCACATCTCGCCGGCGGGTGACATCGCGCTCGCGAGCCCGGCGGGCGCGTGGCTGCGCGAGCGCGGTCTCGAGAAGCGCGACTTCAACAGCTACGGCTCGCGGCGCGGCCACGATCAGGTCATGGTGCGCGGCACGTTCGCGAACATCCGGCTCAAGAACCTGCTGATCCCGGGCAGCGAGGGCAGCTTCACGATCCACTTCCCGACCGGCGAGCAGCTCCCGATCTTCGACGCCAGCGAGCGCTACCAGGAGGCCGGCACGCCGCTCGTGGTGCTGGCGGGGAAGGAGTACGGCTCGGGCAGCTCGCGCGACTGGGCGGCCAAGGGCACGCTCATGCTCGGCGCGCGCGCGGTGCTGGCCGAGAGCTTCGAGCGCATCCACCGCTCGAACCTGGTCGGCATGGGCGTGCTGCCGCTGGTCTACGAGGGCGGCCAGAACGCCGAGTCGCTCGGCCTTACCGGCCGTGAGACGTTCGACCTGGGCGGGCTCGAACAGGGCCTGAAGCCGCGGCAGAAGGTGAAGGTCCGCGCCGCCCGCGAGGACGGCTCGGTGCTCGAGTTCTCCGCGATCGCGCGACTCGACACGCCGATCGACGTCGAGTACTACAAGAACGGCGGCATCCTGCAGACGGTGCTGCGCAAGCTCGTCAAGCAGTAGGAAGCAAGGAGGGCCCGGCCGTGAGATGCCCTTACTGCGGCACCACCGTCGTCGAGGGCGCGGAATCCTGCAGGCGGTGCGACTCGCGCATCACCTGGACCGACGGCGAGGCGACGTTCATCACCCCGGACACGTTCGTGCCCGTCTTCACCGCGTGGGACGCGACGAGCCTGCCGGTCGTGGAAGGGCTGCTCGAGGCGAACGGCATCCCGTTCACAATCGCCAACGACACGACCCAGGACAGCGTGGGATTGGGCCGGCTGGGCGTGGGCTACAACGCGGTCGTCGGCCCGCCGGTGGTGCGCGTACCCGGCGAATTCGAAGCCGCCGCCCTTGAGCTGATCTCGAAGGTCCGCGCCCCGCGCAAGCGCGAGGAGGCCGGGCCCGGGGAGTGACGCCCGAAACGAAACTCGGCCCGGCACGTCTCGCGTGCCGGGCCGAGCATTTGCGGTTCGAGCGGCGTCAGTACTTCACGACCGCCTGCTCCTCGCGCTGCTGCTTCTCCCACCAGAACGCGGCGCGCGGCTTCACGCGCGGCGCGACCTCGTTGAGCGTCGCGGCGTCATAGAGCCGGCCGTTCTGCATCACGCGTGAGAGCGACTCGGTGTTGCGGATGTCGGCGAGCGGGTCCTTGTCCATGATCAGCAGGTCCGCGAGCTTGCCCACCTCGAGCGAGCCGATCTCGGCGTCGTAGCCGAGGTACTGGGCACCCTCGAGCGTGCCGCAACGCAGCGCCTCGTGCGGCGTCATGCCGCCCAGGACCATGCTCCACAGCTCCCAGTGGGCACCCAGCCCCTCGCGCTGGCCGTGCGCGCCGATGTGCACCTGGACGCCCGCCTTGTGGAGCTTGTTCGCCTCCTCGGCCACGGTGATGTGGTTCCACTCGTTGTCCGGCGCCGTCTGCGGCCGGCGCGCGCGCGCGTCCAGCGAGCGCCGCGGCACGAACGCCTGCAGCCGCGGGTCGGCCCACACCTGCGTCTTCGCGTACCAGTAGTGCTCGCCGTCCAGGCCGCCGTAGGCGACGTTGAACGTGGGCGTGTAGCCCACCTTCGTGCCGCTCCAGAGCTGGACCACGTCGTCGTACATGTGCGCAAGCGGGATCGCGTGCTCGACGCCGGTGTGGCCGTCGATGACCATGGTCATGTTGTGCGGGTAGAGCGAGCCGCCCTCCGGTACCACACTCATCTGCGTCTGGCGCGCGGCCTCGAGCACCATCTGCCGCTGGTCGCGCCGCGGCTGGTTGTAGCTCTTCACGCTGTTCGCGCCGTAGGCCTTCATGCGCCTGAGGTGCATGAGCGCGTCGCCGAGGCTGTCGACGTCGGCGTGGAAGTCGCCTTTCGCACCATAGAGGATCGTGCCCGTGGAGAAGATGCGGGGCGCGGTGATCGAGCCGGCGCGCTGCATCTCCTGCTGCGTGAAGATCTCGTACGAGTCGTTCGACGGATCGTGCAGCGTGGTGACCCCGAAGCAGAGCGAGGCGTGGTCGATCCACGACGTCTGCGGGATCAACCCTTCGGAGCCCATGCCGCCGTGCCAATGGCAGTCGATGAACCCGGGCGTGATCGTCTTACCGGCGCAGTCGATGACCTTCGCACCCTTGGGGACGCTCACGCTCGAGCGCGGACCGATCGCGGTGATGCGGCTGCCGGTCACGACCACGACGCCGTCGTCGACGATCTCGTCACCCTTCATCGTCACCAGCCTGGCACCCGTGAGCGCGATCACACCGGCGGGCTTGTCGAGCGCGTAGCGGAAGCCGATTCCCTGGTGGCTCGCCGGCTTGTCGACCACGGAGTCGGGAGCGCCGGGGGCGAACTTGAACAGCTCGGTGAGCGGCCGCGTGTAGAGCTGGTCGCCCAGCGACCAGTGCAGCGCCTTCGAGTCGCCCGACCAGCCCAGCCAGTCGCCGGCGTCGTTCGAGACCAGCTTCACCGGCAGGTCGCGCATGCTGGTGCCGATGTCCACCGGCCGGCCCGCGCGCACCGCGGGCGCCACCCACACCTTGTACTTTTCGTGGAACGCGATCCACTTCTCGTCGGGGGAGAGCACCGCCTCGGTGAAGTAAACGCCCTTCACGTGCGTGCGCTCGTCCTTCCCCTGGAGGTCGACACTGAAGATCGCGCGCTCGTCCTGGTCATTTCCGTTCACGTCGATCAGGTAGACGCGATCGCTCGCGGCGCCGAACATGGGATTGCCGCCGTGCTTGGAGATCCGCTTCGGAACCCCGCCCGAGGCGGGTACCGCGTAAATGCCGGGCTCGCGCGCCCACGCGGTGGAGAACAGGAAGCCGCCGGTGGTGGCGCGGTAGACGATCGTGGAGCCGTCCGGCGAGAACGCGGGCTCGACGTAGTGGCCGGGTTGCTTCGTCACCACGCGGCCGGTGCCGCCGCCCGCGGAGATCACGCGCACGCTGCCGAGCGTGGAGTCGTTCCACGTCGTGTACACGATGCGGCCGCCGTCGCGCGACCACGACGGGAAGAACTCCCAGTGGTCGGACTGGTTCGTGAGCCGGCGCGGCCTTCCGTTCGGCAGGTCCTTCACGTAGAGGTGGCCCTGCGCCGAGTAGACGACGCGGCCGCCCTTCGGCGACACGCTCACCCAGCGCAGCATGTGCGCGTCCATGGAGTCGGGCCCCACCGCCACCGGAAAGCGCACCGCTTCGGTCACGCGTCGCGTGTCGGCGACGTGGAACGGGATGTCGCGCACCTGCTTCGTGGCCACGTCGATGCGATGGATGCCGCCTGCGGCCCAGAACACGATCGACTTCGAGTCCGGAGTCCAGGACATTCCCGGATAGGTGCCGTGCATGGCCCAGATCTCCTGCAGATCACGGTCCAGCCCGGCGTAGAGCGCGTGCTCCTCGCCGGTCGCGAGGTCCATCACGTGAAGGACGCTCTTGAACCGCACGCGCTTGATGTACGCGATCCACTTGCCGTCCGGCGACGGCGCCGGCCGGCTCGCGCTCCCCGGGCCGCCAGCCACCTGCGTGATCTCGCCGCTCTCGCGATCGAGGCGCTGGATGACGTAGATCTGGCCGTTGCCGTCCTTGTTGTACTCGAAGTTCTGGCCCGGCGTGGCGTCCATGCTCCAGTAGAGGTAGCGGCCGTCGCGCGAGAACGCGGGCTCGCCCTCGTCCTTCTGCTCCGTGCGGCGCTTCGTCATCTGGATACCGTCGCCGCCCTGCGCCGCGAGGTACATCCAGATCTCGCCCGCGCCTGCCGAGCGAGTAGACGTGAAGTGCTTCTTCGCGGCGATGTACTGGCCGTCCGGCGCCCACGTGGGACTGTTCAGCAGGCGGTAGTTCTCCTGCGAGACCTGGTGCGCGTGCGAGCCGTCGCGGTCCATCACCCAGACGTTGTCGCCGCCCGCGCGATCGCTGGTGAACGCGATGCGCTTCCCGTCCGGGCTCCAGCGCGGCTGCTCGTCCCACGCCAGGCCGTGCGTGAGCGCCTTCGCTTCGCCGCCCTCCGCCGGAATGATGTAGAGGTCACCCAGGAGATCGAACGCGATCTGCCTGCCGTCCGGGCTTACGTCCACGGTCATCCACGTGCCGCGCTTGACGTCGATCTTCACGTCGTGGTGCTCGCCCGGCGGGTCGTCCACGTTCCACTTGCCCGGTGATGCGCCCGGCGTGTTTGCGTTCGTGGTCGTGCCCGAGCCGGTCACAGCACCGGGTCCCCAGCGGTCGTCGGGATCGCCGCCCTGGGCTCGCGCGAGCGGAGCGAGCGCTGTGCAAAGTACGGCGGCGAGCAGGGACATTCGGGCGGCGTGTCGCATGGGGCCTCCGGGGCGGGAAGGGGCGGTTCGTCGAGGGCCGGCAGCCTACTACGGGCCCGCGACGCGCCGGCAGACCGCGTCGTCGCAGCCACGCGCTACCCGACGAGCGCGGCGCCGCGGGCGGCGGGCGCGAACAGGTGACTGAGGATTTCCTCTCGCTTCGCGCGCTCGCCGGGACTACGGTTCGTGGCCGTCCCCCGACACGATCTGGAGAGGACGCATGCGCCTCGTGCCTCTGACGTGCTCGCTGATGCTCCTCGTCGCGGGCGTCGCCTCTGCGGACGTGCGCCCCGATCGCAGGCCCGAGTTGGGCTTCGAGCGCACGGCGCAGGGGAGCGAGGCCACTGTTCGCGACCCGCTCCACGGCAGCGCCGATGGCACGCTCGTCCGCGACACGGTCGTCGTTCACTCCGGCCGGTTCTCATGCCGCATCGACCGCACCGGCCTCGGCACGGCCGGCTTCTCCACGGTTACGTTCGCGCAGGACGTGGACTTCACCGGCAGGACGGTCGAGCTTCGCGGCTGGCTGAAGCGGGAGGGCGTGGCGGAGTGGACGGGCTTGTGGCTGCGTGAGGACGCGTCCGGCGGCTCGGTGCAGTTCGACAACATGCAAGGCCGCGGGGTGAACGGCACGGCGGACTGGACCGAGTTCAGCATCACGCTGCCGCTCGACGTGCGGGCCAGGAAGCTGGTGTTCGGGGCGTTGCTCGCGGGCTCGGGACGCGTGTGGGTGGACGACCTGCAACTCCTCGTCGACGGCAAGCCGCTCTCCGAGTTGCCGCAGAAGCCACGCGCGCTCACCGTGCTGGACCGCGACACCAGTTTCGTCTTCAGCTCGCTGATCGGACTCACGCAGGCGAGCCGGGTGCAGGTCGAAAACCTGGTGTTGCTCGGGAAGGTCTGGGGCTTCCTCAAGTACCACCATTCCGCGGTGGTGCGGGGCGATCGCCACTGGGACTTCGACCTGTTCCGGGTCGCGCCCGGCGTGATCGCGGCGAAGAATGCGTCTGCGGCGCAGCGCACGCTCTCGGCCTGGATCGACTCGCTCGGCGCCGTGCCGCCGTGCGGCACCTGCGTCTCGCTCCCGCCGGGGCGGGCGCTGGCGCCCCGGCTCGACTGGCTCACGGACAAGAAACGGCTCGGCTCGCGTCTCAGCGCACAGCTCACGCAGATCTACACGAACCGCCCCGACGTGGACGCGCAGTTCTACGTCTCATTCGTCACCGGCGTGAAGAACCCCGACCTCTCGAACGAGCTCGAGTACCTGCGCCAGGTGCAACCGGACGCGGGGTACCGGCTGCTCGCGCTCTATCGGCTGTGGAACATCATCGAATACTGGTCGCCGTATCGTGACCTCGCGGATCCCGACTGGGACGGCGTGCTCCGGGAGTTCATCCCCCGCTTCCTCGCTGCATCCACCACGCCCGAATACAAGCGCGAGTTGATCGCGGTGATCGCGCGTGTGCACGACACACACGCCAACCTGTGGAGCGGGAAGGATGCCCAGCCGCCGGTCGGGAAGGCCAGCCTGCCGGTGAGCGTGCGCTTCATCGAGGGCAAGGCCGTGGTGGCCGCGTACCCGAACCCGCGGCTCGGGCCTGCCAGCGGCCTGCGCCTGGGCGACGTGATCACGCATCTGGATGGGGTCGCGGTCGACTCGCTCGTCGCGCGCTTGCGGCCCATGTATCCGGCATCGAACGAAGCCGCGCGCCTCCGCGACATGGCCCGGTCGCTGACGCGCGGCGAGTCCGGCCCGGCCGACGTTGCGATCCTCCGCGATGGCCAGCCGCTGGCGCTTCGCCCCGAGCGCGTGCCCGAGGACTCACTCGACCGCCAGCCCGAGTGGCGGCACGACCACCCGGGGCCCACGTTCCGCCGGCTGAGCGACGACGTGGCCTATCTCAAGCTCTCGACGGTCAAGGGGAACGAGGTCGACGACTACGTGAAGGGCACGAAGGGGGCGCGGTGCCTGATCATCGATCTGCGCAACTACCCTTCCGATTTCATGGTCTTCGCGCTCGGCCAGCACCTGGTCAGGGACAAGACGCCATTCGTAAAGTTCACCGTCGGCGATGCGAAGAACCCCGGCTCGTTCTCGTTCGGCGAGCCGCTCGAGCTGGCGCCCGTGGCGCCGCTCATCGAATGCCCGGTGGCGATCCTCATCGACGAGGTGACGCAGAGCCAGGCCGAATACACGACGATGGCATTCCGCTCGCGGCCCGGAACCGTGGTGGTCGGGAGCCAGACGGCCGGCGCCGACGGCAACGTGTCCCGCTTCGCGTTCCCCGGCGGGCAGAGCACGATGATCAGCGGCATCGGCGTGTTCTACCCCGATGGCCGGCCGACGCAGGGCATCGGCATCGTGCCCGACCTCGAGGTGCGGCCCTCGATCGCCGGCATCCGCGCCGGCCGCGACGAGGTGCTGGAGGCGGCCGTCCGCCGGGTGCTGGGCCGCGACGTCACCCCGACGGAGCTGGCGCAGCTGGCCGGGCCGGGGACCAAGCCGACGCCCTAGGCCACGGCCCGAAAACCGGCTGGGCTAGCGGGCAGGCTTTGGACCGCTGCTCGGCTTGAGCCGCGGGAACTTCACGTGCGGCTCGACTGCGAGCCTCCCCTGGAACCATCGCGCGTTGACCTGCGCGAGCACGCCGCGCCAGTCGAGCACGGTGGCCCGACGCGCGGGGCAGGTGGTGTCGGCGTCAGCGCGCGAGCGGAACGCGAGCAGCGACAGCCCCATGGGACTCGTGAGCTCCGGGCAGTGGAGGAACACGGCGCGGTCGATCGGCACCGGCGCCTTCGCCAGCGCGTGATCGGCGAGCGAGATCGCCCGCACGTCGCCCACCGCGACGCTGTCCGTGAGGACGGCCGCGGCCATGCACTCGACGGCGTCGTAGATCTTCTTCGCGCCCGAGCCGAGCGTGACCTCGGCGCCGAAACGCGGGTCTTCGAGCAGCATCCGGCAGTAGTCACAGGCCCGGTGCCCCTCGATGACGGCGGCGGATGCGCGGACCGGTGCCAGCGCCACGATCATCAGCGCAAGCGCCAGCCCGAAGCGCGACACACCGTTGAGGGGTTCGGGACGCACGTCGGTCGTGTGGTGGTGGTGGAGGAAGTTCGATGGGAGGGAACAAGTGTCCGCGGGGTGTCGCACCCGCGGGAACGGACCGTCGCTCATCATAGTGGGCGAATTCCCCCGGAGCGCGCTGGATTTCCGTTGACCCGCCCTTCCCGACGTTGTTAAGTCACGATCTGGCCGCATGGACAGCACGACTCGCTGTCCATCGGTGGATCCGCGGACCCCTTCACGCGTCGAGCCACCACGTATCCCGGTCCCTGCCGGGAGGCTCGCCCCGTTCGAGGCGCCCGGCCCCCGGTGGACCCGCGTCCCATTCCGTTGCACCAGGCTCGACAGCTTGCTCACACGCCCTGCAACCGAAGCGGGCGTCCACCGGACGAGGCGCGGTCTTCGTCCAACCCCCGGGGAACACTCATGAGAATTGCGACCAGGAGTGCTGTGCTCTTCGCCGCGGTGGCCATGCTTGCGCTGCCGCTCGTCGCCAGCGCCCAGCTCACAAGCGAGCCGATCCAGGGTCGTTTCCCGGACCAGATCGGCGACGCGAACCTGGTCGCCGGCAAGGATCAGGGCAAGTCCGCGACGAACGTGCTGACGACGATCTACGACTGCACGTCTTCGGCCGCGAATTTCGGCTTCAGCTCGACCGACCTCGCGTCGGTGTTCGGCGATGAGTTGATCATGGCGGGCACGGGGCTGCTCTCGACGCACAAGTTCTCGATATTCAACGGCGGGTCGAGCGCCGGGAACCTGCTCACCGCGACGGTCGCGGTGTCGTTCTTCGATGCGGCCACGTCCGCCCCGCTCGGCGGCTACAGCACGAACATCAACTTCGGCCCGGGCCTGCCGCCTGGAAACTTCTCGGTCATCACCACCACGGCGCTCGATCCGCTGCTCATCATCCTCACCACGAACGACGTGATCGCGCTCCAGACCGTCACTGCCAAGACCGGCGCCGCCAATCGGCTCGGCATCGCCTCGTTCAGCCCGATCGTCGTGGGTTCGAGCCCGGTCGCGATGTACATCAACTCGTCCACGGTCGGCCCGCCGGGCTTCTACAACATCACGTCGGGCGGGGCGACGTTGCCCGCCCATCCCGGCCACTTCCTCGCCGTGAACCCGCCGCCGGTGGGCACGACGTCGAAGAGCTGGGGAATGCTGAAGAAGTTGTATCGCTGACCCACCGCGCTGACCCGCCCGGCCGCGTGAGACCGGGCGACCAGCGTGCGAACGGCCGGTCCCGGCTCCCCGGGGCCGGCCGGTCGGTTTTGTGCCGCGAGGATTGTTGCCGGCACGGTGAGTGCGGGCGGGTAGGATGCGGGCATGCTCACGCGCTCCGCATGGTGGCTGGGTGTGCTGCTCGCAGCCGGG
>DATNFC010000288.1:0-15540 GCA_035606545.1 Candidatus Methylomirabilota bacterium
GATGCAGCGCGACATCGAGCCGATCGCGGACGTGGCCCAGAAGACCGGGCTCGCGATCGAGTGCTGCACGTTCATCGGCTCCTCGCCGATCCGGCAGTACGCCGAGAACTGGACCGAGGACATGATGCTCTCGCACACGCGCGACGCGGTGACGTTCGCCGTGCAGCAGGGCTTGAAAGTGATGTACGTCACCGAGGACACCGTGCGCGCGCGGCCGGAGACGCTGCGCCGGCTGTTCCTGACCGCGATCGAGTGTGGCGCGAGCCGGCTCTGCCTCTGCGACACGGTCGGTCATGCGACGCCGACGGGCGCCGCGAACCTGGTGCGCTTCGCGAAGCAGGTGGTGCTGGAGAGCGGCGCCGACGTGGGCCTCGACTGGCACGGGCATTCCGACCGCGGGCTCGCGGTGGCGAACACGATCGCCGCGATCCGCGCCGGCGCCTCGCGCGTACATGGCTGCGCGATCGGCATCGGCGAGCGCGTGGGCAACACGCCCATGGACCAGCTGCTCGTGAACCTGAGGCTCCTGGGCTGGATCGACAACGACCTCTCGGCGCTCACCGACTATTGCGAGAAGACGAGCGACGGCACGGGCGTGCCCATCCCCGTCAACTACCCGGTCGTGGGCGCGGACGCGTTCCGCACCGGCACCGGCGTCCACGCCGCGGCGGTGATCAAGGCGTTCAAGAAGGGCGATCGCTGGCTCGCCGACCGCGTCTACTCGGGCGTTCCTGCCGACATGGTCGGCCGCCACCAGGAGATCGAGGTCGGGCCGATGAGCGGCGAGAGCAACGTGGTGTTCTGGCTCGAGAGCCGCAGCATCCCGGCGACGCCGGAGCGCGTGCAGGCCGTGTTCCAGCGCGCGAAGTCGGTGGATCGCGTCCTGGAAGAGGACGAGATCCGCGCCGTGCTCGCGGCGCTGGACGAGACGCGGGTGTCGTGACGAGCGCTGCCTCCCGACGTCGTCACGTTGCCGTGGGCTCTGCGGCCGCGGGCATCGCGCTCTCCTGCTGCCTCGCGCTCGCGGCGCCGGCCCCGCCCGCGAAGTCCACAAAGCCCGCTGCCTCGAAGCCTGCGGCGAAGGCTCCGGTTGCGAAGGCGGGCGAGAGCGCGAAGCCGATCGACATCGCCACGCGCGCACGCGTGTTCGAAGAGCAGGGCGCCTACGCGAGCGCGCTCGCGGAGCTGCAGCGACTGCGGTCGGTGCAGGGCCCCGATCCCGACGTGGAGCTGGCGATAGCCCTCGACGAGGCGCGCGTCGGGCTCTTGGACTCGGCATGGACGCGGCTCTACTCGCCCATTCTCGAACGCGCGCTCGCCGACTCCGCGGGCGACCTGCGCCGGAGCGAGTACCCGTTCCAGCGCGAGAGCATGTTGGTGAACGGCACGTTCGACGGCTGGTACTGGTACATCGCGCGAGCGCGCGCCGAGCTGGCGCTCGCCCGCCGCGACTGGCCGCGCATGCTGGGCATGGCGAGCCGCGCCTCCGCGGCGCGACCGCTCTCGGGCAAGGAAGCGCTGCTCGTGGCGCTCGCCGCGGGGCATACGGGCGACGAGGAATACAGCGAGGCCGCGGCGGCATGGGCGTCGTACCTCGAGCCCTGGCTGCCCGAGGCGCACTACCTGAGCGGCCTGTGGGCGTGGCGCCACGGCCGCCGCGGCGAGGCGCGCGCGCGCTTCGAGGCCGCGGCGTCGCTGGACTCGAGCTGGCGCGAGCCCGTGCTGGCGCTGGCGCGGTTGGCTCTCCCCGGCTCGCGCGCGGACTCGCTGCCGGTGCGCTTTCTCACCGGCGTCCGCGGCTGCGCCATGCTCACGTCGCCGCGGCGGCCCAAGCAGGAGGAATTCGTGCAGTTCGACCGCACGCCCATGCTCGTGTTCAATCCCCAGACGCAGCCCCCGGACTCGCTGCTCGCACTCATGAACTTGAAGAAGCCCACGCAGCTCTACCTCCAGGTCCTGGTGAACGAGCGCGGGGAACCCCTGATGGCAGAGCTACCCTACGTGACCGAGGACAAGGTGCCGGCCGGCGTCGTGAACCACGTGCTCAACCAGATCGGGAACTGGCGCTTCACGGCGGCGCGAAAGTTCGACAAGCCGCAGCGCTCGTGGGCCTCGGTCGAGTTCGTGGTGAAACCGATCGGGAGCGGACTGTGAGCCGCGCGTACGAGATCGCGGTCATCGCCGGCGACGGCATCGGCCCCGAGGTCGTGCGCGAGGGCCTGCGCGTGCTCGAGCGCGTCGCTTCGATCGAGGGCTTCACCGTCAAGCTCACACACTTCCCGTTCGGCGCCGAACACCACTTGAAAACCAAGGACGTGCTCCCCGACAGCGCGTTCGAGGAGATCCGCGGGCATCGCGCCGTGCTCCTGGGCGCGATCGGCGACCCGCGCATGGCGCCCGGCTTCCTCGAGTTCGGCATCGTCGGGCGGCTGCGGTTCGGGCTCGACCTCTACGCGAACATGCGCCCGGTCAAGCTCTACGACGAGGCGCTGACGCCGTTGAAGGGCAAGAAGCCCGAGCACATCGACTTCATGGTGGTACGCGAGAACACGGAGGACGCCTACGCCGGCATGTGGGGCCAGTTCAAGAAGGGCACCCCCGACGAGGTGGCAACGGCGGAGATCCTGTTCACGCGCAAGGGCACCGAGCGCGTGATCCGTCACGCGTTCGAGACCTGCCGCGCGCGCGGCCGCAAGAAGAAGCTGACGCTGCTCACCAAGGCGAACGCGATCCGCGCGATGGAACTGTGGACGCGCACGTTCGCCGAGGTGGGCGCCGACTATCCCGACATCACGCGCGAGCACCAGTACATCGACGCCGCGTGCATGTTCGTGGTCACGCAGCCGGAGCAGTACGACACCGTGGTCACGAGCAACATGTTCGGCGACATCTTCACCGACCTCGGCGCGGCCCTCGTCGGCGGGCTGGGGCTCGCGGCGAGCGCGAACCTGCACCCGGGGAAGGTGAGCCTGTTCGAAAGCATCCACGGCTCGGCGCCGCAGTTCGCCGGCCAGAACCGTGCGAACCCGCTGGCCACGATCATGGCGGTATCGATGATGCTGGACTACCTTGGCGAGAAGGCCGCCGCGCAGCGCGTCGAGGACGCGGTCGTGCGGCTGCTGCGCTCGCGGAAGCTCCCGAACCTCGGCATGGATTCGGGCTTCGGCACCGACCAGGTCGGCGACCTGGTGCTGGCGGAGCTCGCGGGGGCCGCCGCGGGGCGCTGAAGCGCCCGCCTACTCCCCGCCGGGCTCGTCGTGGTCGGTCATGCGCTCGAGCCAGCGGTAGCCCTCGAGCACGATCAGCGCCATCACCGCGCCGATCACGGCGAGCGGGTAGGCGCGCACGCCCACGGCCACGCCGATCGCGGCCACCATCCACACGCTCGCGGCGGTGGTGAGGCCGAAGACGAAGCCCTCGGTGCGCATGATGCTACCGGCCCCGAGGAAGCCGACGCCGGTCACGACGCCGTGCACGATGCGCGTGGCGTCCAGTGACGCCCCGCCGAACGCCATCACGGCGTGCTTCGTCGTGAGGACGAACATGGTGCTGCCGAGGCACACGAGCACGTGCGTGCGCAGCCCGGCGGGTTTGCGCCCCATCTGCCGCTCGAGCCCCACCAGCGTGCCCAGCAGCAGCGACACCACCATGGGGATCAGGTCATCGCGGACGACGTCCAAGTCGTGGGGCTCCTTGCCTAGCGGCGCTTGAAGTTCGCGGGGCGCTTGTCGAGGAACGCCTGCAGCCCCTCGTGCATGTCCTCACTCGCGGCGAGGATGCCGAAGCGCCCGCTCTCGAAACGCAGTCCCTGCTCGAGCGGCAGCTGCATGCCGCGCACCACGCACTCGAGCGCGGCGGCCACGGCGAGCGGTCCGTTCTTGAGGATCGCCTGCGCCAGCTTCACCGCCTCGTTCACCAACTCCACCTGCGGCACGACGCGGTTCACGAGCCCGATGCGCTCGGCCTCGTCGGCCTTGATGTTGCGGCCGGAGAGGATCAGCTCGAGCGCGCGGCCCGGGCCCACGAGCCGCGGCAGCCGCTGCGTGCCGCCGTAGCCGGGGATGATGCCCAGCTTGACTTCTGGCAACCCCAGCACCGCATTGTCGCTGGCCAGCCGCATGTGGCAGGCGAGCGCCAGCTCGCAGCCGCCGCCGAACGCGTAGCCGTTCACCGCCGCGATCACTGGCTTGGCGCTTTGCTCGAGCAGGTCCACGACGCGCTGGCCGAAGCGCGAGATGTCCTCGGCGGCGGTGGGGCCCAGAGGCGCCAGCTCGTTGATGTCGGCGCCGGAGATGAACGCCTTCTCGCCCTGCCCGGTCAACACCAGGGCGCCCTGCGTGTCGTCGGCCGTGAACGCGCGCGTCGCGTCGGCGATCTCGGCCAGCGTCTCGCGGTTGATCGCGTTCAGTACCTGCGGCCGGTTCACGAACAGCACCGTGACCTGCTCGCGCCGCTCGAGGCGCAGGTTCCTGTAGGCGGGCAGCGTGCTGGTGCTCATGGTCGGACCTCGGCGGGCGTGGCGGTGGTGGCTGGAGAACGCGCCACTATAGGCCCGGGGTCACGGCCCGGCAACCGGATGGGTCAGTTGAACTTGAAGTCGACGAGCTGTTGCTGCGAGCGCGTGAAGCCACCCTGGTCGGGATCGCGCGTCTCGGCGAGCTGTCGCACCCAGCCGGCGGGCGTGTTCTCGCAGCCCCACACCGTGGTGCGGCCCGCGAACTCTCCCTGCTCGTCGAGCGACTTCCACTCCTGCACCCAGCAGTCGTAGCCACGGCCGCTGACGCGCACTTTCTCGTGCAGCGACTTGACCACGTGGAGGACGCGGCCGGCCTTCTGCTCCACGCGGCCGTCGCGGTATTGCACTTCCGTACCCAGGTCCATCGACTTGAGCACGCGCAGGCGCAACGTGGTGTCGACCGCCTCCCAGCGCTTGGAGCGCGCCACCCATTGCTTCACCGGGTCGCTGGCAGTGAACGGCTTGGAGCGCGAGACATTGAGGAGCATGCGGCAGCGCACCCATTTGCCGTCGATCCGCAGGCTGTCGCGGCCGAGGAACGTGTCCTTGCCACCGCCGCTCCACGCGTTGGTCCACGGGCCGATGCTGCCGGAGTCGGCGTCCTCCCAGCGCTGGCCCTTGTCGTCGACGTGCCCGAACCAGAACCGGCTGCGGTCGCGGTTCAGCAGCGTCGTGGTGATGCGCGACACCTTCTTGGGCCCGAGGCCATGCTCCCAGCTCTCGACGATCATCCAGCTCCCGACCTGGCCCAAAGTCCACGACGCGGCCGCGGGCATGGCGAGCACGAGCAGCGCGACAACGAGCAGCGCGGCGGTGGCGCGCCGACGCGGGGAGCGGGTGCCGGGGTGACGTGGGTCCATGCACCCAGCATCGGCTCGTTCGCGTGGTCTCTTGAGCGGATGCCGCCATGCGCGAGGCCACCCGGTACACTAGACTGCGCGACGCACGCCCTTCTCCCCAGCGAGGTTGAAAGCCCCATGACGCAGGTGCCGCCGACGCCGTCCACGCCCGATGCGCTGCCCCAGGGCGAGCTGGAGTTCATCACCGAACTCTGCGCCGTCGTCGCCGAGCAGTCCGAACTCCAACCCATCCTCGACTGGCTCGTGCACAAGAGCACGCGGCTGATGGGCGCCGACGAGTGCACGATCAAGCTGCTCACGGCGGGCGGCGACACGGCGAAGACGATCATCTTCGACAGCCGGCGCTCCGGCATCGAGGCCGGCTCGCGGTCGTGGGCACCGGCGATCAAGGCGTCGGTGATGGGCTTCCTGCTCTCCCAGCCGGGCGAGCTGGCGAGCCCGGATCTGCTTGCGGACGCACGCTTCCCCGGCCTCAAGTCGTTGCAGACGCCGGTGCGCGCGCTGCTGGCGCTGCCGCTCAAGGTGGACGGGCGCGTCACCGGGATGATCGCGGTGAGCAGCGCGCAGCCGGGCCGGCAGTGGACACGTCACGACGTGCAGTTGATGAGCATCGTCGCCACGCACTCCGCGAGCGTGATCGAGAAGGCGCGGCTGCGCGTCGAAGCCGAGGAGAAGCGCCGCCTCGAGCTGGAGCGAGAAGCGATGGAGAAGGACCTGCGGATCGCGCGCGACATCCAGATGCGCCTGGTCCCCGCGGAGCCGCTGGCGCTGGGCCCGTGGCGCGCCGAGGGCCGGCTCGTACCCGCGAAGCAGGTGGGCGGCGATCTCTACGACTACTTCGCGCTCGACGCCCAGCGCGCCGCGGTGCTGATCGCGGATGTCTCGGGCAAGGGCGTGCCGGCGTCGCTCCTCGTCTCGACCGTGGCCAGCACCGTGCGCGCGTTCGCCGACGGGCAGCTCTCGCCGAAGAAGCTCGTGGAGCAGGTGAACCGGGCCACGGTGCGCTCGTCGGCGGCCGGCAAGTTCGTGACGTTCTTCTACGCCGAGCTGGACCACGCGCAGGGGCGGCTGCACTACGTGAACGCGGGGCACAACTTCCCGCGGCTGCGTCGCGCCTCGGGCGAGGTGCTGTCGCTCGAGACGGGCGGCACGCCGCTCGGCCTGTTCGAGGGCCTGCCCTACGAGCAGGGCGAGCAGCCGTTCGCGGGCGGGGACGCGCTGCTGCTCTTCAGCGACGGCATCTCCGAGGCCGTGGATGGCTTCAACCAGGAATACGGCGAAGACCGGCTCGAGGCGCTGTGGAAGCAGCACGGCGCCGGCCCCACCGCCCAGACGCTCGATCTCGTCTACGACGACGTCATCCGCTTCCGCGGCTCCGCGCCGCAGAACGACGACATGACGATGGTGGTCGTATCGCCCGCCGCCGGAGCCTGATCCGCTGGCTGTTCTGGCGGGCGCTGGCCCTGTTCGTCGTGCTCGTCGTCGTGTTCGCGGCGATCGCGTTCGCGCAGGTGGGGCCGATCGACGTGCGCGGCCTCGCGCGCCACACGCCCGGCCGCACCGCGATGATGCGCGAACGCGAGCGCGAGGCGCGCGAGCAGAAGAAGTACTACCAGGAATCGTGGCACTGGGTGCCGCTCGAGCGCGTGGCGGCCACGCTCCGGCGCGCGGTGCTCGTGGCCGAGGACGACAAGTTCTTCTCCCACGACGGGCTCGACTGGGACGAGATCCGGCTCTCGGCGAAGCGGAACCTGCGCGAGCACCGGGTCGTGCGCGGCGGCAGCACGATCACGCAGCAGCTGGCGAAGAACCTGTGGCTGGGTGGGGCGCGCACGCCGTGGCGCAAGTTCGAGGAGATGATCCTCGCCATGCGGCTCGAGCGCGAACTGACGAAGCGGCGGATCCTCGAGCTCTACCTGAACACGATCGAGTGGGGCGACGGCATCTACGGCGTGGACGCGGCGTCGCGCTATTGGTTCGGCGTGGGCGCCGGCGGGCTGGATGCGGGCCAGTCCATCCGGCTCGCGGCGGTCATCATCAACCCGCGTCGCTTCTCCCCCGTGACGCCGGACGCGCGGATCGAGAGCCGGATCAAGACGATCGCCTCACGGCTCCGGCGGCGCGGCGCGATCACCGAGGAGCAGTACCGGGTCACGCTCGGCCTGCCGCCCGAGGCCGAGGCGCCGGCGGTGGATTCCACGCTGCTCGCGCCGCCCGCAACGAGCGCCGACACCATCGCGGTGCCGCCGTTCGAGGACCAACCGCCGTCGTTCGAACCTGTCGCGCCCGATTCGGGCACAGTCGACACGCTGGAGATCCTCCGCTAACAGCGGGACGTCATCCTGCGTCTATCAGGTGTGAACCGCTTCACCGGCTTCGGGAGGAGGCACCGGACTGTCGCGACGCAGGACCCCCGAACCCGACCGCACGGGGCATGGCGAACGAGCCCTCTGACCCGGTCGCGGCCGTCGACGCCCCGCTCGTGGCCGCAGCGAGGCGCGGCGACCGCGCGGCGTTCGGCGCGCTCTATCGCCGCCATGCCCGGCTCGTGCAGGCGGTGCTGCTCGCGCGCGTGGCGCCCGACAGCGTGGACGACCTGCTGCACGACGTGTTCCTGGTGGCGATGGATCGACTCGATGGGCTGCGCGACGATGCGGCGTTCGCGCCGTGGTTGGCCACGATCGCGCGCCGGCGGGCGGCCGACTGGTGGCGCCGGCGGCGCGACACCGTGCCGCTCGAGGAGTCGCTGCCGGAGCTCGCGGCGAGCCCCGGCGAACCCGAGGAGGCTTACGATGCGCGGGCGGCGATCGCGGCCATACAGTCGCTGCCGGAAGCGTATCGGGAGACATTGATGCTGCGTTTCGTTGCCGGCCTGAACGGCCCCGAGATCGCCGCGCGCACGGGCCTCACGCACGGCTCCGTGCGCGTGAACCTGCACCGTGGGGTGGAGATGCTGCGGAAGAAGCTCGGCGAGGTGAGCCGTCATGCGTGAGGAAGACGACGCGCTCTTCAGCGGTCGCGGGCAGCTTCCCGCGGACTTGGCGCGCCTCGAACGCACGCTGGGCCGGCTGCCGCTGCCGCCCGAGCCCGACTGGAACGCCCGCCCCCGCGGCGAGCGCCGCCCGCCCGTGCTGATGTTCGCGGCCGCGGCTGCCCTGCTGCTCGTGGCGCTTGCCGGCGCCCTGTTCGCGCGCGATGCCTGGCGCGTGGAGCCGCTCGCGGGCTCGCCGTCGCTTCACGGCTTCGCGTTCGCCGGGCGCGTCGCACTCGGCGGCCGCATCGTCACCGACGCCGAGTCGCGCGCGCGGCTCGAGGTGGCCGGGTTGGGCCAGGTGGAGTTGGAGCCCGGCAGCGTGCTCCGGCGCGTGCCGGGTCGCGGCGCGGAGCGGAAACTGGCGCTCGACCAGGGCACGCTCCACGCGTTCATCTCGGCGCCGCCGCGGCAGTTCGTGGTCGAGACGCCGGTCGGCGTGGCCACCGACCTGGGCTGTGCGTACACGTTGACCGTGGAGGCAGGCGGCGGCGGCCGGCTCGCCGTGGACGCGGGTCGCGTGACGTTCACGCACGGGGGCCTCGAATCGTTCGTGCCCGCGGGCACCTGGTGCCCGTTGCTCCCTGACGGCGAGGGCGTGCCCCGGCGCGACTACGCGACCGACGAGTTCCTGGCCGCGATCGCAGCGCTCGATTCCGCGCCGGACGACACCCAGGCGCTCGAGCTCGTGCTCGACACGGCCGTGGCGAGCGACGCGATCACGCTCTGGCACCTGCTGCCGCGCGTGGACGCCGAGCGCCGGGCGCGCGTGGCGGTACGCATTTCCGAGCTGATCGAGGTGCCCGCGGAGGTGCCGTTCGACCGCGTTCTGGCTCTCGAGCCAGCGGCGCTCGACGCCTGGTGGGGCGCCATCGGCATGGGCCCCGCCGTCGAGTGGCGCGCCGGGACTCCGAAGAAGACGCGCCCGTGGTGAGCGGTTAACACCCCGCTCCCCTCCCGCGTCTGGTCGGGTGAATAGCGGGCGAAGGCCCGTCGCTCACACCGGCACACGAAGGAGGAACGCCATGCGCTACACGATCCAGGGACTCGCGCTCGCCCTTGCCCTCTGCTCCTCGCTCGGCGGGTCGGCTTACGCCGGCGGCTCCACCGCCATGGTCGAAGGGCCGATGAAGGACGCCACGTACCTGGTGCGCACCGCCCACTGCGGCGAGCCCGCATCGATGACCGTGACGGCCACCGCCGAGGGCGTGGTGAAGGGTCAGCGGAAGTCGCTGCCGATCAAGCTCACGTCCACGAAGGAGAAGGGCGTCTACCAGTTCGCGCGCACGTGGCCCAGCGATGGGAACTGGATCGTGCGCGTGACGCCGAGCGCTCGCGACCGCGCGGTGACGCTGGTCACGATCGCGAGCGACGGCAGCGTCGGGAACAACGAGTTCGTGTGGAAGAGCGACGGTCGCCACGAGTGCGACCAGAAGCTCGCCGCGAACACGAAGTAACGACGCACGAAAACGACACGGCGCCCCGGGAGGATCGAGCTCCCGGGCGCCGCGCGTTTCGTGAGCCGCTCAGGCGCCGAGCGCCGCCTTCACCAGCTTCGAGACCGTGCCACCCTCGGCCTGGCCCTTGACCTGCGCCATCACGGCCCCGATCACCTTGCCCATGTCCTTCGGGCCGGCGGCGCCCGTCTTCACCACCGCGGCCTTCACGATCTCGAGCAGCTTCGCCTCGCTGAGCATCGCCGGGAGGAAGCGCTGCGTGACCGCGATCTCGGCCTCCTCCGAGGGGTTCAACTCGGGATGGCCGACCTTGATGTTCATCTCGATCGTCTCGCGGCGCTTCTTCACATAGCGCTGCAGGATCTCGATCTCCTCGTCGCGGCTGAGCGTGGCGTCCTTGGGCTTTGCGGTCTTCGCCTCCATGAGCGCCGCCTTGAGCATGCGCACCGTGGACAGCGTTGCGGCGTCCTTCTCCTTCATCGCGCGGACCATCTCGGCCTGGACGCGCTCGTTGATCGTGGGTTCCGTCATGGTCTTGCAGGGCTCCTCGTGGCTCTCGTCGTGCGGCGCTTCGAGCTCCGCACCCTAGCACGAAGCTCAGCCCCCGCTCACCGCCGGCACGATGTGGATCTCGGCATCCTCCGGGACGGCGGTCGCGAGCCCGCCGGTGAAGCGGATGCTCTCGAAGCCCACGAACACCTGCACGTGCTCGCGCACCTCGCCGGTCTCGGTGAGCACGCGGTCGCGGACGCCGGGGACCTGGCGCCACAGCGCGTCGAACGCTTCGGTGACGGTGTCGAAGGACCCTTCGAGCTCGACCGTGGCCCGCGATCCCGGGAGATCGCGAAGGATCGCGGGCAACCGCACACGCACCGGCATCGCCCTACCTCGAGCGCACTTTCGCGCGGACCTTCGCGAGTGCCTTCTGCAGCGGCTTCTTCTTCGCCACCGCCTTCACCTTCGTCTTCACCTTCGCGACGGCACGGCGCACCGCGCCGCGCGCACCCGGCACGCGGATCTTCGCCGCGTCGCCGACGACGACCGCGCGCACGCACAGCACCGGCGGCAGGCTGTCGGCCACGAGGCTCCACGAGCCGCCACCATCAGCAGACGCGTACACCTTGCCGGTGCGCGTGCCGAAATAGACGCCGGCCGGGTTCAGCCGGTCCACGCCCATCGCGTCGCGGAGCACGACCTCGTTCGCGTCCTTCTGCGGCAGGCCCTTGCTCAGCGCCTCCCACGACTTGCCGCCGTTGCGCGTGCGGTAGACGCGGAGCTTGCCCTCGGGCGTGCAGCGGAACAGCGACTTCTCGAGCGGCACGATGTAGACCACGTCCGGGTCATGCGGGTGGATCGCCATGCAGAAGCCGAAGTCGCTCGGCACGCCGTTGGCGATGTCGCGCCACGAGTCGCCGCCGTCGTCCGAGCGGTAGAGCCCGCCGTGGTTCTGGAGGAACAGGGTGTCCGGCCGTCCGGGGTGGCGCACGACCTTGTGCACGCACTGGCCGAACTCCGGGTACTTCTCGGGCATGAAGTCGACGGCCACGCCGGCGTTTCGCGGCCGCCACGTGCGGCCGCCGTCCTCGGTGCGGTACACCCCGCCCGTGGACATGGCGACCGTGATGCGATCCGGATCGCTCGGGTGCGGCAGCACGGTGTGCAGGCACTGGCCGCCGTTCCCCGGCATCCACTTCTCGCGGTGCGGGTGATCGAACAGCCCGCGCACCAGCTCCCAGTTCGCGCCGCGGTCGTTCGACACGAACAGCGCCGAGGGCTCGACGCCCGCGTAGATCGTGTCCTTGCGGCTCCCGGGCACGATCTGCCAGATGCGCTTGAGCGACACGCCTGCGTTCTCGGGGAACTTGAGCGTCGACTTCGTCTCGTCCGACCACGACTTGCCGAGGTCGTCGCTCCAGCGCAGCGCGGGGCCGTAGAACGGGTTCTCGACGCCCGCGAACAATCGGTTCCCGCTGTCGTTGTCGTGTCCCAGCGCGTACGTGGGCGAACCGGCGAAGTGCGGACCGCCGCGCTCCCATTTGTCGCGCTTCGGCGATGAGGCGAACAGGAACACACCTTTTGACGTGCCGACCATGAGCAGCACCTGGCCCTGGCGCACGCGAAGGTCACGAACGGTGGGCATGGGACCTCCGGAAGAGGGAGTGGAGCGACGCGTGTCCGCAGGCTAGCACAGGGGTTCGGACCCGCTGCCGTGCGGCGACCGGCGCGGCGGGACGCCGGTCGAAGGCGGGCCGGTGCGGCGCGCCGGGACGGTTCGTCATGGACGTGTCACCGGGGCGGCGGTCGTTCGAACTCCACGCCCAGCGTGACGATGGCGTTGTCCTGAGTGGTGTAGTCGTAGCGGCTGTTGCGTTCGAAGCCGAGGCGCAGCCAGCGGATCTTCGCGTCGAGCGCCCAGCCGTTCGTGCGCTTGCTCTGCGGCACGAACGTGATCTGCACCCAGTCGTTGCGCTCGGTCGCGATGCGCACGCGCATCGGCACCGCCCAGAGGTCGTTGCCACGCGGGTCGCGGATGACGTCGAGGCTCGCGAAGTGGTACGAGCCCCAGTAGTAGTCGCCACCCACGCTCCACACGACCGACGTGGAGTCGGTGGAGAAGATGGGCGCGATCGAGGCCCGGCCCACGAAACCCTTCGCGAGCACCTGCTCGGAGCGCAGCGTGAGGCGCTCGTCGTTGTGCTCGTGCCGCCACTCGACCGAGTACGACGACCGGCGGAAGTCGCGCAGGTGCATGCCCACCTCGGGTCGGAACTGGTCGGCGCCGCGCTGGAAATCCCAGACCTCGAGCAGCACGTGGAACGGGCCCGGCGCCCAGTACGCGAGGTAGTCACGGTTGTCGTTGTGGTCGGTGTTCGACCAATAGCGGAACTGCCCGCCCACACGCGTGGGCGTGGCGGCGACGGCTGTCCCCGTCGGCAGCAGGAGCGCGAGCAAAGCGAGCGCATGCAATACCGCGAGCAACGCGAGCGTGGGTAAGGTGCCCCTCATGCCGGCACCCGGTCCTCGGCCGTGCGCCGCGGCCGCATGACGCCGCTCACGAACCGCAAGTACACCCACACCACCAGGCTCAGTGTGCGCAGCACGGTGTTGAGCGCGCCGTAGATCGGATAGACCAGCAGCACGCCGAGCGGCGCGCGGGTGCGTGTGCCCGGGATGCGTACCACCCACCACGAGTAGAGCTCGAACGCCAGGTAGAGCAGATAGATGACGAGCAGCCACCAGCGCAGCCCCGGCGTCAGCGCGAGCACCGCGAGCGAGGCCACCTTCAGCCAGTCGAACAGCACCGTGTAGATGTTGTACGCCATCTCGTAGCGGAGCCGGATGCCGTGCCCCGGCGCGATCAGCAAGCGCACCATGTTCGGCAGCTGGTGGATGAAGCCCGGGTACCAGCCGACGAGCCGCTGCACGAACCACGCGCGCCAGTTCCCCGGCGCCACCGTCCACACCGGCTCGTTCGCGAACACGATGCGGCGACCGTGCAGCAGGTGGATGATCGTGCGTTGCAGATCCTCGCCCTGGAACACCGTGGAGTGCTCGTGGTGGAGGTCGTTCAGGTCCGCGGTGCGGAACAAACCGGCCGCGCCCGAGATGCAGCTCACCGACTGCGACACGTCGTGGAACCGCTTCCCGATCTCCATGGACTTGCCGTACTCGTAGCGCTGGAGCTTGCCGATGAAGTTGTTCCCGCGTGAGCCGTTGCGGCTGCGGCGATCGGGCAGGACGTGGAATGCCACCGCGTCACACGCGCTCTCCGCCAGGAGAGCGGTGGGCAGGCGCGCGTTCCCGATGCGGGTGTCGTCGTCGAGCAGCAGCGTGAACGGCGTCGGCACGCGGTAGACCGCGTAGTTGATCGCACTCGCCTTGCCCTTCGAGCGCGAGAAGCGGTGCACGACGCAGCCCTTCGCACGCGCGATCTCGGCGGTCCCGTCCGTGCTGCCGTCGTCCACGACGAGGATGCGCTCCGGCGGTATCAGCTTCGCCAGCTCGTCGATCGTGCCCGCGAGCAGGTCCGCCCCGTTGCGCGACGCGATCACGGCCGTGACCTGCGAGGGATCGGACTGGAAGCGCCGGTCCTCTGCCCGGCCGAGCAGCTCGACGAGCAGCTTCACGAAATCCACGAGCGCGCAGAACGCCACCACCCAGACAAGGTGGTTGGGGAGCTGAGCCATACCGGCTGGAGGCCTCGCGAGGGTGTGCGACGACCGGCATGCACTTGACCGTCCAAAGGGGGGTTCCTAGGCTCCCCCATCCGCTGTCACACTATAGGAGGGAACCGTGAACCGCGAGCAGCGTTTGAGCGAGCTCAAGCGACGTCGCGAAGAAGCATTGGCGGGTGGAGGCCAGGCGCGCGTGGCGAAGATCCACGCCAGCGGCCGGCTCACCGCGCGCGAGCGGCTGGAACTGCTCTACGACGCCGGTTCGTTCGTCGAGGTCGGCGCGTTCGTGACCCATCGCTCGACCGACTTCGGCATGGCGGACAAGCGCATCACCGGCGACGGCGTCGTCGCCGGCTGGGGGCAGGTCGACGGGCGTCTCGTGTACGCGTTCGCGCAGGATTTCACGGTGTTCGGCGGCACCATGAGCGAGGCGAACGCGAAGAAGATCTGCGCCATCATGGACCTGGCGTTGGACAATGGCGCGCCCGTCGTGGGCTTGAACGACTCGGGTGGTGCCCGCATCCAGGAGGGCGTGCTCTCGCTCGGCGCCTACGCCGACGTGTTCCTGCGCAACACGCTCGCCTCCGGCGTGGTGCCGCAGATCTCGGCGGTCATGGGCCCGTGCGCCGGTGGCGCGGTCTACTCCCCCGCCATCACCGACTTCACGGTGATGGTCGAGGGCACGAGCCACATGTTCGTGACCGGGCCCGAGGTGATCAAGGCGGTGACATCGGAAGAGGTGTCGATGGAGGACCTGGGCGGCGCGATGACGCACAACACGAAGAGCGGCGTCGCCCACTTTGCGGCGCGCGACGACGCGGACGCCGTCCGCTGCGTCAAGCGGCTGCTGTCGTTCATGCCCTCGAACTGGGCGGAGGACCCGCCGCGCCGGCCGTGCACCGACCCGGTCGAGCGCCGCGACCCGAAGCTCGCCACGATCGTGCCCGAGTCCGCCGACAAACCGTACGACATGAAGGAGGTCGTGCGCATGGTGGTGGACGACGGCGAGTTCTTCGAGGTGCACGAGCACTTCGCCGGCAACCTGATCGTCGGCTTCGCGCGGCTGAACGGCCGCCCGGTGGGCGTGGTCGGGAACCAGCCCAAGGTGCTCGCCGGCGTGCTCGACATCGATTCGAGCGTCAAGGGTGCCCGCTTCGTCCGTTTCTGCGACGCGTTCCAGGTCCCGCTCGTGACGTTCGAGGACGTGCCCGGCTTCCTGCCCGGCACGCGCCAGGAGTGGGGCGGCATCATCCGCCACGGCGCCAAGCTGCTCTACGCCTACTGCGAGGCCACCGTGCCGAAGCTCACGGTCGTCGTGCGCAAGGCCTACGGCGGCGCCTATGACGTCATGTCGAGCAAACACATCCGCGGCGACTACAACGTGGCGTGGCCCAGCGCCGAGATGGCGGTGATGGGCGCCGACGGCGCGGTGAACATCCTCTACCGCGACGAGCTGGCGAAGGCCGGCAAGAACGCGGCGCCCGAGCGGAAGAAGCTGGTC
>DATNFC010000289.1:0-14821 GCA_035606545.1 Candidatus Methylomirabilota bacterium
CCATCTGCGGCAAGGCCCGGATTGAGAATCGCTTCGGTGCCCTCAGCTAGAACTCGTCCCCCCGTGGGCCACGATGGGTCGGCCTGGCCGTTCTGGAGGACGTGGAACACGCGGGTGCCTGCCTGCACCAAAGGCGACGCAGGTTGAGCCAGGGTCTCCCCCAGAACGAAGAGCCCTCCGCGTCCGTCCGCCACTGCGTCGAGTGCAGACACATCAGGGTTCGCGAGGGGCCGATACTCAGGGGCCTCACTCGCCATTCCAGAGCCCCAATGGATGCGGCGCAGGCAAGTTGTCGGCTTTCCGTCGACGGGGTCGTTGAACACGGCCATGACTTCGTGATCTGACGTTGGGACTAGCCTGGTCAGTCTGAGATCGAACGATCCAGTCATCGACGAGTCACACATGACATCGAGTGCAGTATCGCCCGGCGCAACGCTCATCCAAACAAAGCTTACGCCACTTTCCCCCTCGACCCTGGTGGTGACGATGCCCACCGCAAGCTCGCTCACCGCTGTGCGCGCGGTCGCGAACGACGAGATTGCACCCCCCTTCCTGGGCAACTTCAGGCCATCCGGCGCGGTCAGAAGGCGACCCTCCTGCCCATGAACAAGCGAGGAGTAGATCTCTCCCTTGCGGTCCCCGTCACGAAATTCCAGCCAGCTGGCTATGACCAGCCCGCCACCCATTCGGCTCGTCTGAAGGCCAAACGTGCTTGGGGATTGTCGAACGTACATCGGCTCGCCACATCGCTCAGAGGTTTGGGCGTCAACCTCCCTGCCATCGACGAAAACGCTCAGACACAGTAGCGTGAACGTAGCCGTTAGTGAACGTACGACACCCGACAAGCGTATCTCCGACCAGGTTGCTCAACACGCACAACGTATAGCCCCGGTGCTGCGCGGCCTCCTCGGGCTTCAGTTCATCCACACCACGTTGTGCGTGGCCAGCGTGTGCGTGCCCTTGAGGCGCGCGAGATAGATGCCGGGCGCCACCGGGTGGCCGGAGGCGTCCGTGCCATCCCAGTGCACGGTGTTCGGACCGGCGGTGAACGTGCCCTTCGCGAGCGAGCGCACGGTACGGCCCGAGAGATCGTAGATCGACAGCTCGATCCGCTCGTCGGCCGCCAGCGTGAACACGATGTCGGTCGCACGGCTCGCCGGGTTCGGCGCGTTCGCCAGCGCCACGCGCGTCGAAGCCCCGCCGCCAGGCGTGCTCAACAGGCGCGGCAGCCAGCCGATGTCGCGGAACACGGCGTCGGTCAGGTCGATGCTGCTCGTCAGGTCGGGATTGATCGCCGGCTCCATGAGCAGGTTCGGCGTCGCCGTGACGTCGAAGTGCGACACGCTCGAGCCGTTCTGGAACGGGTTCGGCGCGAACATGCGCACGTGGCCGCCCGCGCTCAGGCCGGCGATCTGCGTGGGATGGAGCCGCATGGTCACCGTGGTCGGCCCGCCCGCGATCGCGGTCTTGAGCGACGTGCCGTCCGCCTGCGACAGCGTCAACACCGGGATCGTGATCGTGGGATCGCTGCCCGACGCCGAGAAGCCGCCGGCCACGTTGTTCACCAGGATGCAGCCGACCGCGCCCGCGTTCTGCGCGTTCTTCACCTTGATCACGAACGTGCACGTGCCGCGGTCGATCACCGCGATCTTGCCCGAGAGCTGGGCGCCGTTCGTGATCACCTCGCAGCCGTCGTTCACCGGCGCCGTGCCGTCCACGGCGAGGATCGCCTGCGCCGTGAGCCCACCCAGCGTCAACGCCCCTCCGAACGAGGCATTCCCGCCGGCCAGCGAGCCGCTACCGAACGGCACCAGCAGCTGCGGCGTATGGCTCAGGAACAGCGGGCCCTGGGCGTTCGTGATCTGACCGTTCCACACCAGGTTGCCGGTGTTGATCGCCGAGGCGACGCGCTGCGCGGGCGTGTTCTGGTCCCAGCGCAGGCCCTGCGTCTCGTCGAACAGGAACTTGTCGAAGACGGCCGGCAGCGCGGGCGAGCCGAAGTAGTTGCCCGTCGTGCCGCTCGTCGTGGTGCTGAAGCCGAGCCCGTGGCCGAACTCGTGCAACAGCACGGCCAGCAGGTCGATGAGCGCGCCCTCGTTGTGGTCGAAGCCGTAGTACCAGCCCGAGCCGGTGAGGCAGCCCGCGTTGCCGAGGTTCGAGTTGAACTGGGCGTTGATGTCGCTGCCGTTGTCGCCCGGCGGCAGTCCCGGATCGCCGAGCGGCGTCAGGTCGACGCCGGCCTGCTTGCATGCCAGCGCCTCGTGGTACCAGTAGTTGTTGAACTCGAGCCCCGCCGCGCCGGTCTCGACGAAGCGCGGCCCCGCCGAGCCCAGCACGGCGCTCGTGGCCGTGCACGTGAGCGGGTTGAACGCGGCCTGGATCTGGATGGTGACGGGTGAGGTCAGGATCGAGCCCCAGATGCTCGCCGCCTGGGTGAAGCAGTTCAGGCGCTGCTGGCCGATCGTGGTGCCGGGGTTACCGCCCACCGGAGCGGCCGGCGTGGCGTCGTTGAAGCCCTCACCGGGGCCGTCCAGGTTGATGATCACGATGTTGGCCGAGGCGAACGCGGAAGAAGCGAGCGACGCGAGCAGCGCCGTCGCCGCCAGCACTCCGCGGAGGCGGCGCGAGCTGCCGGAGCGGTTCGGAACAGTGCGGAGGCGGCTCACTTCTCCTCCCACACCGTGCCGGGCGCGGGCGTAGACGCCGGCGCCGGTGCACGCATGAACTTGGCGGCCTGGCCGCTGCCCTGGACGCACGTCCACCGCGGCTTGCCGTCCGCCCCGAGCGTCACCACGGCGAAGTCGGCGAAACGCTCGTCGAGCTGGGCGCGGACCGAGCCATCGGCGCGACGCGTCACCGCCACCGGCTGCTCCTCGGCCGGGACCACCACCTGCGGCGTCTCATCCGCCGCCGGCATGCCGTAGGCGCCGTCGACCGGGTCGATCGAGACCTGCATCGCGTTCGTCGCGACCGGGGCCCACGCACGAGGCTTCCAGGCCAGCAGCGCGGTCGCGCTGGCCGGTCGCCGAGCAGCGCTCACGGCGGTCTTCGCGGAGTGATCGGGGCAGGCCCGGGCAGTTCCCGCCGCGATCACGGCGAGGCCGGCACCCAGCACGAGCTGGCGCAGATGCATGTTCCCTCCCTGCACGGGGGTTTTCCTTAGGGGATGGTGGGGTCGAGCATGGATGCGGCGTCGGGAGTTTACCCCGCCGTGGGGCAAAGGCGACATCCGCAAAACTCCGGATGCAAGCAATGAACCGCCCGACGTGGCATGCTGCGGATGTGAGTGCTCTGACCCAGGGTGATTCCACCCACGGGTCGGCAGCGATCCCCACACCGAACTGTTCCCGGAGGTCCGTCATGCTCAGACAACACAGCCTGCGCGGTTCGGCAGGCCTTCTGGCGCTGCTCCTCGCGTGTCCGGTGGCTGCCCAGGACTTCACCACGCCGCGCCCGAGCCCCGGCGCCAAGGTGATCCAGACCGTGGGCACCACCGAGATGTCGGTGACCTACTCGCGCCCCGGCGTCAAGAACCGCGTCGTCTGGGGCGGCCTCGTGCCCTGGGGCAAGGCATGGCGCACGGGTGCCAATGAGATCACGCAATTCCAGTCCGCCGACGACGTCTGGGTGGAGGGCCAGAAACTGGCCGCCGGGACGTACGCGCTCGTCACCACGCCGAACCCCGACGCGGTGACGTTCGCGTTCTCGACCCAGAAGGACATGGCCGGGCTCACGGGATACGATCCGAAGACGAACGTGCTGTCGGTGACGGTCAAGCCGGTCCCAGCCCCCCATGTGGAGCGCATGCAGTTCACGTTCGACGAGCCGACCACCGACGAGGTCACGCTGACGCTGCGCTGGGAGAAGCTCGCGGTGCCCCTGCGCCTCCGCGTGGACACGAACGGCAAGACGCTCGCCGCCGCGCGCACAGCGGTCGCCGCCGCCAAGACGGACGACTGGCGCACCCCCTACCGCGCGGCCTCGTGGGCGTTCGACGCCGGCGTGGCGCCGGAGGAGACGGCGAAGTGGGCGAACAGCGCCGCCAAGGTGAAGTCCAACTTCCAGACGTCGGGGCTGCTCGCGAAGCTCGCGGCCAAGAGCGGCGACAAGCAGACCGCGGTCAAGTTGATGAAGCAGTCGATCGCGTTCGGCAAGGCGGACACCACCGTGGCGAAGGAGCAGGTGGACACGAACGAGAAGCTGCTCGCTGAGTGGACCGGGTCGAAGTAAGCGCCGCGTCGAATGACTGAAGCCCCCGGCGGCCTGCCGCCGGGGGCTTCTCTTGTCTCCTCAGCTATCGAACCACGCGGAACGTGACTGCGGCTCATGGGGATGCCGCGAACGACCCGGTCCGAGCATTCCTCGGGGTGAACGCGGCGAACAGCGCCGCCAGCCCCAACGTCAGCACACAGCCTATCAGGTTCCACCACAGGAACGAGAGCGGCGTGAGCTTCCAGCACGCGATCACCGCCGCCTCGCCGAGGAGCGCCGCGGTGAACACGGCGTGGCCGCCCGCGCGCTTCACGAACAGCGCGGTGAGGAAGATGCCGAGGATGGTGCCGTAGAACAGCGAACCCATGATGTTCACCGCCTCGACCAGCGAGCCCAGGCGTCCGGCGAACTGGGCGAAGCCGACCGCGAACACCACCCAGAACAGCGTCGCGAACCGCGACCACGCGAGCAGCGAGCGCTCGTCCGATGCCCAGCGCAGGCGCTGCACCACGTCCACCGTGGTCGTCGCGGCGAGCGCGTTCAGCTCGCTCATGCTCGAGTTCATCGCCGCGGCGAAGATCGCGGCGAGCACGAGGCCGACGATGCCCAGCGGCAGGTGCGAGAGCACGTAGCGGACGAAGATGTAATTGGTGTCGTTCGTGTTGGCGTCGGGGTCGGTGGCCTGGATCGCCCCCACCGCGCGCGCCCGCGCGGCGCTGGAGGCCACGTCGGCGGCGAGCGCCCGCGCGTGCGCGTCGCGCTGGGCGACGGCGTCCCCGGCGTGCCTTGCCGCGTGCTCGGCGCGCAGCGCGCCCGCCAGCTCCGCGCGGGCGCTCTCCCAGTCGCGCTCGGCGGCGCGCCACGCGTCACCGTGCGGGCCGGCCGCGGCCTTCGCCGCCTCGGCAGGGTTGAAGAACACCGGTGCCGGCTCGAAACGGTAGGCCACGAACACGAGCACGCCCAGCAGCAGGATGAAGAACTGCATCGGCACCTTGACCAGGCCGTTGAACAACAGCCCCAGCTTGCCCTCACGCGCCGAGCGCGCGGTGAGGATGCGGCCCACCTGTGACTGATCGGTGCCGAAGTACGAGAGCTGGAGGAAGAAGCCGCCGAGGAGCCCGGCCCAGAGGTTGTAGCGATTCGCCGGATCGAACGACGTGTCCACGGCCGCGAGCCGGCCCGAGGCCCCGGCCACGACGAGCGCGTCGGGCAGCCCCATCCCCTGCGGCAGGCCGCGCAGCACCAGCGCGAACGTCAGCGCCAGCGTGCCGAGGATGATCGTGAACTGGAGCGCGTGCGCCTGCGCCACGGCCCGGGATCCGCCCAAGACGATCGTGACCACCACGAGCGCGCCGAGAAGCGCGCAGGTCCAGCGGATGTCCCAGCCGAGGATCACCGACAGCACGAGCGCCGGCGCGTAGAGCGTGACGCCGGCCGAGAGCCCGCGCTGGACCAGGAACAAGCCGGCGGCGAGCGTGCGCGTCTTCGCATCGAACCGGGCCTCGAGGAATTCGTAGGCCGTGTTCACGCGCAGGCGCTGGAACACGGGCACGAGCGTCGCGCACAGCACCACCATCGCGATCGGCAGGCCGAAGTAGAACTGCACGAACGAGAGTCCGCCCACGTAACCCTGGCCCGGCGTCGCCATGAACGTCACCGCGCTCGCCTGCGTCGCCATCACCGAGAACGCGACCACGGGCCACGGCATGCTGTGGCCGGCGACCAGGAAGCCCGCGAGGTCGCGCGTCTTGCGCGCGCGGAAGAATCCCCACACCACGAGCGTCACCAACGCCACCACGAGGACGGCGGCGTCGAGCGGTCGGATCAACGGTAGCGCTCCGTCAACCACCACAGGAGCAGGATGTCGAGCGCCAGTGCCGCGAGCACCACCAGATAGGCGCGCGCCCACCGCGCGCGTGTGCCCTCGGCGGACGGTGCGGACCGTTCCGTGCGTGACGCGGCCGCGGTCGTGCGCGCCGGGCGCTCGCTCACGGCAGCCGCGCCTTCGCGCCGCTCACCAGGTTCGCGAGCAGCCGCCACGCGCCGGGCACACCGGCGGGCACCTGGCGGAACAGCGCGTAGCCGCAGTACACGAACTCGCCGCTCCCGTGCTTCGCATAGAGCAACCCGCCGTCGCGCGACGGCTCGCCCGGATCGTGCGCGCCCAGCACCGCGTCGTAGTTCGGATCATACGGATTGGCGAAGTAGAGCCCGCGCTCCTGCACCCAGCCCTCGAAGTCGGACGGCCCGAGCTTGTTGGGTGCGGTCACGAGCCGGTTCGCGGGCTTCAAGAACGTGACCGGCGCGTCCTCGACCGTGACGCGGTCGCGCGACACGCGGAACGGCAGCGGGCCGAGGTAGTCGACGGGTCCGTCCGCCGTGGTGACGTACTGCACCACGAGCGTGCCGCCTTTCGCGGCCCAGTCGAGCAGGCGCTTCTCGGCCGAGCGCAGCCGAGGCCGTGTGTTGTAGGCGCGCACACCGGTGACGATGGCGTCGAAGCGCGACAGGTCGCCGCTCACGACGTCATCGTCGGAGAGCGGCGTCACCGAGCAGCCGAGTTGGCGGATCGCGTCCGCGATCTGGTCGCCCGAGCCGGCGATGTAGCCGACCCGGCCCGCGACCACGCTCACGTCGGTGCGCACGAGCTTCAGCTCCGCCGGCGGGAACAGCGTCTGGACGGGGAGGTGCGGGTAGTCGATCCGCTGGCTGCCCATCGACCATGCGCGGCCGCCCACGTCGATCACCGCGTGCGCCGTGCCCCCGTCGCGTCCGGGCGTGACCGTGAACTCCGCGACCTTCTCACCGCCCTCCTGCTCGAGTTCCACCGGGACGGACGCGGGCTTCGCGCTCCAGCCCGCGGGCAGGTCGAGCCGGAGCGTGCCGGAAAGCTTGTTCTTCTGTGAGCGCACCGAGACGCGCACGGCGCGCGGCGTGGCGTCGGCGAAGAGTTGGAAGGGCTGCTCGAACGCCAGCGTGGCAGGCGGCCCGACCTCGAGCTGGCGCCAGCGCTCGCCCTGAACGGGGTCCACCCAGCGATACGCCACCGGCAGCTCGTACGTCACCTTCTCCCCCGCCATGTCGATCCTGAAGCGCGCCGTGAGCGCGGGGCGGTTCTCGGGCTGTCCCAGATCCGCGCGGTCGGCCACACGCGTCAGCCCACGCGACGATGGCAGCAACAGCCAGTAGGGCTGCGACACCGCGGTGGCTTCGGGGAGCTGCATCGGGATCGTGTCGGTGGCGGACTGGTTGGGCTTGAGCGCGCGCGGCACCGCGCGCTCCACCTCGCCCACCGCCACCGATTCGAGCGACACCGTGGCCGGCGTGCGCGCGAGCACGGACGTCGCGACCGCGAACGGCTCGCCGGCGCAGATCGACGGCCGCGAGGCCACGGCCTCGAGCCAGAGCCCCGCGCACGACGCCATCACCGCTTCCAGGTCCTGGCGCTTGCGCTCGAGCAACGGATCGGACGGCAGCTTGCGCAGCGCCGCGTGCGCCTTCGCGAGCAGCGGCAGCAGGGCCTGCGGGCGCTTCGCATCGAACTCGCGCTCGGCCTGCGCGAGCAGTGTGCCCACCGCCTCGCCGCCCGCGTAGCGCTTCCATGACAGGTCGAGACCCTCGAACGGGTCGCTCTTCGCCGGCGTGCCCGCGCGCAGCGCGAGGTAGTTCAGGAGCGAGCCGCGGCGTTCGAGCGCGCCGAAGCCCTGGGACTTGTGGTTGCTGCGCGAGAGCCCGGCCAACTCGCTCATCGAGCGACCCAGCAGCGGGTCGTAGGCGCCCACGTCGACCACGAGCCAGCTCGAGTCGATGCTGGCGCGCGCGCCGAGGAACGCGTTCCAGAGCAGTCGCTTCGCCGGCCACGGCTTGACCGCGTCCAGTTGCTCGGGGAAACGCTTCGCGTCGGCGGCCGTGGTGAACGCCTCGCCGGCGAGGATCGCGCTCGCGGTATGGTGGCCGTGGCCGGCGGTGGAGTCAGGCGGGAAGCGCGTGATGATGACGTCGGGCCGGAAACTGCGGATCGCCCACACCACGTCCGCGAGCACCGAGTCGTGGCCCCAGAACGCGAGCGTCTCGTCGGCGTTCTTCGAGAACCCGAAATCGACCGCGCGCGTGAAGCGCTGCTCGGCGCCGTCCATGCGGCGCGCCGCGAGCAACTCCTGCGTTCGGATCACGCCGAGCGCGGGTCCCAGCTCCTGGCCGAGCAGGTTCTGCCCGCCGTCGCCGCGCGTCATCGACAGGTAGGCCGCGCGCAGGCCCTTCACGTGCGTGAGCCAGGCGAGCAGCGCGGTGTTCTCGTCGTCGGGGTGCGCGGCCACGTAGAGCGCGCTCCCCACGCTCTGGAGCCGGTGGAGCGCATGGGCGATCTCGCCTGCGTCCATGGGCTCGACCGGCCGCGGGTGCGATCGCGCCCACGGCGGCGCCACGACCAGCGCACCGGCCAGAACGAGGGCGAACACGGACAGGGGTCGGGCCGGGCGCAGGAGCGGCATGTTCGGGGCCTCCGGGGGGTGGGAGCACGCCGGCGTGCACGCCGGGGTCGAGAACAGGGGAACGTCGACCTTAGCACGACGGCGACCGTGGCCGGCTCGCGCCGGGCGCCGGGAACCCCCGCTCCCCGCTCAAGTCGCCGCGCCCGTCAGCCGATGCCTTCCGGGAATCCACGGTAGGGGTTCAGCCCCCTTCACTGGCGCCCAGGGATGGCCGCGGCGCGCCTTCGGGAGAACGACATGCCGGACCACGATCTCATCAAGTTGCGCCTGTCGCTCATGGGGCGGCCGGTGCGCAACTACACGTTCACGAAACCGGTGATCTCGGTGGGCCGCGACCCGGGCGCTGACGTCTACGTGGACAATCCGGGCGTCTCGCGCGACCACTTCCGCCTCGAGCGCGTGGAAGGCGGCGAGTACCAGGTCGTGGACCTCGGCAGCGCGAACGGCACGTTCGTGAACGACCAGATGGTGAACTCCTCCGTCGTGCACAACAACGATGTCGTGCGCTTCGGCAAGTACACACTGTGGGTGGGTTACGAGTCGGATCGGCGCGCGTTGTCGCGCGACGAAGCCACGGCCGCAGCCGCCGGCGCCGCCGGACACACCGTCGTGCTGTCGCGCGCCGAGATCGGCAGCATCCTCGAGCACGAGCGCCAGCAGCCCCCGGTGAAGGTCGTGCCCATGGCCATGCCGGTGGCTCCGGTTCGGCAGAAGGCGGACCAGCCGTCGACGTGGCCGAGCCTGCTCGTCGGCTTCGTGTTGGGCACGGCATTCGGGGCCAGCGTCGTGTGGTGGCTGCTGAACCGCTGAGCAGATCCTCCCCGGACGGGTGACCGTCCGCATCCCAAGGACGGGCGCACCGAGCATGGAGATACTGAAGCGCTTCCAGGCCGACCGCTACGTGCGGCAGCTGCAGTCCGGGCAGCGCGTCTCCGATTCGCAGCTCACCGAGGCGCGCACGCAACTGCTCGCCATGGGCGCCTCGGCCGTGCGCTCGCTGCTCGAGGCCACCAAGGGTGGCCCCGCGACCGAGCTGACGGTCGACATGCTCGTGCGCCTGGCGAGCCAGGACACGATGCCGGCGTTCGTCGACGGCCTGCGCTCGCCGAACACGTTCGTCGCCGAAACCGTGACGCGCGCGCTCTCCGCGTCGACGACGTACGACCCCACGCAGCTGCTCGCGCTCTACGCCGACGAAACCGTCTCGCGCGCGCGGCTCGAGGCCATCCTCGAGGCGCAGGTCAAGCACATCCAGCCGGGCACGCTACTGCGCGTACTCCCCGACCTCGGCAAGGAGGCGCGCAACAGCGCCATCCGCATCGTCGACAAGGTCGCCGACCAGCGCATCCTCGGTGAGCTGCTCGAGCTGTCGAAGAACCCCGAGTGGTGGATCCGCATGCACGTGGCGCGGCTGCTGAGCCGCCTGACGGGCGCAACGGCGATGAACGCGCTGGCGAAGCTCGTGCGCGACGAGAACGCCGCCGTCCGGCTCGAGGCCGTCCAGGGTGTGCTGCGGACGAAGGCCGTGGAGGCCATCCCCGCGTTGTGCACGCGGCTTCGTGACCAGGACATCAAGGTGCAGACCGCGGCGATCGAGGGGCTCGTCGCGCTCGCCGACGTGAGCGCGGTGCCGCACCTGCTGGACGCGCTCAAGGACGAGTCCGAGTACGTGCGTCGCGGCGCGGTCGAGGTGCTGAACGAGGTCATCACGCCCGAGGCGATCAAGGACCTGGTGAACGCGCTGCGCGACGCCGACTGGTGGGTGCGCGCACGTTCGGCCGACGCGCTGGGAACGCTGGGTGGTCCGAAGGTCGTGGACGCCGTTCTCGGCCTGGTGAAGGACGCCGACGAGTTCGCGCGCCGCTACGCGATCGAGATCCTGAACACGGTGCCGGACCCGCGCGCGGTGCCGGTGCTGATCGACGCGCTCGAAGACGACGACTGGTGGGTGCGCGAGCGCGCCGTGGACGCGCTCGGCAAGGCCGGCGACCCGGTCGCCGTGGAGCCGCTGCTGCGCATGATGGGCCGCGATGCGCGCGCGCTGCCGCTGTGCGTGCGCGCGCTCGGCGCGATCGGCCACGACACGGTGATCGAGCCGCTGTGCCGGCTCGCCGAGTCCACCGACGCCGAGACCCGCCGCGAGGCGCTCCAGGCGCTGCAGGCCGTTGGCCAGCGCGACCTCTCCGAGCCGGCGCGGCAGATCGTGATCGCCGCGCTCGAGCGCGCCGGCGTGCGCCTCACGCGCGGACCGAAGCAGCGCATGGCGACCGGCCGCGGACAAGGGCCGCTCGAGGTGCGCGGGGCCGACCACAACACGCAGACGCTGGGCAGGACGCCGGCGCAGACCAAGACGCCGGCGCCGCAGGGCGCCACACCCACGCGCGTCAACATGAACGCGGGCGAGGTGAAGAACTTCCAGAAGCTGGCCCCCGGTGCCGAGCTGATCGGCCGCTTCCGCGTCATCCAGCGCGTCGGCGGCGGCGGTTTCGGCACCGTGTACCTGGTCGAGGACCTGGTGGTGAACGAGCAGCTGGTGCTGAAGATCCTGTCGCAGCAGCTGTCGCTCGACCCGAACATGATCAAGCGCTTCGTGCAGGAGCTGAAGCTCACGCGCCGCATCTCGCACCCGAACGTGATCCGCATCTACGACCTCATCGACCTGGACGGTGCCCACGCCATCTCGATGGAGCACTTCGCCGGGCACGACCTGGGCGCGTTGCTGCGCGAGCATGGCCCGCTCTCCCCCGCGCGCGCGATGCACATCGCCGAGCAGACGCTCGAGGGCCTCGCCGCTGCGCACGCGGCCGGCATCCTGCACCGCGACATCAAGCCGGCGAACCTGCTCGTCGGCGACGGTGACCTGGTCAAGATCGTCGACTTCGGCCTGGCGTCGGTGGGCCACTCGACGCACTCGCGCCTCACCCAGAGCGGCATCCTCGTCGGCACGCCGGAGTACATCTCGCCGGAGCAGATCACCGGAGCCGAGGTGGACGCGCGCTGCGACCTCTACTCGCTCGGCGTGGTCCTGTACGAGTCCATGTCCGGCCAGCAGCCGTTCTCGGGCGCCAACGCGGTGAACGTGCTGTTCCAACACCTCGAGGCCACCGTGCCGCCGCTCTCGACCGTGGCCGCCGGCATCCCCACGGCGGTGAACGACCTCGTGATGTGCGCGCTGGCGCGCATGGTCGGCGACCGTCCGGTGTCGGCGCTGGCGATGCTCGAGATGGTGCGCGCGGCCCGTTAGCCGGCCCCGACCATGGCCCGCATCGACGCGTTCCTCGAGATCGGCCGCCAGCAGGGTGGCTCCGACATCCACTTTGCGGTCGGCCTGCCGCCGCTCGTGCGGCTCGACGCCGAGCTCGTTCCGATTCCGTACCGCGAGCTGAACGAACAGGAGTGCCATGACCTGGTGCGCGAGATCGTCGACGACGCGCACTGGGCGACCTGCGAGGAGCTCGGCGCCGTGGACCTGAGCTACCAGTCGCAGGACTCGGGACGCTACCGCATCAACGTGTTCAATCGCCGCGGCGGGCTCTCGGCGGTGTGCCGCATCATCCCCGAGCAGGTGCCGAGCATGGCGGAGCTGGGGCTGCCGCGCGTGCTGTCGCAGTTCAGCCGGCTCTCGAACGGGCTCGTGCTCATCACCGGCTCCACCGGCACCGGCAAGTCGACGACGCTGGCGGCGATGATCCGCGAGATCAACGAGCGCGAGTCGCTCAACATCCTCACGCTCGAGGACCCGATCGAGTTCGTGCACGAGAGCAAGCGCTGCCAGATCGTGCAGCGCGAGGTGGGCACGCACGTGAGCTCGTTCCAGGATGGCCTGCGCGCCGCGCTGCGCGCCGACCCGGACGTGATCCTCGTGGGCGAACTGCGCGACCCCGACACCGTGATGCTGGCGCTCGAGGCGGCCGAGACCGGCCACCTCGTGTTCGGCACGCTGCACACGCGCGGGGCGGCGCAGACCATCGATCGCATGGTGGACGCGCACCCGTCCGAGAATCACGCCCAGGTGCGCCACTCGCTGGCGGAGAACCTGAAGGCCGTGGTGAGCCAGGAGCTGATCCGCTGCGCCGACGGCCGCGGCCGCCGCGCCGCGCACGAGGTGCTGGTGGTGAACGTCGCCGTGCAGCAGCTGATCCGCGAGGGCAAGTCGTTCCAGATCGCGGGCGCCATCACCACCGGCAAGCGCCTCGGCATGCAGCTCATGGACCAGTCGTTGCTGTCGCTGGTGCGCGCCGGCGAGGTGGATCCCGACGAGGCGTTCCTCAAGGCCGAGGACAAGTGGGGCTTCGCGCCGTTCCTCACCCGGCCCGAATTGCTGAGCATGGTGAACGGCGAGTTGCGGGCGGCGTCATGAACCGCGTCGACGCGTTCCTCGAGCTGGCGGTCAAGCAGGGCGGCTCCGACGTGCACCTGGTCGCGGGCCAGCCGCTGCGCCTGCGCCTGAATGGCTACCTCGAGACGGTGCGGTTCCGCGAGCTGTCGAACCGCGACATGAACGACTTCCTCGAGGAGTTCATGAGCGATGCGCAGCGCGAGGCGCTCACGCGCGAGCATCACGTGGACTTTGCGTACGAGTCCGAGATCGCGGGCCGCTTCCGCGTCAGCGTGTTCCACCACCGCAGCGGCCTCGCGGCCGCGTTCCGCACCATCCCGGACAAGCCGCCGCAGCTGTCGTCACTGGGACTGCCGCAGGTGGTCGAACACATGCTCGCGGTCGGCAAGGGCCTGGTGCTCGTGACCGGGCCCACCGGCTCGGGCAAGTCGACGACGCTCGCGGGCATGCTTGCGCACCTGAACGAGACCCGCCGCGGCCACATCGTGACCGTCGAGGACCCGATCGAGTTCGTTCACGACTATCGCAAGTCGGTGGTGTCGCAGCGCGAAGTGGGCACGCACACGATGTCGTTCGCGGAAGCGCTCCGCAGCGCCGTGCGTGAGGATCCCGACGTGCTCATGGTCGGCGAGATGCGCGATCCCGAGACCATCGCGCTCGCGCTCACCGCGGCCGAGACCGGCGTCATGGTGCTGGGCACGCTGCACACGAACGGCGCCGTGCGCTGCGTCGACCGCATCGTCAACGTGTTCCCGGGCCGCCGCCAGGAGCAGGTGCGCACGATGCTCTCCGACAGCCTGCGGCTGGTGATCTCGCAGCAGCTGGTGCGCAAGGCCGACCGTTCGGGACGTCTCGTCGCCGCCGACGTGCTGGTGAACACCAGCGCGGTGAGCTCGATGATCCGCCAGGGCAATACGCACAAGCTCATCAGCGTGATCCAGGCCGGCCAGCGCGCCGGCATGCAGAGCCTGGATGCCGTGCTCCTGGACCTCGTCCGCCGCGAGCTGATCACCGGCGACGAAGCGTACGAGCACGCGGTCGAGCGCTCGGCGTTCGAGCCGTACGTCCAGCACGACTCGGCGGCCTGAGCCCGCTCGCGATCGCGTCACGCGGCGCGGGGTTCGCGAGCCCGGCGGCCGCGCGGGCGCCAAGACTCTCGCGGGCGAGTGCCGTGCCACACCCGCGACAACCCGTTCACTTTGTACGCTGGGTTCAGGCCGGCGCGGCGGCATGCGCGGCCGGCGCCACCCTGTGGCTGATCCGTGCGCCGAACCATGACAGCGCGCGCTTCACGCGGTCCTCGAGCGGCGCCTCCGCCATGTCCCGGCAGCGCTCCACGGCGATGCGGCACTGATCCTTGCGACAGCCCAGCTGAAGCAGCCAGGGGATGACTTCGAGCTGGTGCGGCTGCAGGCGTGACTTCTCCCGCTCCGCGGCCTTCTCGGCCTTTGCCCGGTCCCTGGCCGTCTTCGCAGCGGCCCTGGCCGCGGCCGCTTCCTCGCGCTTCTGTTTCATGAAGCCGGCGCCGTACGTCTGCTCGGCGGTGTGCTGGTTGTGGCCGCGGCAGCGGAGGCGAATGCCATCCACGGTCGCCTCGCCGCCGCGGGCGTATTCCTTCACGTGATCGAACTCGAGCCCGCGCCGGGCCTCGCAGCGGCGACCCGACTCGCTCACGAACGTGCACTGCCCGCCGTCGCGCTGCCAGACGCTGCGCTTGACGTGCGCGGGGACGTGGCGCGAACCGGCCGCCGTCTTCCGCACCTGGCCCGGCCGTGAGGTG
>DATNFC010000290.1:0-6666 GCA_035606545.1 Candidatus Methylomirabilota bacterium
GACCAGGGCGCTGCGGGCGCGGTGCCGGGCGCGGCCCTGGCCCGCCTGCGCGCTGCCCTCGCGGATCGCCTCGGCGAGCCGCGTGTCCGACGCCTGGAACGCCGGCAGGAGGCCGAACAGCACCGCCGACAGCGTGGCGACCAGCACCGTGAACGCCAGCACCGGCAGGTCGACCTGGAACTTGAGCCAGAACGGCAGCTCGAGCGGGATCATCCCGATCCACAGCTGGTTGCCGAGGATCGCCAGAACGACGCCGAGCGCGGCGCCGAGGAACGACAGGATGAGGCTCTCGGTGAGCAGCGCGCGCACGACCCGGCCGCGCGAGGCGCCGAGCGCCAGGCGCACGCTGATCTCGCGCTTGCGCGTCGCGGCGCGCGCGATCATGAGGTTGGCCACGTTCGCGCACGCGATCAGCAGCACGAACGCCACCGCCATCGACATGATGATCATCATCGTCCGGATGCCGTGCCGCCACTCGTCGGCGAAGCCCGACACGCCGGCTGTCCAGCCCTTCAGCTCCTTGGGATACTCCTTCTGCAGCCGCGAATAGATCGTGGCGATCTCGGCGTTCGCCTGCTCCTTCGAGACGCCGGGCTTGAGCCGGGCGGCGATCGTGAGGATGTGGTCCTCGCGCGGCATCTCGTCGCCCGGGACCATCCGGCACGGGATCCAGAAATCGGAGATCTCCGGCCAGTGGAAGTTCGGCGGCGCCACCGCGACGATCGTGCGCTTGAGGCCGTTCAGCTTGACCGTCTTGCCGAGCACGTCCGGGCTGGCGTTGAACCGCCGGTGCCAGACGCGGTCGCTGATCATGACCACGCCGAGGCTCTTGGCGTAGATCGTCGTCTCCTCGTCGGTGAAGTTGCGACCCATCTGCGGCTTCAACCCGAGCGCCGGCATCAGCCCGGCCGTGATGTTCGCCGCGTGCAGCTTCTCCGGCTCCTCACCGATCGTGACCTGGCCGCCGATCTCCCAGAAGCCGCCGATTGCCTCGAACGACTTCAACTCGTGCCGGAAATCCTGGAAGTTGAGCCAGGAGACGCCGGAGCGCTTGACCTCCTTCTCCTTGTTCGACTCGTTGATCGTCATGACGCGGTTGAACTGCGGCAGCGGCCACGGGCGCATCATCACCCCGTAGACCATGCAGAAGATCATCGTGTTGACGCCGATGCCCAGCGCGAGCACCGCCACGACCACGGCAGAGAAACCCGGCGAACGCCGCAGGGAGCGCAGCGCGTACTTCACGTCCTGGATCACGATGTCCATCGGTCTCTCCTATTCGTGGCGCAGCGCGACGACGGGGTCCACGCGCAACGCACGCGCGGTGGGCAGCCAGGCCGCGGCCGCCGAACTCAGGGCGAGGATCAGGGTCACGCCGACGAACGTCGGCGGATCATCAGGACGGATGCCGAACAGCATGCTCTTCATGAGCTGGGTGAGCGCGAACGCGGCGGCCAGCCCGACGCCGGCGCCGATGAGCGTGAGCCGCAGCGCCTGGCCGACGACCAGCCTCTGCACGTCGGCGCGCGCGGCGCCCAACGCCATGCGGATGCCGATCTCGCGCGTGCGCTGCGCCACCGTGTACGCCATGACGCCGTAGATCCCGAGCGCGGCAATGATCAGCGCGACCAGAGAGAACGCGCCCATGAGCTGGGCGTAGACGCGCCACTCCCACACGAAGCGACGCGCGTGCTCGTCCAGGGTGCGCACCTCGGCGAACACGAGGTTGGGGTCGCGCTCGCGCAGCATGCGGCGCACGGCCGCCGTGATCGTCGCTGTCGGGGCGGTGCTGCGGATGGCCCACGACATCGTCTGCCGCGTGAACTGGGTGTTGGGTACGATCATCTCGCCCAGCGAGGATTCTCTGGCGCGCACGTTCTGGCGCACGCTCGTGACCACGCCGACGACCGTGAACCAGCCGCGCTTGGCGTCGGGTCCGAAGCGCCAGCGCTTGCCGATCGGGTCCTGGTTCGGCCACAGCCGGCGCGCGGCGACGTCGCTGACGATCGCCACGCTCGGCGACCACGCCCGATCGGCGTCGGAGAAGTCACGTCCCTTGAGGATGCGCATGCCGACGGCGTCGAAGTACCCGGGCGTGACCGTATTGAACGCCACGGCCGGATCCTTTTCGCTCGACTTGCCGGACTCCACACCCTCGCGCTGGATCGACCGCGTCCACATGTCGTCGCCGAGGTGCATGACCAGCACGCCGCCGGCGGCCTGCACGCCCGGAAGCGTGCCGAGCCGCTCGCGGAACTCGCGGAAGAACGCCACCTGCAGCGAGTCGTTCGGGTAGAGCGCCACCGGCAGCGTCAGCGAGCCCGTGAGCACGCCCTGCGTGCGCAGCGTCAGCCGCTGGTTCATCTGCTGGAGGAAGCTGCGGATCATGAGCCCGGAGCCGATCAGCAGCACCACCGCGAGCGCGATCTCCGAGACCACGAGCGCGCTCCGGAAGCGGTGGCGCGAGCGGCTGTCGCCGGCGCCCGAGCTGCCCTCGCGCAGCGGCGCGAGCACGTCGCCGGCGGTGGTCTGCAGCGCGGGGGCGAGGCCGAACGCGATCCCGGCGAGGATCGAGACGCCGAGCACCGCGACGAGCACGGTGGGATCCAGTTGGAACTTCATCCAGTAGGGCAGCTCGACCGGGATGCTCGCGAGCGTGATCCGCATGCCCCAGTCGCCGAGCAGAACGCCGATCACGCCGCCGGTGAGCGACAGGATCAGGCTCTCGGTGAGCATCTGGCGCACGAGCCGGCCGCGGCCGGCGCCGAGCGCGATGCGCACGCCCATCTCGCGCTGCCGCGCCGTGGCGCGCGCGAGCAGGAGGTTGGCGACGTTCGCGGAGGCGATGAGCAGCACGAACGTCACCGCCAGGGTCAGCATGATCATCTGCGGGCGCACGTCCTCGAGCAGCGCGTCGCGGAAGTCGCGCGGCACCAGGGTCACCTCGCCGTTCGTCTCCTTGAAGTCGCGGGCGAGCTGCTTCGAGAGCACGGCCATCTCGGCCCGCGCCTGCTTGAGCGTGCGGCCGGGCGCCAGCCGCGCCACCGCCTTCAGGTAGTGCGAGCCGCGGGTTTCCGTGCTGTCGTTCATGGGCAGCGGTGAGAACACGTCGCTCTGCTCGGGGTAGCGGAAGCCCACCGGCATCACCCCCACCACCGTGCGCACGCGGCCGTTCACACGCAGCGTCGTACCGAGGATGTGCGGGTCGGCGTGGAACGCCTCGCGCCACAGCTTGTCGCTCAGCACGACCGAGCCCCACGACGGCGCGCCCACCCGGCACTCGTCCTGGGTGAACCAGCGGCCGAGCGCGGGCCGCGTGCCGAGCGCCTCGGGCAGGCTGGGCGACGCCGCGATCGCCTGATAGCGCTGCGGCTCGTCGCCGGCGGCCACGAACGCGCTCCACTCGTACAGGGCGCTCGTGGCCGTGAGCGACTGTACGCGCTCCCGCACGTCCTTCAGGTCGAGCAGCGACATCGAATTGTAGAAGCCGCTCTCGAACGCTTCCACACGCACCATGCGTTCGACGTTCGGGAACGGCAGGTCGGCGAACATGATGCCGCGGACGACGGTGTAGATCAGCGAGTTGACGCCGATGCCCAGCGCCATCACCGCGATCACGGTGAGGGCGAAGCCGGGGGTGCGCCGGAGCGAGCGCAGCGCGTATTTCACGTCCTGGATGAGGATGTCCATCGCTGTCTCCTATTCGTGGCGCAACGCGACGACGGGGTCCACGCTCACGGCGCGCGCGGTGGGCAGCCAGGCCGCGGCGGCCGAGCTCAGGACGAGGATCAGCGTCACGCCGACGAACGTCGTCGGGTCGTTCGCGTGGATCCCGAACAACATGCCCTCCATGAACCGGGTGAGGGCGAAAGCTGCGGCGAGCCCGATGCCGGCGCCGATCAGCGTCAGCCGCAGCGCCTGGCCGACGACCAGCTTCTGTACGTCGGCGCGCGCCGCGCCCAGCGCCATGCGGATGCCGATCTCGCGCGTGCGCTGCGCCACCGTGTACGCCATGACGCCGTAGATCCCGAGCGCGGCGATGAGCAGCGCCAGCAGCGAGAACACCGACATGAGCTGGGCGAAGATCCGGCTGTCCCACATCGAGCGCGCGATCTGCTCGCGCATCGAGCGCAGGTCGTAAAGCGCCAGGTTCGGGTCGCGTGCGCGCAGGACATTGCGCATGGCCGAGGCGAGCGCCGTGGGCGCGCCGTCGGTGCGGATCGCCCACGTCATCGCCGAGCTCCGCCACTGCCGGTGCGGCACGAGCATCTCGGGGATGCTCTGCTCGGGCGCACTCACTTGCTGGCGCACGTCGGCGACGATGCCGACCACGGTCGCCCACTCGTAGTCGGGCGAGAGCCGGAGGCGCTTCCCGATCGGGTCCTCGTTCGGCCACAGCTTGCGCGCGGCCGAGCGGTTGAGCAGCACGGCGTTCGCGCCCGGCGCGCCATCGGCGTCGGTGAAGTCGCGACCCTTCAGCAGCGGCATCCCGACGGTGGCGAGGTAGCCGGGCGTGATGACGTTGAGGCTCACGATCGGCGAGTCGGGGCTGCCATTCGCGTCGATGCCGTCGCGCTGGACGCTCACCGTCCACGCGTCGTTCCCGAGGTGCAGGTGCAGCACCCCGCCGACGGCGCGCACGCCGGGCAGGCTGGCGAGGGCGTGGCGGTACTCCTCGAAGAACGCGAACGTCTGCTCCTCCTTCGGGTACAGCGCGTACGGCAGCGCCACCGTGCCGGTGAGCACGTGCTCGGTGCGGAGCGCGCTCCGCTGGTCCTGCATGTGCAGGAAGCTCCGCACCATGAGACCCGAGCCGACGAGCAGCACCACCGCGAGCGCCACCTCGGCCACGACCAGTGCGCTCCGCATCCGCCGGCGCACGGGCGTGCTGCCGGCGCCCGGCGTGCCCTCGCGCAGCGGGCTCAAGATGTCGCCGGACGTCACCTGCCATGCCGGCACGAGGCCGAACCCGATGCCGGAGGCGACGGAGACGGCGACCACGATCGCGACCACGCGCGGGTCGAGCTGGAAATGCATCCAGTACGGGATCGCCTGCGGGATGCCCGCAAGCGTGAGCCGCAGCCCCCACTCGCCGACCACGACGCCGAGCAGGCCGCCCATGAGCGCGAGCAGCACGCTCTCGGCGAGGAGCTGGCGGACGACGCGCCCGCGCGTCGCGCCCAGCGCGTGGCGCACGCCCAGCTCGCGTACGCGGGAGCTGCCGCGGGCGAGCAGCAGGTTCGCGACGTTCGCACACGCGATCATCAGCACGAACGTCACCGCGATCGCGAGCAGCAGCAGCATCGGCCGGGTCTCGCCGACCAGGGCCTCGCGCATCAGCACCGGTCGGAACACCTGGTTGCGGTTCGTCGAGGGATTGTCCTTGGCGATCGCCCCGGAGATCTGCGCCAGCTCCGCTCGGGCCGCAGCGAGCGTGGCGCCCGGCGCCAGCCGGGCCGCCATCTTCAGGTAGTGGGCGCCGCGGGACTCCGAGCTGTCGTTCATCGCCAGCGGGATGTACACCTCGCTCGCCTCCGGGAAGCGGAACCCCTCGGGCATGACGCCGACGATCGTGCGCACGCGACCGTGCAGCGCGAGCGTGCGCCCGATCACATTCGGATCGCTGTTCAGGCGCTCGCGCCACACGCGCGCACCGATCACGACCGGGCCGTAGCTCGCGCCCACGCGGCACTCGTCCGGCGTGAACCAGCGGCCCAAATGCGGCTGCACGCCCAGCGTCGCGATCAGACCGTCGCTGCCGAACGTGGCGTGGACACGCTGCGGCGCGTCGCCGCCGGCGAGCAGCAGGTCCGTGTCCGACCACAGCCCCACCGCGGCGAGCGTCTTGCTCTGGTCGCGCACGTCGCGCGCGTCGGGCATCGACATGGTCTCGCCGCGCCCGTTCTCGCGCTTGTCGTAGGTGGCGATGCTGACGACGCGCTCGGGGTCGGCGAACGGCAGGTCGGTGAACAGAATCGCCCGCATCAGCGAGTAGATCATCGCGTTGACGCCGATGCCGAGCGCGAGCATCGCGACCACGGTGAGCGTGAAGCCCGGCGTGCGCCGGAGCGAGCGAACCGCGTAACGCAGATCCTGGAGCAGAGAGTCCATCGTCCTAGTCCTGTCGCAGCGCCACCATCGGATCGACGGCGGCGGCACGGCGTGCGGGGAGCCAGCAGGCGGCGAGCGCGCTGGCCGAGAGCAGCACCAGCACCGTGGCGTAGGCGGCGGGGTCGAGCGGCGAGAGCCCGTAGAGCGAGCCCCGGAGCGCGAAGCCGGCGGCGAGCGAGAGCACGAGGCCGACGGCAACGCCCCAGACGAGGAGCCGCGCGCCCTCGCTCATGACGAGCGTGAGGATGTCGCGGCGCTGGGCACCGAGCGCCACGCGCACGCCGATCTCCTTCGTGCGGCGGCTGACACTGAACGCGACCACGGCGTAGAGGCCGATGCAGGCGAGCAGCAGCGCCACGGCGCCGGTCGCCGCGAGCACGCTGCCCGCGAGCCGGCCCGGCAGCAGCGAGGTCCCGATCCCCTGCTCGAGCGACTGGGCCGGCGACGCGACCAGGCTGGGAGCCTCGCGTCGGAGCAGCGTACGGATCGCGGGCAGCACGTCGGCGTTGCCGGCGGCGCGCACGAACAGCGTCGCCTCGTCGTCACCGGTGCCGT
>DATNFC010000291.1:0-31133 GCA_035606545.1 Candidatus Methylomirabilota bacterium
CCCGCGGCGCAAGGCCTGCTGCCGCTCGGGCAGGAGGCCCTGATCCTCGCCGCGTTCGGCGCGCTGTTCCTGTGGCTCGCCGGCCGCGCGATGGCGTACCTCGAGGCGCTCTCCAAACGCGAGGGGAGGCTCACGCAGCGATGGCAATGACGCTCGGCGCTCTCCGCGGCTCGCTCGCCCGCGCCCGCACCGCCGCCTGGCTCGGCTGGCAGGTGGAGGGCAACTGGGCGGACCCGGTGCTGTTCGCGATCTACGTGCTCGCGCGCCCGCTTGCGACGTCGCTGATCCTCGCCGCCATGTACGCCGCCGTGCGCACGCACGGCGCGCCGGCGGCCGTGTTCGTGGGTTTCTACGTCGCGAACGCGTTCCACGCCTACGTGAACACCGTGCTCGTGGGCCTGGGCTGGGTGGTGTTCGAGGAACGCGAGGAGTACGAGACGCTCAAGTACGTCTTCGCCTCGCCCGTGGGCATGTTCACGTACCTCGCCGGGCGCTCGCTGGTGAAGTTCGCGCTCGCGACAGTCAGCATGCTGGCGACGCTGCTCGTCGGCTGGTTCCTGCTCGGTGTGCGCTGGGACTGGGCGCACGTGCAGTGGCTGCCGCTCACGGTCGCCACCGTGGCGGGGCTGTCGTCGACGCTGTTCCTGGGCTTCCTGCTCGCGGGCTGGTCGCTCGTCCTCACGCGCGCGGCGATGGTCGTGCTCGAGGGCACGACGCTCGCCTCGTACCTGCTCTGCGGCGTGATCTTCCCGATCGACCTGCTGCCGCTCCCCGTCCGCTGGGTCGCACTCGGCCTGCCGTTCACGTGGTGGTACGAGGCGCTGCGCCGGTTCCTCGCCGGCCACGGCACGCCGGGACTGCTCCAGGGGTTCACCGACGCGCAGGTGCTGCTGTGGCTCGGCGTCGCCACCGTGGCGTTCGCGCTGCTCGCGCGCTGGGGCTACTTCGCGTTCGAGCGCGAGGCCCGCCGGCTCGGCCGGTTGGACCAGACGACGCTGTTCTAACCGAGAACGTTCGCAACGTTCGAAGCTGCACTCCGCACGGGCTGGGTGAGACCGCCCTGTGCGCGTTCGCCCACGCCGCCCGTGATCACCGCCACTTGCGGGGTTGTCGACCGACGACGCGAGGTGGCGCGCGGCTTGCAGCAGCCAACCTCCCGGCCCCGGGAACTCCGCGGCCATTCTCCGTGCCTCACTCTCTCGACCCGACTCCAGGGGGAATGCCGTGTCGTTCGCGTCCTGGTTCGCGATCACCCTGCTCGCCGCCGCTCCCGGTTTGTCCACGACGGAGGGCAACGCGGTCCAGCCCGTGGCCCTCGCCAAGGGCGCCGCGGCGACCAGCTCCGCGCAGAGCAGCTCCGGCGCGCCGGCCGCGAGCGCGCCGGCTGCCCGTGCGGACGCTCCGCGACCGAAGTACGGCTCGGGGAACCGGGCGCCCGATTTCCAGTACCAGTCGTACGACGACCTGTGGCAGAACCTGCACAACGTGCTCGAGCACGGCGACGTGCTGCTCGTCTTCGGTGCCAGTGACCTGGACCTGCGCACGATCGAGCGCGAGCGCGAGACCCTCGTCAAGGGCGGGCTCATCCCGCTCGCGGTGGTGGAGAAGAGCGACCGCGAGGTGTGGGCCTCCGTGCGCAGGTTGGGCATCACCTACAGCCTCATGGCCGACCCGCGCGGCGCGATCGGTGCGCAGTACGGCGTCTACGACGCCAGCCTCGGTCGCTCGGTCGGCTCGTGGTTCATGATCGATCGCAAGGGCAAGGTGCGCTCGTCCGGCATCGGCTTCCCGGCGCAATCGTGGCTCGCGCTGGCATCGAACGCCTACGGCCGCCCGTTCGGCGGGAGCACACAGCCGGCCCAGTCGCGCTGACCCGACACGGAAGATCGTGAGCGGTCCGGAGCCATCGTGCTTCGGGCCGCTTGCGCATTCGTGCATGGTGCGGTCCCGGCGCAGGTTGCGGGCCGCCGCAGCGCGGGGTAGGGTGACCCGCTCTGGCACTTGGAGTGGGGAGCCACGGCCCACACGATCGTCCCGCCGCGCCGCTCGAAACGCCGTTTGAGTGCGTTTCGTAGCCTGTCCTATAGTGCCCCGCCCGGGCGGACACGCGGAGGGATGGCCGAGTGGTTTAAGGCGACGGTCTTGAAAACCGTAGTACCCGAAAGGGTACCGTGGGTTCGAATCCTACTCCCTCCGCCAGTCTTGGAGTGGTGGCCGAGTGGCCGAAGGCAGCCGCCTGCTAAGCGGTTAGTCGGGTAAAACCGGCTCGGAGGTTCGAATCCTCTCCACTCCGCCAGCGCCCCGGGGCGGCGTCCAGCCCCGGACCGCCTCGACGAATGAGGTGGGCCCATAGCTCAATTGGATAGAGCGTCTGACTACGGATCAGAAGGTTGGGGGTTCAAATCCTCCTGGGCCCGCCATTCGGTTCCGCTTCGAGCGACCCGCAGGGTCGCAGGGCGGAAACGAGGGGGCGGATGGACGCCGCACCGGTGGACAGTTTCGACCGGCCGCTGATCGAGAGGGCTCCCCGTCTCGGGAGGTAGCTCCCATGCGCTCGCGCATCGCCCCCGTCTCGCTCCTGCTCCTTGCACTGGCGGCGCTCGCGGCCTCTGCGGCCAAGAAGGGCGCGCCGTCCGGCGATATCGCCTGGGCAGCGCCCGACATCGACCGCTACGCCGTCTCGAGCGTCGCCATGCTGCCGCCCGCGACGTACGACGGCAGCGCCGAGGCGCGGAAGCTGGTCGAGCAGGCTGTGGGGCAGGCCCTGAAAGGCTCGGGCCACCGCTGGGTGTCGCCGTTCCTCGTCCGCGACGTGATCATCAAGAACGGCGGCGACTCGCTGGCGAAGGCCATCAACGACAAGCTGCTCAAGGACCCGCGCGTCGATTCGCTCGACGCGCCGCTCCTGAGCCGCATGTTCCGCGCCCGTGCCCTGCTCACCGTGCGCGTGGACGAGTGGGAGCGTCGCGAGCTCGAGGCGAACCAGTCGGGCCGGCCATCCACGTCGATCCAGCTCCGCGCGGCACTCGTGGACTCGACCGGGCGGTTGCTGTGGACGCTGGCGTCGAACGAGACCGTGGAGGGCGCGCAGCAGGATGCCGGCGGCAACGTCATCGGGGTGAAGAGCTCGGGCCTCAACACCCAGGCGATCGGCACCGTCGTGCCGGCGCCCACGTACCCGGAAGTGCTCGCGAAGATGGCCCTGCGCTGGACCGAGGCCTTCCCCCGGCGCGCGGCGCCGGATTCGAGCGGCTCGGCCAGGTAGATGCTCATCGTCGACGACGACGCCGGCATGCGTGCCGCACTGCGCGAGGCGCGCATGTCAGAGGCGCGCGACGAGGTGCCGGTGGGCTGCGTCATCGTCCACGACGGCATGATCGTGGGCCGCGGCCACAACCAGGTGGAGTCACTCCAGGACGCCACCGCGCACGCCGAGGTGCTGGCGATCGGCGCCGCGTCGAACGCGCTCGGGAGCTGGCGGCTCGCCGACTGCACCCTGTACGTGACGCTGGAGCCGTGCGCGATGTGTGCCGGTGCGATCGTGCTCGCGCGGGTCGACCGCCTGGTCTACGGCGCCGCCGATCCCAAGGCCGGCGCGTGCGGCTCGGTGCTCGACGTCATCGGCGAGCGCCGGCTGAATCACCGGGTCGCGGTGACGCGGGGGATACTCGAGCCCGAGTGCGGCGAGCTGCTGCGCGCGTTCTTCCGCAAGAAGCGCAAGGCGGCGCTGCGGCTGACGGAGGCCGGGGAGCCGGGGGACGGGGACTGACGGCCCGCGGCTTTCGCATGGGACACGGCTTTCGCTGGGTCATGCCCTGGCGCATGGGGACGCCGACCTCGTGGGGCCGCGCCGCATGCGCCGCCCCCGCGCCATCCGCGAGCGGCGGCCGTTTGCCGCGAACGCTGAGGCGCGGCTAGATTCCCCGCCTCACCACGGAGGGAGTGGCATGAAGACGGTGCGTTACTCGGCCAGCGGCGGGCGCGTGGTCGCGGCGGTGCAGGTGGCCCCGAAGCGCGACGGCAGCTATGAGCTCATGCTGTGGGAGAAGGAGACAAACGAGATCGTCGAGCCCTTCCCGCACCGCGGCAACTTCCTCAACAACGACGACGACGAATTCCCGCTGCCGCGACCGAACGCGGAGAACGACGGCCGCGCGCTGCAGCTCCTGGTCGCGTTGTCGATGCCTGCGGACGTGCGCGCGGCGACGGTGAGCCTGGTGCTGACGCAGGACGGCGAGGAGATCGGGCGCGACGCGAAGGACGTGCCCGAGGGCGTCACGGATCACCAGCTCTCGCTCTGGGTCCAGCTCCGCAAGGGCGGCTGAAACGCCGCGGCGCCGACCCACGCAGCGCGCGGGTGCCTGCGCGCCGGATGCAGATCCAGGGGGCCGGAGCGGCGGGCTCACCCACGAGACCGGTGACGCACGGTGGCTCGTAAGCCACCATACACGGGCTGTCATCAGGCGCCTCGCATTCGCCCTCGAGTCCGTGTTCCGGCTTGCCCTGGAGTTCTGTGTGGTGCGTGTCTCGCCCGCGCTGGGGTGCGCGTCGTTCATCGGACCGGGGCGGTCCGGCGCTGCCATTGCCGAGTGGAGAGCGACTCGCGATGAACGACGTGAAGTGGGGAATTTCGGCTGCGTGAAGCGTAGCACGCGGTCCCAGCGAGTGGAACAATTCCTGCCCAGCGTTGGTGCCGCTTCGAGGCCTTTCCAGCACGTTTTCACCGACGCTTGGCACCTGGAGCCCGCGGGATGTCAGGACCGTGCGAGGACGCTGGCCCTGGGTCAGATGTTCACGCGTGCAGAACCGCGGTCACGGATGGTGGAAGCCCCCCAACATGCCATGGATCCCCGGGGCGGCTTCCTTGAGGCTCACCGATGCGAGTTTGAGGGGCTCCGCTGTGTCCGACTTGAATGTGAATTCACGCGCCTTCGCATCGGTGTCGAGCAGCTTCACCGTCAGCTCCGCTGCCGAGGACGCGATCACGCGCTCGAGTTGGAGCCGGCCGTACTTCTCGCGCAGCGTCCGGTAGCGCTCGACGCGCGCGGGGACGCCCTTCTCGGCGAGGTTCTTCGCCGCCATGTGCTGTTTCAGGAACACGCGCATCGAGTCCTCGCCGGAGTTGAACGCGGTCACCCAGCCCTTGGCCAGAGCACCGACGCGCGTGTCGGGCCAGGAGGTGGTCGCACTCGCGCCCGGCGTGTCGGCGCGTACGGCCGGCGTTGTGAGCGCGAGCGAGAGTGCTGCGGCAACGATCCACGTCGGTCTCATCGAGCGATCCTCCTTCGAGATGATCGGGTCAGGTCCAGTCGAGTGCTTCGCGGACGCGAAGTCGCGCGGCACGCAGGGCGGGGTGGAAGCTGCTGAACGTCGCGAGCACGAGCACGAGCAGCAGCCACAGTGCGAGCGCGCGCGGCGAGAGGTGAAAGTCGAGCGGGGCTTTCAGGAAGATGCGGCCGCACGCCTGCTCGAGCGCCCACGACACCGGCACCGTGATGAGCACGGCCGCGATCCAGCTCAGGAGCCCGACGAACAGGCCCTCGAGCCAGACGTGCGACGCGAGCGTGCGCGGCCGGGCGCCCAGCGCGCTCATCACGCCGATCTCGCGCGTGCGCTGGAGCACGCTCAGCGTCAGCGTGGAGGCCAACCCCAGCCCGCCGACGAAGACCACGACCAGCGACGCCATCGTCAGCACGCTGTAGATGATGACCAGGTGGTCGAGGATGGCCTGGCGGGCATCGAGCATGCGCTGGAGGAACGCGACCTGGAGCCCCGCGCGCTCGCACGCGCGCTCGAGCGCGCCCGCCGCCGCACGCTGCGCCGCCTCGTCGTGGCGCTCGAGCACGATGCGCGCGGTCCGCGAGGAATCGGGCGAGCGCCCGGTCGCGCCCAGCACGGCGGCGCGCGTCGCGTACGCGGCCGGCATCGGCGCCAACTCGCGGGCGACGCCCACGACCGCGAACGCCACTGCCTGCCCGCGCAGGCGCACGCGCAGGGTGTCACCCGGTGCGAACGTCGCGCCGCGCAGCGCCACCGCCTGGTTCACGACCACGGCGCGGTCGTCCGTGGACTCGAGCCAGCGCCCGGCCACGATGCGCGGTGCCACGAGCGGGGAGCCGGGCTCCACGCCCGAGAGCGAGACGTTCGTCGTCGCCACACCCGCCGCATCGAGCATCCACGGGTTCGCACCCGGCCAGTACTCGACCCGCGCGACGCCGGGGACGTCTGCCCACAGCTTCTCGAGCGCGGCCACGCTCGCCGGCTCGCTCAGGTAGAGGACGAGGTCGTAGCGCCGGCGGGCGAAGTCGCCCTTCACCGCCTCATTCCAGGCCTCGGACACGTTCAGCGCCGCCATGAACGCGGCGCCTCCCGCGCCGAGCAGCAGCAGCGCCAGTGCCAGCCGCGCCCGACGCGCGAGTGCGGTGCGCAGCGCGAGTGCCACCGGTCGCGGCAGCCACGCGACGCGGCGCAACCACGCATCGATCGCGATGAGCCGCGAGAGCGGCGGCGACGGCTCGGCGAGCGCCTCGCGCACCGGGATCGCGGCCGCGCGCCGCACCGGCGCCAGCGACACGAGCAGCGGCAGCCCCATGCCCACCACGAGCACGACGCCCAGCACCCACCACGGGAACGGCGAATGCGACACGTCGGTGTTCAGGATCCCGGCGGAGAACTCGGCGTACGCGCGGCCCAACCACAATCCCGGCGCCAGCCCCACCACCAGCCCCGCGCCCGCGAGCAGCGCCACCTCGAGCAGGTAGATGCCCGCGACCTGCCGGCTCGTGGCACCGATCGCTTTCAGCACGCCGACCTGGCGTAGCTCCTCCGCCATGAACGCGTGCACCATGCCGGCGGCGAGCACCGCACTCAGGATCAGGCTCAGGATGCCGAACGCGAGCAGCAGGAAGCGGAACGCCGCCATCTGGCCGGCGTGCGGATGCTCACCCGGCGGCGGCACGTTGACGCGGGTCACGCTCAGGCCACCTCGTTCGAGAAGCGCGCGCGCCGAATCGGCGCGCTCCCTGATGTAGCCCTCATCGCGTGCGTGCTCGGCGACGATGCGAAGCTGGCCGGTCTCGCCGGAGCCCTCGCCGCGCACCTGCGAGTCCCAGGCGATGAAGCCCGGCACCATGTGCTCCATCCACGCCGGCGCCATGCCGGGCGCGTGCGCCGTGCCCGCCACGCGCAGGCGCACCTCGCGGCCGTCCTCGAGCCGGAACGTGAGCGTGTCGCCGATCCTGGCGCCCGCCACCTGTAACGCCGTGCGCTCGAGCACCACGTCGCCGGGCCCCGGCGGCCACGCGCCGCGATCGCGTCGGAAGAGGTCGATCTGCTGCGCGTCGAAGTCCCGGGTGACATGGAACAGCGCGGGCAGCCACTCGTCCGGGCCCCGCCGCACGCGAGCCACGATCAGCGGCCGCGCCTCCGCGAGCGCCACGCCGGGCAGCGCGCGCAGCGAGTCCAAGAGAGCGTCGTACGGGATGTTGGAACCGCCGCGCGGCTCCACATTGAGCGTCGCGCTCGCGGGGCTCGTGCGCGCGTACATGTTCATGAGCTCAGGCTGAAGCAGGCCATAAGCGAACAGCACGAGCGCGATCTCGAACACGCCCGCGGCGAGTGCCAGGACGGTGAGCAGAGAGCGTCCCGGCCGCTGGCGCAGGTCGCGGATCGCCTTGCGCCAGCGGACCGGCAGGCTCACGCCAGCGCTCCGTCGGCGAGCGTGACCGTGCGTGTGACGCCGGTCGAGGCGTCGCGCTCGTGCGTCACCACGACGACGGTCTTGCCCTCGTGCGCCAGCGAGCCGAACAGCGCGAACACCTCCTGGCTGGTCGCCGAGTCGAGGTTCCCCGTGGGCTCGTCCGCGAGCAGCAGCGGCGGGTCGTTCGCGAGCGCGCGCGCGATCGCCACGCGCTGCTGCTGGCCGCCCGACAGCATCGCCGGCAGCTTGCCCGCCTGGTCCGCCACGCCGACGCGCTCGAGCAGTGCTGCCGCGCGCGCCGCGCGGTCGCGGGCCGGCACCTGGCTCGCGAGGTCCATCGGCAGCATCACGTTCTCCGCCACCGACAGCGTCGGCAGCAGCTGGAAGAACTGGAACACGATGCCCACGTGCTTTCCGCGCCACGCCGCGAGCTGGTCGTGATCCAGCTCGTGGATGCCGCGGCCTGCCACGGTGACGCTCCCCGAGCTGGGCTGGTCCAACCCGGCGATCAGGTTCAGGAGCGTCGTCTTGCCGCTGCCCGAGCGGCCGACGACCGCGACGAACTCGCCCGCGGCGACGTCGAGGTCGATCCCGGTGAGCGCGTCGAAGCGGCCGGCCGGGGTGACGAACGTGCGGCGCAATCCACGGACGGAGATCACATCGTTCCTTTCGCGAGGGGAGCGTGGCGTTCTCGCCACGCAATCTCGCCCGCGGCGTGGGCACGAACCACACGCATGGGATGAACGGGTCCGGGGCGGGGATGGGCGGGACCCACGCGGAGCGGGCGCGCGCGGCCGCGATGCTACGATGGCCGTTCCATGACGCGATCGGGCCGGAATGTCCGCGTGGCGCTCGCCGCCGCCTCGTTCCTCGCGCTGCTCGAGATCTTCCGCACCGGCATGACGCGGATCCTCGAGGGGAACTACGCCTCGGTCTTCGACCTCATCCACTGGGTGGTGCCGCTGTGGCTGGGCGTCGTCCTCGTTTCACCGTGGTGCGCGGTCATGGCGTGGCGCTTCCCGGTGCGGAGCGGACAGGTGCTGCGCACGCTGCTCGCCCACGTCGGCGGCGCGGCGGTGTTCGTGGCGCTCCACCTCGCGGTGCTGAGCGCGTTCCACCTCGTGATGGCGACCACAAGGCTGATGCCCAGGCCCGCCCACCTGGCTCACACCTACGTGTTCTACATCGGCATGGAAGCCAGCGTGTACGGCGCTATCGTGGTGGTGATCATGCTGCTCGAGGCGCGTCGCGAAGCCGCCGAGCGGCGCGTGGCCGCGGCGCGGCTGGAGCAGAGCCTCGCCGATGCGCGGCTCGAAAGCCTGCAGGCGCAGATCCGCCCGCACTTCCTGTTCAACACGCTGAACGCGCTCGCGGTGCTGGCGCGGCGCGGCGATGGCGCGGCCGTGGACCGGGCGATCGGTGACCTCGGCGACCTGCTGCGCGCGTCGTTCGCCTCGCCCGGCCGGCACGAGATCACGCTCGGCGAGGAGCTGGAGCTGGTCGAGCGCTACCTCGGGCTCCAGCGCATCCGCTTCCCGGACCGGCTGCGCGTGGAATGGGACGTGGCGCCGGAGACGAAGAGCGCGCTCGTACCCGCGCTGCTCGTCCAGCCGCTGGTCGAGAACGCGATCGAGCACGGACTCGCTTCGACGCTCGGCGGGCGCGTGCGCGTGCGCGCACGGCGGGCGGGCAGCGCGCTCGAGCTGGAGGTGGACGACGACGGCCCCGGTTTCGACGGCGCGGCGGGTCAGCGCAACGGCGGCGTCGGGTTGGCGAACACGCGCGAGCGCCTGGCACTCCTCCACGGCACTGCGGCGACGCTCGAGTGCTCGAACCCGCCCGAAGGCGGCGGCCGCGTGCGCATCCGGCTCCCGTGGCGCGACGGCAGCGCGGGAGCTGCGTCGTGATCCGCGTCGCGCTCGTGGACGACGAGCCCGTGGCGCGCGAGGGGCTGCGGATGTGGCTCGCCGGGGAGCCCGACGTGGAGATCGCGGGGGAGGCCGGCACGCCACGCGATGCCATCGCGCTGGTGCTGCGCGAGCGGCCCGACCTGCTGTTCTTGGACGTGCAGATGCCCGACGCCGACGGCTTCAGCGTGCTCGAGGCCGTGAGCCGCGAACACCTGCCCGAGGTGGTGTTCGTGACCGCCCACGAGCGCCACGCGCTGCGCGCGTTCGACGTCTCGGCGCTCGACTTCCTGTTGAAGCCGGTGCGCGAGGAGCGCTTCCGTGCGGCACTCGAGAAGGCGCGACGCGAGCTGGAACGCGGCGAAGCCCGCGAGGGCCCGGCGCGGCTCTCGGCGCTGCTCGATCACGTGCGCGGCAGCGGGGGCGTGAACGGGCCGCGTCGCATCGAGCGCTTCGCCGTGCGCACGCGCGACCGCTTCATCATCGTGCCCGCGGCCGAGGTGGAGTGGATCGCCGCGGCGGGCAACTATGCCGAGCTCCACCTCCCCGGCGGGACGCACCTCGTGCGCGCGACGCTGGCCGAGCTGGAGGAAGGTCTCGACCCCGCGCGCTTCGCCCGCGTGCATCGCAGCTCGCTCGTGCGTCTCGACTGCGTGCGCGAGGTGATCCCCGCCACGCACGGCGACTACGACCTCGTGCTCGCGAGCGGGGCCACGCTCAAGCTGAGCCGGCGGTACGCGGGGAGGGTGATGCGATAAGCCGCCTGAAAACGTCGAGGGCGGCGTCCTTGCGGACGCCGCCCCGAATCGTGAGGTGGTACCTCGGACGTCAGACCTTGCGAACGTTCGCCGCCTGCAGGCCCTTCGGGCCGCGCGTCACGTCGAACTCGACTCCCTCGCCCTCAGCGAGCGTCTTGAAGCCATCGCCCTGGATCGCCGAGAAGTGCACGAACACGTCCTCGCCGCCCGGCTGGGAGATGAAACCAAAGCCCTTCGCCTCGTTGAACCACTTCACGGTGCCACTAGCCACTTGCAAGCTCCTTGAATCTGGACCCGAAGGTCCTACTACCGCGATCTCACGCTGCGGCTGCGTCCGGTCACTGTGACCGTGTGTCCCGATCTTCCACGGCTGACATCACGAAAAAACCGCCCGAAACGTCTCGGACGGATCTGAACGCGTTGCCACACATCCATGGTCAACCGAAGACGGCGGCAGTATCGGCGAGTCCCCTCAGGGCCACAAGTGAAAATTCGCAAAAAGCCCGGAAAGAGATCACTCCTCGGCCCGCATCCCCAACTGCCGCAACTTTTTATAGAGATGGCTCCGCTCGAGCCCGAGCCGCGCCGCGGCCCGGGTCATGTTGCCGCCCTCGGCCGTGAGCGCCCCCTCGATGTGCCGGCGCTCGAAGTCGCGGACGGCGTCCGCCAGCCCCGGCGGCTGCCCGCCCGGCCGGAGTTCGCCTGAGTCGGACCCGCCGGCGGCGACGGGAACGGGGCGCGGCAGCGCCGACGTCACGTGTTCGGCGCCGATGCGCACGCCCGGGTTCATGATCACCAGCCGTTCCACCAGGTTCTTCAGCTCGCGCACGTTTCCGGGGAAGTCATGACGCGCCAGCGCGTCGAGCGCAGCGGCGGTGAACCCAGGCGCGCGCCGGCCGGTCTCGCGTGCAAGCATCGCGAGGAAGTGATCCACGAGTTGCGGCAGGTCGTCCATGCGCTCGCGCAGCGCCGGCACGTGGAGCGGGATCACCGCGAGCCGGAAGTAGAGGTCCTCTCGGAACCGACCGGCCGCCACGGCGGCTTGCAGGTCGTGGTTCGTGGCCGCGACCACGCGCACGTCGACGCGGATCGTGCGGCTGCCGCCCACGCGCGTGATCTCGTTCTCCTGCAGCGCACGCAACAGCTTGGTCTGTGCACGTGCAGAAAGGTCGGCCACCTCGTCCAGCAGCAGCGTACCGCCGTTCGCCTCCTCGAACCGCCCGCGCCGCGACTGGGTCGCGCCGGTGAACGCGCCGCGCTCGTGCCCGAACAGCTCCGACTCGAACAGCTCCTCGGGGATCGCCGAGCAGTTCACGGCCACGAACGGCTGCGTGCGCCGCGCGCTCGCGTCGTGGAGCGCGCGTGCCACGAGCTCCTTGCCGGTGCCGTTCTCGCCCGAGAGCAGCACGCGCGCCGTCGACGGGCCCGCGAGCGCGATCTGCTCCACCAATCGGCGCATCGCGGGCGAATCGCCGACGAGGGGGGTGGCCCACGACGCCCGCAGACGCTGGTTCTCGGACTCGAGCGCGCGCGCGGACGTGGCGTTCCGTAGCACCACGAGCAGGCGGTCGAGCGACAGCGGCTTCTCCATGAAGTCGTAGGCGCCCAACCGCGTCGCCTGCACCGCGGTGTCCACGTTCGCGTGGCCGCTCATCATCACCACGGTCGTGTCCGGGGCGTTCTGTCGTATCTCCGTCAGAAGATCGAGGCCGTTCTCACCCGGGAACCAGACGTCCAGCAGCACCACGTCGTACGCCTCGCGCAGAAGCGTGCGCGCTGCGGCGACGCTCGGCGCCTCGTCCACGTGGTGGCCCTCGCGCGCCAGAGCGCCTTTCAGCGTGCTGCGGATGTTCGGTTCGTCGTCGACGATCAGGATGCTCGGCATGGGGCTACGCCTCCGGCTTCGTGGGGATCTGGATCACGAACGCGGTGCCGCGGCCGGGAGCGCTGTCGACCTCGATCGTGCCCTGGTGATCAGAAATGATGCGCTCGACGATCGTGAGCCCGAGCCCGGTGCCGTGCGTCTTGGTCGTGAACCCCGGCATGAACAGCTGCGCGCGCTGCTGCTCGCTCAGGCCCGGCCCGTCGTCGCTCACCTCGATGAACAGCTTGTCGCCGTTGCCGGCCGTCGCGACGCGCACGTGGCCCGGCCCGTTGCCCCCGGGTGCTCCCTCCGCGGTGGCGTCGAGCGCGTTCTGGATCAGGTTCAGGAGCGCCTGGCGTAGTTGGCCCGGGTCGGCGATCAGCGTCAGCACCGCCCGCGGCATGTCGAACGCGAGCCGGCCGGCCGCCACCTCGTGGTGGAACAGCGTGCGCAGGTCGTTCATCAGCTCACCCACGAGGAACGGCACCGGGCGCGGGGGCGGGAAGCGACCCAACTCGTTGAACTCCTGGAGCAGGGCTTTCAGCCGCTGCACTTCTTCACCCACCGTGCGCACGGCCTCCTCGAGGGTGGCACCGAAATCGGGATGTTTCTGGTCGTACGAGCGCTTGAGCCCCTGCACCGAGAGCGCGATCGGCGTCAGCGGGTTCTTGATCTCGTGCGCGACTTTTCTTGCCATCTGGCCGTAGGCCGCCTGCCGTTCGCTCGCACGAAGATGGTCGCGGTACGTGCGCAGGTCGTTGCGCATGCGCTCGAGCGCGTCCACGAGCGTCTGCAGCTCGTGCATGCTCTCCATGGCCAGCGGCTCGTCCCACTCGCCGCGGGAGATGCGCTCGGAGAAGCCGGCAAGGCGCACCACTGGGCTTGCCACCTGGTGCGACCACACGACGCCCAGCACGACCGCGAGCAGCAGTCCGAGCACGCCGAGCACGACCGCGGTCGAGCCCAACACGGTCATGGCGTCGTCCGCGGCGGCGGTGGAGGCGAGTGCGGTGAGCCGCGGCGGCGCGCCGCCCGGCCCGAGGCGCAGGTCGACTTCGCGCGTCAGGTAGGTGTGGCCGTCGAGCCGCGCGCGGGCGACTGTCGGATCCGCCGGCCGCATCGCCGGCGCCTCGCGACCGCGGAGCGTGGTCGCGAGCACGTGCCCCTGCGCGTCGCGGAGCAGCAGCTCGAGGCCGCTCAGCCGCTGGAGCCTCGCGAGGAACGTGGAGTCCACGCGCACGCCGCCGCGCACGAGCCCGACGCGCGCACCTGCGTAGACGATGGGCGCGCGCGCATCGAGCGCCAGCCCCGAGGTGTTCGGCATGGCGAGCACGGAGAGCCCGCTGTCGGCGGCCACGGGGAGCGTTTCCACGTCGAGCGGCTCGCTCCACGTGCGCCCCGCGACCGGGATCGCGAAGCTCGCGTCGGCGCTCACGCGCCCGCCGCTGTCGATGACCGCCAGATAATCGAGCCCGAGGAGAAAACGCTGCTCGGCGAGGAACTGCCGCAGCTCGAGGTCGCCCGCGGTCTCCACGAGGTAGAGACGCTTCAACTGTGGATCGCGCGCCAGCAACGCCACGCGCGCTCCCACGCGCTGGCCGTCGGCCACCAGCTCGCCGCGGGCGACGCCGATCGCGCTCTCGAGCCTCACCGCGGACTGCTGCTCCATCGTCTGGCGGATGCGCGTGCCCAGCAGTGCGAGCGCCAGCGACAGCGGCACGACGGCGACCAGCGAGAAGCCCCAGATGAGGCGCGCGCGCAGGGAGTTCACGGGTGCGCTCCGGCGCCGCACGGCGCCAGCTCGGCGAACCACTGGGCGCCGATCGCGCGCACGTCGGCTGCCGCCGCCGTTCTCGCGAGCACCGGGCAGCGCACGGCAAACAGCGGCGTCACGCCGGGCGTGCGCCAGTCGGCCCCGCCCGCGTCGGACGCGGCGACGGGCTGATCGATGCAGACGAGTTTCAGCGTCCGGGTGCCTCCGGGACGCGACACGCGTGCGAGGATGCGCTCGAGGTGCCTCGCCCCGGGCAGGGTCGCGTCCACGGACCAACGCGCGGGCGCCTCGGGTCGCGGATCCAGCTCGAGGTGGGCCACGCCCATGGCCGCGTCAGGTGGCTGCACGAACTCGCGCCACGGCAGCAGGTCGCCGCCGAACGCCTCGCGGTTCAGCGCATCGAGATCCGCGCGCAGCGGCGCGAGCGTGTCGGCCGCGGCTCCGACGCACGCCACGACCCCGCGCGAGCGCAGCCCGAGCTCGGCGTCGCGGAAGCGCGCGTCCGAGCGCATGCGCGCGGAGAGCTCACCGGGCCAGAACACCGCCGCATCCAGCTCGCCGCGCTCGAGCGCGATCTCCTCGTCGGTGGCGTCCTCGAACGCGCGCACGGACAGCGTGTCGGGAGCGCGCGTGCCCACGGACTCCGGTGAGGGTGCGGGCACGCGCAGCCAGCGCCGGCCCGTCGCATCGAGCGTGTCGCGCGCGTAGGTCGCGGAACCGATCCGCGGCGCCGCGAGCGCCGCGTCGCAGGTGAAGAGCAGGTTCGCGCGCCGCGGCGAGGGCAGTCCGACGCGAAGCGTCGCCACTCGCGCGATCACAAGTCCGGCCTCGGGGACTGCGGCGGGCGGCGGCGGCGGCGTAGCCGGCCGCGGCGCCCTCGCACCGCAGCCCGCGCCAGCGATCGCGGTCAGCAGCAGCGTCGCCGCGGCCACCCCGCGCACTGCGTCCAGGCGGACACACCCCTCGCGAGTCATTGAGCCCCTTCGGGTTGGACTGCCGGAATCATCGGCCGGCCCCGCGGGAGCCGTGTCAATTCTGACACGGAACGCGCCCTCCGGCCCGTCAGCCAACCAGCAACGCTTTACACAGCAACAGATTGGCCACTCGGCACGGGACGTGGAATAGCACCTCTCCGGAAGGCGGCACGAGCCGCCAACGACGAGCGGCGCGGCATGCGAGCCGGCGCCGCCGGGCGGTTGCACCGGACCCGGCCCATGGGGCACCGCCCGACAACTTGAGCCGGAGAGAGAGGCGAACATGGACAGCAGGAACAGCTGCATCACGAACCGCGCCGCCGCGCAGAACGCCCTCGAAGCGGCTCAGCTCGCTGCACTCGAGACGGAGAAGCGCCGTGCCCGCGCGATGGTCTGCGCCTGGAGCTCGATCACCGCGATGGCGCTCGTGGCCACGATCGGCCTCGCCGAGGGCTGCGCGCACGATCGCACGCGGGTCTCGAGCGAGACCTCGACCTCCTCGTCGTCGGTGCAGCAGGCGACGGTGGCGTCGGCCGAGGGCATGACCGTGGGCGCGTCGAGCCCGTACGCGCCGTCCGAGGTCGCGACGGGTGGCGAGCGCTCGGTGCCGCCGGATCTCGAGGCGGCTGTGTCGGACACGTTCGTCACCGCGGGGCAGCCGATCGAGGTGGTGGTGCAGGGCACGTCGGACATCACCGAGATGGCGCTCGCGGACGGTCGCGGCGATCCGATCCCGATGGTGCGTGACTCGAGCGACGACACGTGGCGGGTGGACTACCGCGTGCCGCTCAAACCGAAGCAGAACCGGCTCGGTCTCTCGGTGACGGCGAAGAACGAGCACGGGAAGTGGGCGCGCAGGTGGGTGTTCCTGACGGTGGACGACGGCAAGCAGCAGGTCGAGAGCGTGCCGGACACCACGACGCAGAACTGACCGCACGAGTACCACGGGCGATCCGCGCGCGAAGGCGCGCCGACCCGCGGGAGCCGGCCCCAGGGATGGGGCCGGCGTTCGCGCGTTTGCCGAGTGCGGCCGGCCCTCGCGACGTGCGTCCGGCGCTCGCGCGTACGCTCGCGCCCCCGTGCCCACCCTGCTATTTTCGCGTGATTCCTGCCCTTTGCCGCACCCGGCCCTCTCCTCAGGAGCTTTCGCCGTGACTCCGCTTCCCGCTCCCGACACGTTCGTTCCGCGCCACGTGGGGCCCTCGGACGCCGACGTCCGCGCCATGCTCGCCGCCCTCGGCCAGCCCTCGCTCGACGCGCTCATCCAGGCCACGATCCCGGCCGGGATCCGGGCGGCGAAGCCGCTGGCGCTGCCGCCGGCCATGAGCGAGCAGGAAGCGCTCGCGGCGTTCCGCCGGATGATGTCCCAGAACGAGGTGTGGCGGAGCTTCATCGGCCTCGGCTACTCGACGACGCACGTCCCGGCCGTCATCCAGCGCAACGTGCTCGAGAACCCGGGCTGGTACACGGCGTACACGCCGTACCAGGCGGAGATCGCGCAGGGCCGGTTGGAGGCCCTGCTCAACTTCCAGACGGTTGTCGCCGACCTGACCGCGCTGCCGGTCACGAGTGCCTCGCTGCTCGACGAGGCCACCGCGGCGGCCGAGGCGATGCAGCTCGTGCACGCGGCGGGCGATGGCCGCGCCACGTTCCTGGTCGCCGACCACTGCCACCCGCAGACGATCGACGTGGTGAAGACGCGCGGCGCGGTCCGCGGCATCACGGTCAAGGTGCAGAAGGCTTCGGCATTCACGCTCGATGCGAGCGTGTGCGGCGTCCTGGTCCAGTACCCGGACACCCACGGTACGGTCGCCGACCTGCGCTCACTCGCCGACAAGGTGCACGCCGCGGGGGCGCTCGTGGTCGCCGCGACCGACCTGCTCGCGCTCACGCTGCTCACGCCGCCGGGCGAGTGGGGCGCCGACGTCGCGGTCGGGAACTCCCAGCGCTTCGGCGTCCCGTTCGGCTACGGCGGTCCACATGCCGCGTTCTTCAGTGCGCGCGACGAGTTCAAGCGCCTGCTGCCGGGTCGCATCATCGGCCTGTCGAAGGACGTCCACGGCAAGCCCGCGCTGCGCATGGCGTTGGGCACGCGCGAGCAGCACATCCGCCGCGAGAAGGCCACGAGCAACATCTGCACGGCGCAGGTGCTGCTCGCGGTCATGGCCGGCATGTACGCGGTCTGGCACGGCCCCGAGGGGCTGAAGCGCATCGCCACCCGCGTCCAGCGCTTCGCGCGCGCGTTCGCGGCCGGCGTGCGCCAGCAGGGCCACACCGTGGTCACGGACGACTTCTTCGACACCGTGCACGTGCGCCTGGCGGGGTGCAGTGCCGCCGACGTCCGCAAGGCCGCCGGGGCGAAGCGCATCAACCTGCGCTACCTGGACGACGGCACGATCACGGTCTCGTTCGGCGAGACCGTGACACCTGCGGACCTCAGCGACCTGCTCGGGCTGTTCGGCAAGGTGCCGGTCGACGTGCCGGCCGCGTCGGCCGAGACCGGGAAGCTCGCGCGCACGAGCCCGTACCTCACGCACCCTGTGTTCCACGCCTACCACTCCGAGACCGAGATGATGCGCTACCTGCGCAAGCTCGAGTCCCGCGACCTGTCGCTCACGCACTCGATGATCCCGCTTGGCAGCTGCACGATGAAGCTGAACGCGGCCGCGGAGATGCTGCCGGTGACCTGGCCCGAGGTGGGGGGGCTGCACCCGTTCGCGCCCATCGAGCAGGCCGGCGGCTACCGGGCGCTGTTCGACCTGCTCGAGCGCTCGCTCGCCGAGATCACCGGCTTCCACGCGGTGTCGCTGCAGCCGAACGCCGGGTCGCAGGGCGAGTACGCGGGGCTGCTCGTGATCCGCGCATTCCACGCGTCGCGGAACGAGGGGCACCGCGACGTGTGCCTGATCCCGCAGAGTGCACACGGCACGAACCCCGCGAGCGCGGTCATGGCCGGGATGAGCGTCGTGGTGGTGAAGACCGACGCCCAGGGCAACATCGACGTCGCGGACCTCGAGGTGAAGGCGGCGGAGCACGCCGCGAAACTGGCAGCGCTCATGGTCACGTATCCGTCGACCCATGGCGTCTTCGAAGAAGCGATCACCGACGTCTGCCGCATCGTCCATCGCCACGGCGGCCAGGTCTACATGGACGGCGCGAACATGAATGCCATGGTCGGTCTGTGCCGGCCGGGCGACATCGGCGCCGACGTCTGTCACCTGAACCTGCACAAGACGTTCTGTATCCCTCACGGCGGCGGCGGCCCCGGCATGGGCCCGATCGGCGTGGCGAAGCACCTGGCGCCGTTCCTGCCCGGACACGCGCTGGTCCCGACCGGCGGCGCGCAGGCGATCGGCGCGGTGAGCGCGGCGCCGTGGGGGAGCGCGAGCATCCTGCCGATTTCGGCGATGTACGTGCTGATGATGGGCGGCGAGGGCCTCACGCACGCGACCCGGGTCGCGATCCTCAATGCCAACTACCTCGCGAAGCGTCTCGAGCCGCACTTTCCGGTGTTGTACCGGGGCGCGCACGGCACCGTGGCGCACGAGTGCATCGTCGACCCGCGCGCGCTCAAGGCCACGAGCGGCGTGGACGTCGAGGACATCGCCAAGCGGCTCATGGACTATGGGTTCCACGCGCCCACGATCTCGTTCCCGGTCGCGGGCACGCTGATGATCGAGCCCACCGAGAGCGAGTCGAAGGCGGAGCTGGACCGGTTCGTGGAGGCGCTGGTCGCGATCCGCGGCGAGATCGCCGACATCGTGAGCGGGGTCCTGCCGAAGGACGACAACCCGCTCAAGCGCGCGCCGCACACCCTCGAGGCCACGCTCGACGACGACTGGGCACGGGCCTATCCGCGCGAGCGCGCCGCATTCCCGCTGCCCTGGGTGCGGGAGCGGAAGTTCTGGCCCGCGGTCGGCCGCGTGGACAATGCGTTCGGGGATCGAAACCTCGTCTGCACGTGTCCGCCGATCGAGGAGTACGCGAGCGTCTGACGCCCCGGGTTTGCCCCCACGCGACCCGGGTTTAGTCCGGCCAAACCGCGGTGGGTGCATCCCGCACGAGGCCCAAGCCCGACTGTCGTCGTTCCGCGACACTCGTGATCAGGACTCTCCGATTTGCAATGCGGGTCTGAAAAGCAATACGAAATAGCCATATTAAGTCTTGCTTACCCATGTCACGCCTCGTATCGTGTTTCCACGTCGTGACGGCCGCTAAGACCGCTCCCGGCGCGACAGTACAACCGTCGTCCGTGGTGTCCCGCCTCCCCGCGAAGACCGCGATCCGAGCCCTCGCTCGCCGCGATCCGAGCCGCGCGAACCCTCTCTCCTCGCGCTTGTGGGGGCGCCACACCGTGTCAATTTCCCCTGCACGGGAACTGCCCCCACCATGTTCCAAAGTAGCTCGGTCGAGGTCCGTGACCTCGGGCGGCTGGTTCTTCGCCGCCGGCGAATTGTCATTATCTCGGTCATCGCGTTCCTCGGTCTCGCGGTCGCGCTGAATCAACTCACGCGCCCCGTCTACCGCACCGCGACGCGGCTCGAGATCGAGCCCACGCCGAGCCGCTCTCCGGTCACCGGGGCGGAAGTCCAGAGCCCGACGACGGCCTCGGAGAACCTGACCCTGCTGACGACGGCGGAGCGCATCCTCACGCGCGACGTCGCCGAGCACGTCGTCCGCGAGGTGGAAGCGCGCGGCATCGTGCTGGATCCGCGTGTTGCCGACCCGGCCCAGGCGGCCCGGTTCTCGCCCGCGGCGAAGCTGCGCGCGAACGTGGAATGGCTGAATCGTGCGGTGAGCGTGCGCCCGATCCGGGACACGAGGCTGGTCGACATCCAGGTCGAGTATTTCGAGCCGCACAAGGCTGCCGACCTCGCCAACACCGTCGCCCGGGTGTTCCTGGCGTCCGAGGCCGACGCGCGCAAGGCCGCCGATCGCGAGCGCCTGGCGTCGCTGCGCCAGCAGATCGCCGACACACGCGCCGTGATCGAGTCCTCGGAGCACGCGCTCTACGGTTCGCGGAACGCGAGCCTCGCGCTCGCCGCCGAGCGGAACCGCCAGCTCGCGCAGAACGGCAGCGAGCTGGGCTCGACACTGCTCAAGGCGCGCTCGGACCTGCGCGCACTCGACGCCCAGATCGAGCGCATCCGCCAGTTCAAGCGCTCCGATGCGCCCGACTGGAGCAACCCCCCGGTGCAGACGCCGGCGCTCGACGACCGCTATCGCGATCTGCAGCGGGTGGAGACCCAGTTGCTGGCGCTGCGCCAGGTGTACCGCGACGGCAGCCCCGAGCTGCTCGCGCTCGAGTCGCAGGCACACGCGCTGCGCGAGACCATGCGCCGCGAGCTGCAGAAGGCCGCTTCCGACCTCGACGGCCAGCGCGAGGTGATGAGCGCGCGCGTCAGCGAGCTCGACGGCATGGTCTCCCGCAACGACCGCTCGCTCCGGGCGCTGAGCGACACCTCGACCAAGTACTCGACGCTCGAGAGCGAACTCGGCACGCAGCGCGAGCTGTACACGATGCTGCTCAAGAAGGCCCAGGAGCAGGACATCGCGCAGACCATCCAGGCGGCGTCGGTGCTGATCGTCCAGGCCGCCGCGGTGCCGCTGGAGCCGGTGCGCCCCCGCAAGCTCGTGAATCTCATCGTCGGCCTGCTGCTGGGCCTGGTCTCGGGGGGCGGTACGGCGCTCGCTTTGGAATCGCTGCGCCGCACGATCCGCACCCCCAAGGACGTCACACGTGAGCTGAAGCTGCCCGTGATGGGGATGATCCCGAGGCGGCCGGCCTAGGAACAATGAACATCTCGCGGGTGTCTCCGGATGCCGCCGCGAGCGAACGACAATGGATCGAAGAGCACAGGACCCAGGAGGACGGATGCAGTCGAAGGCGGATTCCAAGCCGGTACCGAAACCGCAGTCGAACGGGGCAACGAACGGGGCGCCGCATGCGCCCACGAACGGGGCCGCGCACGCGACCGTGAACGGAGCCGCGCACGCGACCGTGAACGGGGCCGCGCACGCGACCGTGAACGGGTCCTCCCACGCGACCGCGAACGGAGCGCCGCATGCGACCGCGAACGGGGCGCCGAAGACGGAGCGGACTCCGGTGGCGAACGGGGCGGCGAAGGCGGAACGCAAGAACGTGGCGTTCCGGAAACCTGGCGACCGCGTCTCGGAATCGTACTTCGACTCGCTCGCGGCGACCGTGCACGAGCACGTCCACCGCGGCACGCGCACGATCATGGTCACCAGCGCCGGCTCGGGCGAGGGCAAGTCCACGATCACCGCGGGGCTGGGTCGAGCGCTGGCGCGCTCCGGCCGCCACAGCGTGTGCATCATCGACACCGATCGCTACCGCCCGACGCTCCACACGCACTTCAAGCTCGACAACAAGCGCGGGCTGGGCGAGCTGCTCAAGGAACTCTACCACCTCGACATCGGCCGCGAGACGCCGGGCCAGTTCGGCGTCGGCGACTGGCTCGAGATCCTCCACGCCCAGAGCAAGTCGGGCGAGCTGGTCGTCGCCGACGGCGACCAGAAGTTCCGGCTGCTCATCCACAAAGGCAGGATCCGCAGCGTCCAGATGCCGAACCACCACGAGGACATGCGCCTCGGCGAGCTGCTCGTGCGCGCGGCGCGGATCACCGGCGAGCAGTGCGAGAGCGCGCTGCGCCTGCAGCGCACGACGGCGCGGCCGCTGGGCGAGGTGCTGCTCGAGCTGGGCTACGTCGACCGCGAAGTGCTGAGCGGCGTGCTCACCGAGCAGATCCGCGAGTCCTTGCGCCGGCTGCTGACGCTGCGCCGGCCGGAGTGCTCGTTCGCGGAGACGGCCGAGGCCTACCTGCCGGCCACGTCGGGCCAGCATGCGGAGCCGCCGATGAGCGACCTCGTCGGCGAGCGCGTGCTCGACAAGCTCGCGGACTACCTCAAGCGTCCGTTCCTCACGAACCAGATCCCCGGCTTCCTGCTCGACACGACGCTGGAGAAGCTGAAGGTGCTGCCCAGCGGCTCGACGCCGTACAGCCTGCAGGACGAGCAGTACGGAAATCCGTTCGCGCGGCTGCTCGAGCGGCTCTCGCGCATGTTCGACGTGGTGCTGCTCGATGCGCCGCCGGTCGCGCTGGCGAGCCCGGCCGAAATGCTCGCCGGCCTCGTGCAGGGCGTGATCTTCGTGGTCAAGGCCGACGGCTACGACACGCAGATCGTGCAGCAGGCGAAGGCGCAGCTCGACCGCGCGAAGCCGAACTTCCTGGGCGTTGTGCTCAATCAGATCGACATGAGGCACAAGGACCCGATGCTCTACTACTACGGAGCCTATCAGCCCTGAGTCCCGCACAGCTCAGCAACAGCGGCGCGCTTCCGGAGAGGAGCCTGCCGCAGAGGAAAACCCCAGATGCGTGGTGAGTTCCTTCCGTTCGCAGCCCCGCTCCTCGGCAACGAGGAGATCGACGAAGTCGTTCACTGTCTCCGCTCGGGCTGGCTCACGACCGGCCTCAAGGTGAAGCAGTTCGAGCGCGAGTTCGCCGAGTTCATCGGCGCCAAGCACGCGCTCGCGGTGAACTCGTGCACGGCAGCGCTGCACCTGGCACTGGAAGCCGTGGGCGTGGGTCCCGGGGACGAGGTGATCACGACGCCGATGACGTTCACGGCCACGGCGGCCGTGATCGAGCACCTCGGCGCCCGCCCGGTGTTCGCGGACTGCGTGGCCGAGACCATGAACATCGACCCGGCGCAGATCGAGCGCCGGCTGTCACCGCGCACGAAGGCGATCCTCCCGGTCCACTTCGCCGGCCAGGCCTGCGACATGGACGCGGTCAACGACATCGCGCGCCGCCACGGCGTGCCGGTCATCGAGGACGCGGCACACGCCATCCCGACGCGCTACCGCGGCCGGATGGTGGGCACGCTCTCGGACGTCACCTGCTTCAGCTTCTACGCCACGAAGAACGTCACCACCGGCGAAGGCGGCATGGTCGTGACCGACCGTGACGACATCGCCGAGCGCATGCGCCTCATGCACCTCCACGGCATGAGCAAGGACGCGTGGAAGCGCTACACGCAGAACGGCTCGTGGTCCTACGAGATCCTGGCGCCCGGCTTCAAGTACAACCTCACCGACATCGCCGCCGCGATCGGCATCCACCAGTTGCGCAAATGCCATGCGTTCCATCGCCGCCGGCTCACGATCGCCGACCAGTACGACGCGGCGTTCGCCGGGCTGCCGGGGATCTCGATCCCGCGCGTCGAGGATCGCGAGGCCCACGGCTGGCATCTGTACGTCATCCAGGTCGATCCCGAGAAGCTCGCGATCGGTCGGGATGCGTTCATCGAGCGCCTGATCGCCCGCAACATCGGCGTCTCCGTGCACTTCATCCCGCTGCACGTGCATCCCTACTATCGCGAGCGCTACGCGCTGCGGCCGGACGACTTCCCGAACGCCTGGTCCGCCTACGAGCGCATCATCTCGCTGCCCATCTACGCCAAGATGAGCGACGACGACGTGCGCCACGTGATCGACGCCGTGCGCGAGATCGCCGCCGAGGGCACACGATGAAGCGCGCGCTCGACGTCGTCCTCTCCGCGCTGGGTCTGGCGGTGCTGTGGCCCGCGTTCCTTGTCTTCGCCGCGCTCATCAAGGCGGAGGACGGCGGTCCGGTGCTGTTCCGCCAGCAGCGTGTGGGGCGCAATCTCAAGACGTTCTTCATCCTCAAGTTCCGCACCATGCGCGTGGACGCAGCCGAGAGCGGCCCCGCGATCACCGTGCGCGGTGACGATCGCGTCACCCGCGCCGGTCGCCTGCTGCGGCCGCTCAAGCTCGACGAGCTGCCCCAGCTGTGGAACGTGCTCGTGGGCGATATGAGCCTGGTCGGCTCGCGTCCCGAGGTGCCGCGCTACGTCGACCTGTACCGCGCCGAGTACACGGAGATCCTGAAGATCCGGCCCGGGATCACCGATCCCGCGTCGATCCGCTACCGCGACGAGAACCAGCTGCTCGACCGCGCCGAGGACGCCGAGCGCGACTACGTGGAGCGCATCCTGCCGGAGAAACTGCGGCTGTCGCGCCACTACACGCGCAACGCCTCGGTCGGCTGGGACATCCAGCTCGTGATCACGACGCTTGCGAGCCTGTTCTACCCGGCGCGCGCGGTGGAGCACGTCGTCGACTGGCTGACGCCGTTCCGGTTCTGGGTCGGGTTCGCGGTCCAGGTCGCCGCTCTGGCGGTGGCCAACATCCTGGCGCTGCTGCTTCGTTTTGACGGCCACGTTCCCTCGACGGAGCAGGCGATGTTCCTGCGCGTCATGCCGCTCGTGCTCGTGGCGCAGGTGCTGTGGATGCAGGCGTTCAAGCTGTTCCACGGCGCGTGGCGCTACGCCACGGTACGCGACCTGCGCAGCATCGCGTTCGCAATCACCGGTGCCCAGTTCACGTGGTGGTTCGCGGCCCGCTGGCTGCTCGGCGTGACCCATTACTCGCGCGGCATCGCCGCGATCGACGCGCTGCTGTGCGTGGCGTTCCTCGCCGGCGTGCGCATCGCACGCCGGTTGCACCGCGAGCTCAAGCCCGGCGGCATGCCGCTGCGGCGCGTGCTGCTCGTCGGCGACGAGGATCCCATGGCACGCCTCGTGCGCGAGCTCGTGGAGCGCGCGGGCAACGAGTGCGAAGTGATCGGCATGCTGAACGGCGACCCGCGCCGGAAGGGCGTGCGCATCCACGGCGTGCCGGTGCTGGGCACGAAGGGCGAGCTGGACGAGGTCGTGCGTCGCACCGAGCCGGACGAGATCCTGGTCGCGATGCCGGATGCCTCGGCGGACGCGCGCGAGGAGCTGCTCCGGCAGTGCCGGGCGCTCGGTCGCTCGGCGCGGCTCGCGCCCGACATGGGCCGGTTGCTGTTCCAGCCCGAGGCCCCGAAGCTGGGCGGCGACTACAATCCCGAAGACCTGCTGTTCCGCGAGGCGATCCACACCGACAGCACGGTCGCGCGCAGCATCGTCGGGCAGCGCTGCGTGCTCGTCACCGGCGCCGGCGGCTCGATCGGTTCCGAGATCGTGCGCCAGGTGGCCGCGCACGGGCCGTCGCGGCTCGTGCTCTACGAGCGCCACGAGTTCGCCCTTTACGAGATCGAGCGCGAGCTGCGGCGGAGCTTCCCCGAGCTGGTGATCGAGCCGATCATCGGCGACGTGGCCGATGCCGCACGCGTGGACGAGGTCATCGCGGCGTTCAAGCCGCACGCGATCTTCCACGCCGCCGCGTACAAGCACGTGCCGATGATGGAGCGCAATCCCGGTGAGGCGCTGCGCACGAACGTGCTGGGTACGCGCACCGTGGCCGAGGCCGCGATGCGGCACGACGCCGACGTGTTCGTGCTCATCTCCACCGACAAGGCGGTCGAGCCGGTGTGCATGATGGGCATCTCGAAGCGGCTCGCCGAGCTGAATGTGCAGGTCATGCAGAACGGCTCGCGCACCAAGCTGCTCACCGTCCGCTTCGGCAACGTGCTCAACTCGAGCGGCAGCGTGCTGCCGCTGTTCCGCGAGCAGATCGAGCGCGGCGGCCCGGTCACCGTGACGCACCCCGAGGTGACGCGCCTGTTCATGACGGTGCCGGAGGCGGTCCAACTCATCCTGCACACCGCCAGCATGGGACGCGGCGGCGAGGTGTTCGTGCTCGACATGGGCAAGCCGATCCGCATCCTCGACATGGCGAAGGCGCTCATCCGCCTGTACGGCCTCAAGGCCGGCAAGGACATCGAGATCCGGATCACCGGCCTGCGTCCCGGCGAACGGCTGTTCGAGAAGCTCCTGAACGACCACGAGACCGTGTGGAAGTCGGCGCACCCGAAGATCCTGCGCGCGGTGAGCCAGAACGATCCCGCCATGGTGCGCGAGGAGATGGCGCGGCTGCTGCGCGTCTCCGAGGAGCGCATGGGCGGAACTCCCGGAATTGTTCGGACGCTGAACGAGTCGCTGCCTTCATGAGCCTGGCGATCACCGAGACACGGGCCCCGGAGATCCCGGTGCCCGACGAGAGCGCGCGGCCGCATCGCAGCCGCGGGCGCGCCTACCTCGTGCTTGCCGCGCTGCTGGCGCCCCTGTGCGTGCCGGCCGGGCCGGGCCAGTCGGCGCTGCTCGACGTCCTGAACCTGGTCGCGATCGCCGCGTTCGCGCTGTTCGTGGTCGGGCCGGGACGGCAGCCGCTGCGCGTGCCGCTCGCCATCCCCGTGTCGCTGGTCGCGGTCGGCAGCCTGATCGCGTGCGCGTGGGCGCCGTCCCTCGGGCAGGCCGCGCTGTCGCTCGCCCAGGACGCCTATCTCTTCGCCTCGTTCCTCGTCGCGGTGAACCTGCTGCGCTCGCGTCGGGACCTGCGCGCGGTGCGCATCGCCTGGGTCTTCGCCGCGGTGGGCGTCTCGCTCGTGGCCGTGGCCCAGCTCGTACTCCACAACGGCGGCTCGCTGGGCTCGCTGTTCGGCTCGCGCGGACTGCGCCCGCCCGCCACGTTCTACAACCCGAACATGCTCGCCGACTACCTGATGACGAGCGTGTTCGTGGCCATGAGCCTCGCGGCCGAAGTGCGGCGCCTGCCGCTGGTCATCGCGATCGGCGTGATCGGCTTCGGGCTGCTCGTCACCAAGTCGAACGGCGGCATGATCGCGTTCGCCGCCGGTGCGCTGGCCTGGTGCGCGGTCGGCATCGCGATCGGGCCGTCCCAACGCCGCGGTGGCCTCATCGCAGGGGCCGCGTTGCTGGCGACGCTCCTGGGCGCGGGCGTGTGGGTCAACGCCGAGTTCGGCCTTGCCGACGAGGCGCTGCGCTCGCTCAAGGAGCAGACGTTCGTGGGCCGCATGGAGAAGAGCTCCGCGAGCCGCATGCGCATCTGGGACCAGCTCGAGCTCGCGTACGCCCGTGCGCCCCTGGGCATCGGGCCCGGCAACAGCTCCGCGCTCACGGTGGGTATCGCCGACCGCGAGCGCCCCGATTCGTACCGCTCGAAGGAGGCCCACAGCGACTACCTGGGCTACACCATCGAGCGCGGGCCGCTGGGGCTCGCCGGCCTGCTCGGCTTCATGCTCGCCACCTACCTGTACGTGGCCCGCTACTGGCAGAACTCGCGTCGCCCCGACGGGCGCACGCCGCGCCGGGCAGCGCTGTGGACGGCCTCGATGGCCGCCGTGCTCACCGCCTCGGCCGTGCACTCGATGGTCATCGAGAAGCTCCACTTCCGGCATTTCTGGCTGTTCATCGCGCTCGTCTGCGGCTCGGCGCTCATGGCGCCCGAGGAGTCCACGCACGCGCCGGCGGAGGTCGCATGAGCCGCTCCGGCCCGTGCATCGTGGACGTGATCAACCTGAGCTCGTCCGCCGACTCGCTGCTGCGCGAGCGCGTGCTGAGCCTGCGCGCGAAGGGCGTGGACAATCGCATCGTCTGCATCGACGGGCCGTACGTGAACCCGCTGCGCCGCGCCGGCATCCCCGTTCACACCGTGAACCTCCCGCGTGGCCTCGACCCGTTCCGGCTCGCGTGGTCGCTCGTGCAGATGGTCGCGATCTTCCGCCGCGTGAAGCCCGACCTCGTCCACACGCACTGCTCGGTGCCGGGGATCGTCGGCCGGCTCGCAGCCCGTATCGCGGGCGTTCCGGTGGTGATGCACACGGTACACGGGTTCGCGTTCCACGACGGCAGCCGGGGTCCGGGTGCGGCGCTCCAGATCGCGGTCGAGCGCTTCGTCGGCCGGCTCACCGATCACATGCTGAGCCAAAACCGCGAGGACATGGAGCGCGCGCTCCGCCACCGCATCGTGCCCCAGCGCCGGCTCGAGTGGGTCGGCAATGGCATCGCGCTCGACCGCTTCGCGGCGGGCGGGAGCGACATCCGTCCGCGGGTCCCCGAGCGCGAGCCCGGACGGCCGGTGGTGCTCACGTGCGTGGCGCGGATGGAGCCGGTCAAGAACCACGCGCTGCTGCTCGAGGCGGCGTCGCTGCTCCGGCAGCGCGGCCACCGTTTCGAGCTGTGGCTCATCGGCGGGGGCGAGGGCCGCGTACGCTGCGAGCGCCAGGTGGTCGACCTCGGGATCGCCCGCGAGGTGCGCTTCCTCGGCTATCGCAACGACATTCCCGAGCTGCTCGGCCGCTCGGACATCGCCGTGCTCACGTCGCTCAAGGAGGGCATCCCGCGCGCCGCGATCGAAGCCATGGCGGCCGGCCTGCCCATGGTCGCGACCCGGGTGACGGGCACGCGCGAGGTGGTGCGCGACGGCGATACCGGATTCCTGGTGGACGTGGGCGAGCCCGCGGCACTCGCCGACGCGCTGGCGCGGCTCATCGATGATCCCGTGCTGCGCGAGCGCATGGGCGCGCGCGGTCGTGACGTGGCGCGCGCGGAGTTCGACGAGGCGCTGATCGTGCGCCGGCTCGAGCACGTCTACCGCACGAGCCTCGAGCGCCGGGGCATCGGCGTCCCGCCGGCGCTGGCGAGCGAGGTGCGCGCGTGAGCCCGGTCCCGATGCTGGCGCAGAGCCAGCCGCCCGTGGACGCGCCCGCTCCGCGCCCGATCTCGGAGGGCGCCCGCGTCGGACGCAACACCGCGTTCCGCGCCGCCGCCCAGGCCCTGAGCGCGGTGATCAACCTCGCCGGCATGGTGCTGCTCGGCAACCGGCTCTCGGCGTCCGGATACGGCGAGTACGCCTACTGGTACGCGCTGATCCCGCTGGTCGCGAGCATCTCCGACCTGGGCGCGGGCGTGATCGTGACCCGCGAGATGGTGCACGACCGCGACGCGGCGGCGCGCGTGTTGGGCGATGGCCTGATCCTGCGCGCGCTCGTCGGCATGGTGCTGCTCCTCGGCGGCGCCGCGGCCGGTTTCGCCATGGCGCCGGCACAACAGATCCTGCTCATGCTCGTGACGCTGGCCGCCGTGTTCGAGTTCAGCCAGGACGCCGCGGTGTGGACGTTCCGCGCCCGCGAGCGGCTGGACCTCGAAGCGGTGCTGCTGCTCGTGAGCCAGTTCGCCTGGCTCGCCGGGATCGCCGTGGCGCTGGCGTTCGGCGGCTCGCTGCCGTGGCTGCTCGGCTCGGCCGTGGCGGCGTTCGCGCTGCGCACGCTCACCGGCGCGGCCATGCTCGCGCGCATGGGGCTCCGCCCCCGGTTCGCGTTCGACGGCACGCGCCTGCGGGCGCTGATCGCCGACGGCTGGCCGGTCGGGCTGTCGCTGCTGCTCGTGGTGTTCTACGGCCGCGTCGGCGTGTTCGTGCTCAAGGCCGTGTCCACGCCCGCCGAGGTCGCGTGCTTCAACGTCGCCTACCTGCTGTCGCAGCCGTTCGGCTTCCTCGCCTCGGCGCTGAGCATGGCCGCGTTCCCCGCGTTCGCGCGGCGCGCGTCGCGGGCGAAGGCCGCCGCCGGCGTCGGGACGGGCGGCCTCGCCGGGCCGATGCTGGCCGCGGTCAAGTACCAGCTCGTGGTCGCGATCCCGATCGCGGCCGGGCTCGTGCTCATGGCCGGTTCGCTGGTGCCGCTGCTGTTCCACGACGGCAAGGGTTACGCGGGCGCGGTCGCCGCGCTGAGCGTGACGTCGATCGCGATCCCGTTCGTGTTCCTGAACCTGCACTCGCGCTACCTGCTCGCGGCGATCGGCCGCCAGCGCGTCTACCTCGCGGCGGTGTGCGTGGGGCTGGTCGCGAACGTCGTCGGCTGCGCCCTGACCGCGCGCGCGTTCGGCGCGATCGGCGCCGCGTGGACGTTCCTCGGCGCCGAGATCCTCGTGTTCGTGGTGTGCCAGGCGTCGCTCGCGGCGACGGTGCCGGTCTCGGCGCTGCTCGCGCAGGCGTGGCGGCCGCTCATCGCCGCGCTGCTCATGGGGCTCGCCGTGGCGGAGACGAGGTGGGCGGGACTCGTCGGGCAGATCGGGATCGGGGCAGTGACTTATGCCGCAGCGCTCGTCATTACCCGCGCGCTCTCGCGCGAGGAGTGGACGGTGCTGCGCGGCGTGCTGGCGACCTTCCGGCCATCGCGGTCGGCGCGGCTCGCGCAGCGTCAGGCTTGAGCGGGGGAGAGATGTCCGTGGAGACGTGGATGGAACGAGCGAAGGTGAGCGTCCGAGGCACGCTCGGAACGAACGGCAACGGCCACCGGGCCGCAGACGTGGACGCCGGCGCCGCCAGCCCACTCGCCATGCTGTCGGTGGACGGCAACGCGAGCGCGGCCGTCGATGCGCGTCTCGCCGAGCTGGCCTCGCTGCCGTACGTCACCTCGGTGCTCGGGCTTCCCGACCGCCACCAGAAGGGCGCCATGGAGGTGCCCTCGAGCATCGGCATCGCCACGCGCGGCGTGATCGTGCCCGAGTTCACCTCGGTGGCCGTCAACGACGGCATGGGCGTGGTGGCGACCGACCTGCACGTGCGCGACCTGTCGCCGGGGCGCATCCACGCCCTGCTCTCGCGCATCGGCTCGCGCGCGGCCGGGCACGTGTTCGAGCGCAACCGCTACAGCCTGACCTCGGACCTGCTCCGTCGCGTGCTCGTCGACGGCGGCCGCGCAGTGGTCGCGCGATACGGCCTCGACCCAGCGGTCGTGGAGCGCATGGAGAACGGCGCGCGCATCGATATTCCGGGCGATCCCGAGCGCGCGATCCGCACGTGCGTTCCGCCGGCGCTGCTGAACGCCCGGCTCGTCGCCTCGGAGATGGGGCTCAACTTCGGCGGCAATCACTTCCTCGAGCTGCAGGTCGTGGACGAGGTCCGTGACGCCGCGCTGGCCGCGCGCTGGGGACTCAAGCCGGGACAGGTCGTGGTCATGTACCACCTCGGACCCGGGCCGTTCAGCGGCACGCTGCTGCACCACTACTCGCTGCGTACGAAGCTGGATGGCCGGCGCGCGCCCGCGTTCTTCCTCTCCAAGCTCGGGTTCCACTACCTGCAGCGCATGGGCGAGGGTCGCGCGGCCGCCAAGTGGCGCACCCACTTCCGCCGCAATGGCTGGACGCCGATCGAGGCCGCCTCGCCCGAGGGCGAGGCGTTCCGCGCAGCGATGGCAATGGCCATGAACTTCGGCTACGCCTACCGCCTCGCCACCGTGCGCGCCATCGTCGACGGCCTGCGCGAGTGCATCTCGCCGACCGTGCGCACCGAGCTGCTGTGCGACATCTCGCACAACAGCATCACCGAGGAG
>DATNFC010000292.1:0-11748 GCA_035606545.1 Candidatus Methylomirabilota bacterium
CGCCTGCCAGGGGTCGAGATCGCTGCCGAGCGCGAACGGCGAGCCCAGGTCCCCGAGGTCGTCGAGACCATCGGCCTCCAGCACCTGGAGCCCGAGGCGTCGCGGGTTCGTGTTGAAGCCGAAGTCCGGGTTCGTGCGCAGCGAGATGGTGAACGGGATCACGCTCTCGTCGACGTGCCAGGCGAGGACGCCGCCGCCCGGGAGCAATGCGTCGTACTCGAACCGGTCGGGGTCCTTGGGCCCCAGCACCACGTGCGTGGTGTCGTCCGACAGGAGGTGCACGGCCGCCGCCGGCGACAGGTAGCGGTTCTCGAGGATCACGTACTCGTCGCTCGAGAGGTCCAGCTTCACGAAGTCGTTGTTCCGCTGGCTGTTCGCGATCGGGAATGGCGCGATGTCCGCCGGCCCGGGTGTTCGGTACTGGAGCAATCCTTCATCCAGGATGAAGTTCCGCTGGAACGGGTCCACGCTCGGCGGCAAGAGCCCCACGGCGAAGATCTCGCCGTCCGGTCGCTGCACGCGCGCGCCCACCAGGTTGCCGCTGTCCATGAGCGACCACAGCCCCACCACCGGCAGTGCGGTCTCGATGTCGTAGACGTCGCCGAAGCCGAAGAAGTTGTGGCCGTTCTCGTGCGCGATGACGCCGTTCAGGGCGCCGAACGCCTGGTCCTGGTTGATGGTCTCGGGCACGAACGTACAGCGGTCGATCGGCCGCAGCGTCGTGTCCGAGAACACCACGCGGTCGGTGTCGTCCACGAACATCGTGAACGACGGGATGTCTTCCTTGGAATCGTTGCGGATGTCGCTCTGCAGGTCGCTCCCGGCGTGGATGAGCATGAAGCGGTCGTACTTGTTCCACGGGATCGGGGTGCCCTGGAGCTTGGCCTGGGAGTCGGCAGCGAAGAAGCTCAGGTGCATCATGTCCACGGCGGCCTCGAAGATGCTGCTGCCGAACCGCCACGGACCCAGGTCCGCCATGTCGGTGAGGTGGAACGCCGAGTCCTCCGCGGCGGGCCACACGTCCGTCTCCACGCGCACGCGGCCGTAGCTCATGACGTCGTAGTAGCGCTCGAGCGCCTCCGCGTGCTTGCGATAGAACGTGCGGTTGTGCGGCGGCATGTCCACCGGGTTCGCGTTCGTGTCGGCCGGATCGAGGATGAACTTGCCGTCGCCCGAGGACGCGCTGCCGCCGCGGTCGGTGAGGAAGTCCAGGCGGATGAACGCGACGCGGATGGTGTCCTGCGGCTCGGGGACCGGGGCGCCGTCCACGGCCAGTCGCCGCGCCTTCGACACCAGCGGCGGTCGCCAGCCCGGCCGGCGCGACGCGGTGATCCCGGCGCCGACGCGCGCGGCGCGGCTGTGGAGCTCTTCCTCGAGCGGGCGGAACTGGCGCTCGCGCGCGAGCCTCGCCTCGAGCGTGGCGCGCTCGGCCGGTCGCATCGCCTGCCCGCGCGCCCCACGTCCCGCGCGCTGCGCGCGCAGCACCGCCTCGGCCGGGACCACGGGACGCACTTCGAGCGTCGTGCCGGCGTTCTCGAGCGCATCGGCCGCACTGGCGCGTGAGGCCGGTGCGGCCGGGAGGATCAGGAGAAGTGCGAGGAAGAACGCGCTGCGCCGGCGACGGTTCACGCGCGCGTCAGAAGCGATAACCCAGTGTGATCTTGGAGACATTCGGGAGCCCGGAATCCTTGGCCTGTGGGATGCTGCCGAAGTCCAGCGACAATCCCTTCCACCCGAGTCCCAGTCCGTACGTCAATCCCTCGAGCTGACCGAGCGGGTCATAGTAATACCCCACGCGCCCGGCGATCTGATCCGTGTACTTGAGTTCGATACCACCGTGGAGCTGATAGAACGAGTCCGTCACGAGCGACTGGTCGAAGTCGCCGGCCGCGAGCAGCCGGAAGCCTTCCTTGTCGTAGGCGTCCCAGGCGAAGCCGACCTTGATATTACGTGACAGCGGGCTCCGCTCGTCCTCGTTGATGAACGTCACGCTCGGTCCCAGGTTCTGGACATTCAGCCCGAAGTTGAGCCGCGCCGCCGGGATGCGATAGAGCGCCGCCAGGTCGAGGCCGAAGGTACTGCCGACCCCCGACAGCGACTGCGGTGCGAGCTGGATGCGGATGTACTTGAGCGACGCGCCCACCGAGAGGTCCGGCAGAAGCTTGGTCCCGTAGTAGAGCGCAGGCGAGACCTCGTTCGACGTGAACGTGCCGGTCGGGTTGCCGAACGGGTCCGTGCCCTCGCTGGTGCCGTAGGACAGAAAGACGAGGCCCAGCGCCAGGCCGCCCCAGCCCGATGTCGGGCGGACGAACGTGGCGTAGTTGTAGTTCACGTCGCTCGCGAGGCCGGGCACGAGCTGGGCGTACGTGAGGTCGATCGCCGACTTGGTGACGAAGCCGAGGCCTGCGGGATTCCACCACGTCACGCCGGTCGCATCGTCCGCGATGGCGACACCGGTCGCTCCCATGCCGTTCTGGCGGGCGCCGGGCTGGATATCGAGGGATCGTCCAGTCCCCTGCGCGAAGGCCGTCGCCGCGAGGACGAGGCCGAGCGCCATGGCGAGGACGACGGTGGTGCACAAACGACGCATGTGGTGGCTCCTATCTGGGAGAGGCCCGGCGGCCGGGCAGAGTACTGGACCGGGGTACTACCCCGATAGTCGACTGGCGGTTCCGCAATCCGATTTCCCGGCTCGGGCGGGGGGCCGGGTCACGGGGAGAGCACGACGAAACGGCCCTGCGCGGTGGCGTTCTGGCGCGGGCTCGTCTTGCCATCGGCCTGTCGGATACCGGCGTACACCTTATAGAGGTAAGTACCCTGCGCGAGGCGGTCACCCTCGGCGTCCAGGCCGTCCCAGGGCACCTGGACCTGGCCGATCCCCCCCATCTGGCGCAGCTCCCGGATGAGTCTTCCGGCCGCCGTGTACATGCGGATCAGGACGTTGATCGAGTCGCCGGGGGCGTCGACCACGATCACCCCGCCGCTGCCCGAACCGCCCGAGCTGACCGGGTTCGGGAACATGAACGTGCGCTCGACCCGGAGCGTCGGCGTATTCACGACCTCGAACTCGAGCGAGGCGCTCGAGCGGTGCTGGACGGCGTCCAGCCCGGTGGCGAGGTTGTCAGCGGCCTGCACCGAGACCTTGTGGGCCCCGGGCGCGAGCCCGGGGAGCTGGAAGCTCGCTGTACCCGATTGATACGAGTCGGCGGCGTAGCGGAACGTCTGGGTCACGTCCGAGCGCGACGTGGTGTTGTCGTCCACGGTGACGATGATCGAGTTCTGCGGCGCGTGCCCGGTGGTCATGATGCCGTGGTCGTCGAAGAGATTGATCTGCAGTGTCGCGTCGGGCCGCACGCTCGTGGAGCCGCCGACGAACGACAGCGTGATGCTCGGGCCCTGGGTGTCGTCGGCGGGCGGCGCGCCCGTGACCACGGTGACCGACCGCGCGCCGGCCCCGTCGCTCCCGGCAACGGCGGGGTCGCCGCCGCTGAAGTAGGCGCGGATGCGGCCCTTCGTTCCGGTCGCGGCATCGAGCGGCACGACGAAGTGCCCGGAGAAGCGCCCTCCCTTGACCGTGACGTCGCCGTGGTACATGGGCCCGGCGCTGAACACGTAGGGAACCGAGCTCGCGCCGCAGACGGCGTCGTTCGGCGTGAAGTTCGTGGGCGCCGAGTCCTCGATCAGGATGCTCGCCACGCCGTCCATCTCCACCTGCGGGCCGCCGGGATGGTGCAGCACCTGGCCCACGAAGCGCACGGTGGCGCCGCGCGGCAGCTCGGTGAGCGTCAAGCCGGCATCGTCGCTGAGCCTCAGGTCGGCCCACAGCCGCGGCAGGTTCAGGAGCGTCGCCGGGTCGCCCATCAGCTGGTACTTCTCGCTGTTCTTCCCCTGCAGGCTGGGGTCGGCCTTGCCCACGAGCAGCGCCGCCGAGATGGGCACGTGGTACTGGCCGTCGCTGGGGAGCTGGACGCCGGCCACCGAGAGCGTGTCGCGGTCGAACATCGCGTCGTACATGACGTTGTTGAGCGCGCCGTTCAGGCCACTCAATGCCTGCTCCGTCGCCGAGATCACGGCGATGCTGCCACCGGTCGTCGACAGCACCATGCGCTCACCCAGGCTCTGGACGCTCGGGTCGTTGAACTTGCCCACGTCGCACGAGGCGGCGACCAGCAGCGACTGGCGCAGGCCGTTCGTGAGCGTGCCGGCGTCCGAGTCGAGGAACACGCCCTCGTCCGTCATCTTGAACGGGCTGCCGTGGCCGACGTAGTTGAACATGTCCGCGCCCGCATTGAGCTGCTTGAACAGCTCGCTCCGGGCGCCCGGCTTCGTATTGCCGGGTCCGCTCTCGAACGTGTGCAGGTAGACGTACTTGCGATCGATGTGCTGCGGCGTGTGGGCTTGATCGAGATTCGTCGTCTGCGTGATGTGCGTCCACGTCAGCGGATCGCATTTCTCGCCCTGGGCATCGTCGTCTCCGAGCAGCACGAGCGCGTTCCGGTACTCGCCGAACGGCGCGGCGCGCTCGTAGCCCAGCACCTTCTGCGTCACCACGGCGAGCGCCGCGGCCGCGTCGGCCGCCGGGATGCGGCCCGTGAGGTAGTCGGGCACCACGGTCACGGGGTCGTCCACGTTCACGAGCCAGTCGTCGGTCGCGTACTGCCGGCGGATCGCGAAGTTGTCGTCGAAGTTGTTCTCGAACGTCGGCAGCAGGCAGCCGGGCAGCCCCGGCGTGGCGCGGCCGGTGATGTCCTTGAAGTCGAAGGAGGCGTCGCCCAGGAACGTCACGTAGAGCGGCCGCCGCGACCAGCCCGAGGCCGCGCGGAGGAAGTTCCGGATCGCGCCCGGGTCGGTACGGCCGCCCGAGAACTGGTCGTAGACCGCCGAGATCGGCACCGTGAGCGAGATGTGCGGCGCGGGCGTCGCGAGGAGCGGCAGGCGGCTTTCGCGCCAGACCGCGAGCGACTCCGCCGCGGCCTTGAACTCGTCGAAGTAGATGACGAGGTAATCCGCCTCCTTGGTTGGGCTGCGCAGGTTGTTCCGGCTCGTGAACGGCGCGTCCGTGATCGCGCTCGCGGGCAGCAGCGCGATCTGGATGATCGAGTCCGGCACGACGGCATAGCGGCGTGACACCGACTGCGTGTCGGAGAAGCTGATCGTGACCTCCCCCGTCGGTGCGCGCGTGTGCTCCGCGCCGTCCAGCTGCACCGGCCGCGTCGGATCGGTGATGTCGAGCAGGTAGCTGGACGAATCGTGCGCGAACGGCCCGATGTTGTACTTGAACGTGCCCACGCCCGGGTGGGTGCGGAAGTCGATCGCGTCGCCCGCCGGCTGGAGCAGCCGCTCGTAGAAGACCTCGTAGAACGCGAGCCCGCTGCGATCCACGCGCCCGGGACAGGTCGGGTCGAATCCGACCGTCGGCACCGTCATCGACATCCGGTTGCCGCGGCGCTTCAGGAACACCGTGGTGTCGAACGTCTGCGCGCCGCCGCCGGCCGCGGTCTGCCCGTTCCAGGCACGGCGCGGAAACGTCACCGTGTTGTAGGACAGGTCGAGGAGGTGGTCGACCTCATCCAGGTCGCAGGGGTCGGTGAGACTCAGGTGGTTGTCGGAGAGCCCCCACTGGCGCAGCCGCAGCCGTGCCGCCTGCGTGGTGTCGGCGTCGAGCAGGTCGCGGGCGTCCGTGAAATTCTGTCCCGAGGTGAGGCTCAGCCAGAACCACTTCTCCCACACCAGCGTGGTGCGGATGGCGGTGGCGTCGGGCCAGAACTCGTTGTCCTGCTCGTAGTGCACGCGCCCGGCCACGGTCGTGACCGGTGCCGAGCCGTCCACCGGCGTCACCGTGCGCTGCGTGCCCGGCCCGGCGCCGATCCGCTGGAACGGGACCGGGTAGCGATCCGTCGTCACGGGCAGCGAATCCGTGGCCACGGTGAGGTAGTAGAAGTTGTTCTTCTCGTAAGGGTGGGTGATGAAGTTCGTGTCCGGGCGCGACTCATCCATGTCGGATTCCCAGCCGTCGGGCCCCTGGGCGAAGAAGTAGAACGTGTCGCCGTTGTCGTTGAACAGGCCATCCGCCGGTCCGTTGCCGCTCGGGTGGGTCGCGTCCGTGCTCACGTCTAACACCTTGCCGATCGCGACCTCGCGGTACTCGCACGAGTCACAGTAGTTGTCCTCGGGCAGCACGGTGCGCCCGGGCCAGGTGAAGAGCCGGAGGCTGTCGAACGGCGCCGGCGAGCCCGGATCGAACAAAGCGGACCCGCGCAGGCGCGAGAAGTTGACCGCGTAGAAGCCGGTTTTCTGGATCGCGACCTTGATCCACGTGCGGCCCACGTAAATGCTGGTGTCCGGCGGCACGGTGATCGCGAGCCGCGCCGCCGCCGGCATGGCGCCGCGTTTCGCCGCCGCGGCGAGCGCGGTCGCGCGCGGCCGTCGCCAGCCGATGCCCTGTTGGTAGTTGACGAGTGTGAGGCGGTAGACGTTCTCGAACGGATCGTCCGGCTCGGTGGGCGGCCCCAGCGCGCCCGACGTGGTCACCGCCAGCTCCACGTCCACGCGCGCGGCCACGGTGAGACGCCGCGCGGCCGGCTCGTACGCCACGGGCTCGATCGACACCCGCGCCACGCGCTGGTTCCGCATCCACGACACACCGAGCAGCCTGGCGCCCACCGGCGTGGCGCTGCCGGCCGCACCGTAGGCGGCGAGTTTGCGGTTCGCGCGCACGGGCCTCCCCTGTGCGTCCAACCCCGCGACCGGCGCCAGCGTCACGCCCTCGTGTGGGGCGGCCTCACTCACCGCAGAGTTCAGCCGCACGTCGCCGAGCGGCGGCACCGCGATCGTCAGCACGCGCGCCGGGAGCACCGGAGTTCCCGGCTCACCCGAGGCGGTGTAGCCGTCGAGCTCCAGGAGGTCCAGGCCCTGCTCCTGGTCGATCCGGGTCAGCTTCGGCCCCGGCACCGTGACCGTGAACCGCACCGCGCCCGGCGTGGCCGGCGCGAGCCGAATGCCGTCGGTGGGCGCGGCGTGAGTGACCGCGGCGAGCCCGGCAATGGCTAGCGCGATGACCACCGGCGGAGTGTGGACACGACGGCGGGACCCGGCGGAGCGGACGAGCGGACGGCTGGGCGTTGCGATCAGAGCTTCTCGGCCTGGTCGACCAGCATCACGGGGATGTCCTCGACCACCTTGTAGCGGAGCCGGCAGGCCGGACAGGTGAGCGTATTCGCTCCGCTGTCGTAGGTGAGGTCGCCCTTGCAGGCGGGGCACACCAGGATGGCCAGCAGTTCCGGGCTCAACGCCATGGGATTCCTCGCACGGCCTGCGAACGGGATATCGGGGTGAAAAACGCAGCACCCCACGCGTCGTGGAGGGCTTCAAGCGAGTCTAGCACAAGCTCTTGTGGCGGGCCGCTCAGCCGCCGGTCTCACTGAACACGCCGAGCCGGCGGAAGCGCGCGGCGCGCCGCCTCACCCGCTCCGCCCCGGATACACCGGAGAGCTCGTCGAGGTTCTCGATCAACGCGGCTTTCAGCGTTGCCGCGGCCGCGGCCGGGTCGCGGTGCGCCCCGCCCAGCGGCTCGGGTAACACGCCGTCCACGATGTCGAGCGCTTCCAGGTCCGGCGCCGCCAGCCGCAGCGCCTCGGCCGCCTTCGCCCCCTGCTTGCCGTCGCGCCACAGGATCGAGGCGCAGCCCTCGGGTGAGATCACCGAGTAGACCGAGTGCTCGAACATCAGCACGCGGTCGGCCACCGCGATGGCCAGCGCGCCGCCCGAGCCGCCCTCGCCGATCACCACGGTGAGGATCGGGACCTCGAACGTGGCCATCTCGCGGAGGTTGACGGCGATCGCCTCGGCCTGACCGCGCTCCTCGGCGCCCAGACCCGGGTAGGCGCCGGGCGTGTCGACGAGCGTGACGATCGGCACGTCGAAACGATTCGCGAGCTGCATCAGCCGGAGCGCCTTGCGATAGCCCTCGGGATTCGGCATGCCGAAGCGGCGGAGCAGGTTCTCCTTGGTGTCGCGCCCCTTCTGCTGGCCGATGATCACGACCGGGCGCGCTTCGAGCCAGGCGAAACCGCCCACGATCGCCGGGTCGTCGGCGAAGTGGCGATCGCCGTGCAGCTCGTCGAAGCCGGTGAAGCAGGCCTGGATGTAGTCGAGCGAGTACGGGCGCTTGGGATGCCGCGCGATCTGCACGCGCTGGTAGCGCGTGAGCTGCGCGTAGATCTCGCGCCGCATGCCCTCGGCCTTCTTCTCCAGCTCGGCGATCTCGCGCTCGGCGCCGACGCCGACGCCGTGCTCCTGGGCGTGCTCGCGCAGTTCCTGGATCTTCTGCTCCAGCTCCAGCACCGGCTTCTCGAACTCCAGCCAGACCGTCACGCGGCTTCCTCCCTCATGCCCCGCCCTTGCTCCAGCGCACGCGGCAGCTCGGCATGCGTTCCTTCAACCCCGCGATGAGCCCGTCCTGCGAACCGACGCGGAAGCGCCGCGAGCGCATGGCCATGCGCGAGTGGTCCGGCTTGACGATGTGCAGCACCACGTCCGACTCGCCGGGGTAGGCCGAGAGTACCTCGTCCATGCCGCGGATGCGCTCCTCGGTCAGCTCCTCGGCCTTGACCTCGATGTGCAGCACGAGCTGGTACTGCTGGCGCGCGCCCTCCCACGGCTTGATCTCGCTCAGGAGCAGCTTGATGCCGCGGTCGTCGCGCACCTCGATGCGGCCCGAGGCGATGACGATGGCATCGGCGACGAGCGTCTCGCGCGCCTGCTCGTAGGCCTCCGGGAACACGGTGCACTCGACGCGCCCGGAGAGGTCTTCGAGCGTGACGATGCCCATGAGCTTGCCGGCGCGCGTCGTGAGCTGCCGGATCTCGCCCACCAGCCCCACCACGCGCACCTCGGCGCCGTCGCCCTGCTCGAGCGCGCGCGCGATGCTGTGCGTGGCCACCCGCTCGATGTCGCCGCGCAGGTGCTCGAGCGGGTGCTCGGAGAAGTAGAACCCGAGCACCTCCTTCTCGCGCGCGCCGCGATCGCGGCTGCTCCACTCCGGAACCTCCGGAAGCGGCGGCGCGACGGCCTCGCCGGACGACGCGTCCGCGTCGCCGAACAACGACGCCTGGCCGCTCTCGCGATCGCGGTGCAGCGTCGAGGCATGGTCGAGCGCCAGCCCGGCGCCCGCGTGCAGCCGCTCGCGCGCGCCCAGCGCGTCGCAGGCGCCGGCGGCGACAAGGCTCTCGAGCACGCGCTTGTTGAGCGATCCGGGTGGCACCTGCGAAGCAAGGTCGAAGAGCGTCGCGAACGGTCCGCTCTCGGCGCGTGCCGCGAGCAGCGTCTCGACCGCCCCCTGGCCGACGTTCCGCACCGCACCGAGGCCGATGCGGATCGCGCCGTCCTCGATCGTGAACTTCCACGCCGAGCGGTTCACGTCGGGCGGCTTCAATCTCAATCCCATCCGCCGACACTCCTCGACCAGCGTCACGAGCCGGCTCGAGTCGCCCATCTCGCTCGTCATCGTCGCGGCCATGAACTCGGCCGGGTGGTTCGCTTTCAGGAACGCGCACTGGTAGGCCACGAGCGCGTAGGCGGCGCTGTGCGAGTTGTGGACGATCAGCCCTTCTGCAACGAAGTTGTGGTCGCCCTCGACCTCGAGGTCATACACGTCCTGTTCGCCCCTGTACTCGATCGAGACGACCCGATCCCAGTAGACGTCCGAAGCCGCCAGTTCGAGAAGACGTCGCGATCCGGCCTTCTGGCCGAGACGCCAGAGGGTCCGCCGGCGATATCCTCGCTTCTTCGCGAGGGCGGCGGGCGAGAGCAGGACACCGGATTCGACCAGGATCGCGCGACGCCGTGGGCCGCACGGCTCCAGGTCCGCGCGGATCCACTCGACCACCTCGCTGGGGACCGTGTCCTTCGAGGTCATCCCCTCCGGTACCGTGTGCAGGTGCTCGCGAAGCAGAGCAATCTGCGCCGCGCGACTGACGATGTGGGGCACGATCAACTGCTCGAAACGCGCGACTGAGCCGTCACCCATCACGTGCACGGTGTAGGCGGGCCGGTGCGTACCGCGATAGGCGAACCGTTTCTCGTGGATGCGCGAGGCGATGCCCAGCCGGAGCAGGAGGTGCTGGACGTCCGAGGCGAGACTCGCCGACGAGGTCGCGTAGAACGGCACGAAGAAGGACCCCGTGGCGATGAAGCCGTCGCCCGTCCACATTCGCCCGAGGAAGAGTGCGAGATCGTCCTGCGCGAGCTCGAACACCGGGCCGGGGACGTACTTCGCCGTCGCCTTCTTGCCCAGGATCCCCAGCGATTCGGCCCAGCGGAACATGCCCGAACGATCCGGCGTGATCTCAGCGTCGAGTGCCAGGTTCCCCTCCGTGGGCCCCGCGTTCCACGGACGCTGCCCGCGCTTGAACCGCGCGTCCTGCCCCGTACTCACGCAGACCTCGTAGCGTCCGTTCACACGCTGGTACACGCGCGCGACGGAGTGTTCGAACTGCCCGGCGGCCTCGGCAAAGTCGTCCACGATCGCTTTGTCGTTTCCGTAGAAGTAGAGACAGCTGGGGTGGCAGGTGTTGCCTTCCGACAGCAGGCCGGCGAGCGCGATGACCTCGTGCCGGGGCATCTGCGCGCGGCCTTGGACCGGGAGTGTTCGAGGGGCCGCGATTCGATCCCCCGGGGCGAGATCCTCGAGATGGGTCCAGCCCTCCAGTGTGCGGAACGGATGATTGCCGGTCGCGGTGATCCGGTGGCCCAACTCGGTCTTCAGCTCGAATACCGGCCGCACGCCGTTCCACACGACGTCCCTCACCCGGCGCGGACGGAGTTTCCAGTCGTCTCCCAGCGCGTGAACGGAGAAGTCGCGACGACGGCGGAACAGGTCGCCAATGGTCGTGCGCTCTCCGGTGTGCGCATCCGAAATGCTGGTTTCTGCCGCCAAACACTTATTGAAACCGTAGCCCGCGAACTTCTCCATCGTCGTGAAGATCTTGTCCGCGACCTTTTCCGCGATCTTCGAGGTCTTCGCGCAGCCGTCGATGAACTGCGCGCGCTTCTTCGCCATCTCCTCGACGATCTTCTTTCCCATCGCGCGCCTGAGCTCGTCGGCCTGCGCCATGCTGAAGCCAGCCAGGTCGTGTGCGGCGGCCATGACCTGTTCCTGGTACACGAACACGCCGTACGTGGCGGACAGGATCGGCTCGAGCTTCGGGTGGTCGTACTTCACCTTCTGCCGCCCGTGCTTGCAGTCGATGAAGTACGGGATGTTCTCCATCGGACCGGGGCGGTAGAGCGCGTTCATCGCCGTCAGGTCCTCGAGCACGGTGGGCTTCAGCTTCTTCAGGTAGTCGCGCATGCCCGACGACTCGAACTGGAAGATGGCCACGGTCTCGGCGTCCTGGAACACCTGGAACGCCCTGGCGTCGTCCTCGGCAAGCGTCTGCAGGTCGAGCACCGTGCCGTCGCGGAGCTTCACCAGGTCGACGCATTCCTGGAGCACCGACAGCGTCCGCAGCCCGAGGAAGTCCATCTTCAGGAGCCCGGCCTTCTCCACCGACTTCATGTCCCACTGGGTCGTGACCAGGTCGCCCTTCTGTCGGCAGAGCGGCACGAAGTCGGTGAGCGGCCCGGGCGTGATGAGGACGCCGGCGGCGTGCACCGAGGCGTGGCGCGCCAGCCCCTCGATCCGGGTCCCGAGATCGAGGATCTTGCGCACCCGCTCGTCCTGGCGGGCGAGCTGGCGCAGCTCGGGGG
>DATNFC010000293.1:0-2203 GCA_035606545.1 Candidatus Methylomirabilota bacterium
CATCCGCGGCCTGACCCTCGGCACCCGTGTGGTGGTCGAGGGCGTGCTCGGCGAGCAGCATGGCCGCGTGATCATGCTGAACCCGCGGCTGGAGCTGACGGCATAGCGGCCGGCGGCTGCGCATGCACCTCATGCGCCGCGTGCCTCCCCGGGTCTCCGATGTGGAACGGCACGATCACCACGTCGACGTGGGGCTGGTGCGCGAACGCCCGCGCGATGCGCCTGCTCGTGCGATCGTGCAGCAGCAGGTGCCGGCGCCGGTGGAAGTGTCGGCGCGGCAGGATGAGCGTGATCTCGGTGTCCGGCCGTTGGAACTGCGAGATGTAGGTCCGCAGGCTCCGCTCGATGTTCCGGTCGAAGCACTCTTCCACGTCCAGCGGCATGCCGGTGAGATACCCGAGCGACATCCACCGATCGATCACGTTCGCGGCACGGTCGGGATCGCTGGCGGCGTGCACGGCCCGCACGACCGCCGCGTCGAGCCCCCCCGCGTACCGAGTGGCTTTGAGCACCGCCCGATCGAGGTCTTCGACCAACACGATCGCCACGTGACGTTGGCGCGGGAGCACCTGGACCCGCCCATCGAACACGTGGTGCCCGGCGCCTCCGTGGTCCCGGACGACGACGATGCCCACGTTCGGCACGTCTCGGAGCCGCTCGGCGAGGCCTGCCCACATCCGGCCGCGGCGGAAGCGGGCTCGGAGTCCCTCGTCGGCGGGGGCGGGCACGATCACGGTGACCTGCGCATCCGACGGGTAGCGGTTCGCGATGTAGGCGCGGACGCAGTCCCCGGCCCGGCCACGGCACGGGACGAACTCCAGCGGGATCCGCGACCCCACGGCGGCCCAGACCGCGCCGAGGTGGACGTCGGGCGTCCCGAGCATCAGGGCACGCGCGTCACCCGGCGAGATCGTCAACGCGTACTGCGCGGCGTGGAGCGTCTCGGCGTCGATGCCATCGATCAGCAGGAGGGCCGCGTGCCGCGCGCCGGCGGTCGGCTCCCTCGTGCGATCCTCCTCGGTGATCGCGAGTTGCTCGTCCTCCGCCTCGTAGGTCTTGTTCACGCGGACGAGCAGGGCGACGAGGATCGGCACCGCCACCATCACCATCCACGCGCCGCCCTCGAACTTCACGACCGCGATCACGATCGCCACGACGAGCGTGGAAACGGCGCCGAGCCCGTTCACGAAGAGCCCGGATCGCCAGCCCGGCTCGCGCAGCCGGAGGTGCCGCTTGGCCATGCCGCTCTGCGACAACGTGAAGGACGTGAACACGCCCAGCGCGTACAACGGGATCATGCGGGTCACGCTCGCGCCGAACGCGATGATCACGACGCTCGCCGCCGCCGCGAGCGCCACCACGCCGTTGGAGAACACCAGCCGATGGCCGCGCTTCGTCAGCTGCCGGGGCATGAACGCATCCCCCGCGTGGAAGCTCGCGAGACGAGGGAAGTCCGCGAACGAGGTGTTCGCTGCCAAGATCAGGATCAGCGTGGTCCCGATCTGCAGCACGAGGAAGAGCAGCCGCCCGATCGCCCCGGTGCCGTAGACGGCCTGGGCGATGATCGCGAGCACCGACTTGCTCTCATCGGCGATGGGCACGACGTGCAGCCTCGAGGCCAGGAACGACACCGCGAGGAACGACGTGCCGAGCACGAGCCCCATCCACACGAGGGTGATCTGCGCGTTGCGCCACTCTGGCTTCTTGAACGCCGGCACGCCGTTGGAGATCGCCTCGACCCCGGTGACCGCCGCACCGCCGGATGCGAACGCCTTGAGGACGACGAACGCCGTCACCGTGCCGGCGAACAGGGACAGGCCGCCGTGTGCCTCCTGCGCCGTGACCGAGAACGGTTCGAGATGTCCGGTGGCGACCTGGTAGATGCCGGCGACGCAGGTCAGCCCGAGGCTGACGATGAACAGATAGGTCGGGATGGCGAAGATGCGACCCGACTCGCGGACGCCAAGCAGGTTCGCGTACGCGATCATCCAGACGAACACCAGTGACAGGCCGACCCGCACCGGCACGCCGAGCGGCACGACGGAGCTGATCGCCTGGACCCCCGCGGCGGTCGAGACGCTCACGGTCAAGACGTAGTCGATCAATAGCGCGACCCCGGCGAGCTGGGCGGGCAGCAATCCGAGGTTGTCCTTCGTCACGATGTACGCGCCGCCGGCGGTCGGGTAGGCCTTGATCGTCTGCC
>DATNFC010000294.1:0-19720 GCA_035606545.1 Candidatus Methylomirabilota bacterium
CCGCTCGAGCCGCTCGAGCGTGCGCTCGTTGCGCACGTCGCCGGTGTTGAGCGTGGTCGCGGGCTCGAACAGCATCACCTGCGCCTCGCGTTCGGCCACGGGCCGGTGCTCGACGCCGCGCGGCACGATCAGGAACTGCCCCGCCCTCAAGTCGATGTTCCCGTCGCGCAGCTCCATCCGGAACTCGCCGTCGACGACGAGGAACATCTCATCCTCGTGGTCGTGCTTGTGCCACACGAACTCGCCCTGGAAGCGGACCAGCTTCACCATCTGGCCGTTCAGCTCGCCCACGACCTTGGGACTCCACTGCTCACGGAACCGGGCGAACGTCTCGGCGACGTCGACGCGTTTGAGACTCATGGGGATCCTCCTCGGGAACTGCACACCGTGCGTTCGCGAGACTACCGGTTGCGCCGAGCGGTTTGTAGCGACGCGCTCGTCCGCGAACGGTTGACGCGCGTACGCCAAGGCCCCACCGTGCCGCGCATGCGATACCCGGACCTGCTCGCCACCAAGTTCGGCCGCATGACCACGTTCTTCATGCTCTACGTGACCGAGGGCATCCCGCTCGGGTTCACGGCCACCGCGGTGGCGACGCAGATGCGGCGCCAGGGCATCGGCCCCGCCGAGATCGGCGCGTTCGTGGGCTCGCTCTACCTGCCCTGGAGCTTCAAGTGGATGGTGGGTCCGATCGTCGACACGTTCACGGTGTCGCGCTTCGGCCGCCGGCGGTTCTGGATCATCCTCACCCAGCTGATGATGATGGCCACGTTGCTGGTGGCGATGCGCGTGGACTACGCGCACAAGGTCCATCTCTTCTTCGTTTCGGTGAGTCTCTTCACCGTGGTGATCTTCATCCACAACGTGTTCGGCGCCACGCAGGACGTGGCCATCGACTCGCTCGCGGTGAACGTGCTGCCCGAGGCGGAGCGCGGTGTCGCGAACGGGTTCATGTTCAGCGGCGCCTACGTGGGCATGGCGATCGGCGGCTCGGGCGTGCTGTTCCTGACGCCGCACATGGGCTTCCAGAACACGTTCTACGTGGTGTGCGGGTGGATCGCGCTCGTGACGCTGTTCGTGGCGTTGCCGCTGCGCGAGCCGCCGTCGCCGCCGCGACCCGTGGGCGAGCGTGGGGCGCTCGCACGCGTCGGCAACGAGCTCTACGAATTCATCGTCGAAGCGGCCCGCGCGTTCGTCGGCACACGCGCGGCACTCGTGGGCGTGCTGTTCGCCCTGCTCCCGGGCGGGGCCTACGCGCTGGGCCTGGCGCTGCAGGCGAACCTCGCCGTGGAGCTGGGCATGAACGACACCCAGGTGGGCGCGCTCAACTTCTGGTCGTCGATCATCAGCGCGGTCTGCTGCGTCGCGGGCGGCTGGCTCTCCGACCGGTTCGGCCGCCGCGGTACGCTGGCGTGGACCATGGCCGCGACCGGGATCCCGACGCTGATCCTCGCGTGGAGCATGCAGCAGCACGGCTGGCTCCACGCGATCCCGCCCGACGCGCCGAACCGGCCCGCGGTGCCGGTGACGCTGGTGCAGATGTTCTGGATGAGCGTGCTCGTCTACAACGTGTTCCAGGGCCTCTACTACGGTATCCGCGCGGCGCTGTTCATGGACGTCACCACGCCGAAGGTCGCGGCGACGCAGTTCACCGCCTACATGGCGTTGATGAACCTGGCGATCGCCTACTCCGCGACCTGGCAGGGCTGGGCCGTCGAGCACTGGGGCTACCCGATGACGCTCACCGCGGACGCTTTGTTCGGCCTCGTCTGCCTCGCCTGCCTGCCGTTCATGAAACCGGTTGCAAAACCGGCGCCGGCGGAAGCGATGCCCGCCCTCGTCGGTGCCGACGTGCCGGAGTCGATCGCGCCCTGACCGCCGCCCGGGCCCCGCGATTCGCATCCTGAATCGAGCTGAGAACGGCATTTCAGGCGGGCGCACGGCCGCCCCGCCCGCCGCGGGGCACCCGCCCGAAGTGCGCCGTGCAGAGCGCCCGGTCGGTCAAGCCCCGCGCCGCCCCTGCCGATAACGCGCGTGCGAAGTGCCGCCCTCCCATGGCGCCGCCGCCGCTGCCGCGTCTCTCGCACGGCTCGCGATGGCGCGCCCCACCTTCTGTAAGGAGTGAGTCATGAAGCCGTTCAAGAACCTCATGGGCAACAACAACGCGCGCGAGCAGGAACAGCAGCTGGAAGCCATGCGCGCGGTGCTCGCCGACATCCAGAGGGAGCGCGAGCGTTATGAGGCTCTTGTCGAAGGTGCGAAGGCGGGAGCGGATCGACTGAAGAAGCTCGGTGAGCCGCTGGCGAAGACCGAGACCGACGTCGATGCGCTCGCGACCCGCATGGCGCAGATGGAGGAGCGCTTCCAGGGCATGGTGAAGCTCTCGAGCCTGTTCCAGAACCTGGACGAGCGCGCCGAGGGCCTGGCGAAGAGCACGCAGTGGGCGGAGTCGCGCCTCGCCACCGCGCTCGAAGGCTCGCAGAAGATCGAGTCGTCGATGGCCGACCTCGTCTCCAAGGTGGACATGGCTGCCGAGCTCCGCGAGCGGCTCACGAACTTCCTCGAGGTCGAGAAGCCGTTCCAGCTCCTGCGCCGCGACGCCGAGACGTTGCACGGCCAGCTCGAGGGCGCCACCGAGCGCATGGCGCGGCTGCGCGAGCAGCACGACCGGCTGCTGGACGCGAACAAGATGGCAACGGCCAAGCTCGAGGTCATGGACCGTCGCCGCGACGAGCTGGGCCGCTCGCTGCAGGACAAGGAGCGCCGCGTCGAGGGCGTCGAGCTGGCGGTGAAGAGCCTGGACGGCGTCGAGACCCACATCAACACCGTGAAGCGCGAGATGGTGACGCTCAAGGCGCTCGGCGACACGGTGTCGCAGAAGACTGCCGCGCTCGAGGCGCACCGCGAGGCGCTCGACCGCGCGCTCGCGCAGAGCGACCACTTGGACCGCGCCATGCGCAACATCGACGCTGGCATCCGGCAGCAGAAGGAGAACGAGAAGTCGCTGGCCACGCTTTCCGACCAGGTGGCGTCGCTGCACTCGCTGCACGATGCCGTGCTCGAGCGCTCGAACGAGATCACGCAGCTCCAGCGCCAGTCGCACGAGCAGACGCTGGCGACGCGCCAGGATCTCGCGTCGATGACCGAGGAGATGAAGAACACGGTCGAGCGCTTCGACTTCGAGGCCCGTGGCCTCGAGTCGGTGAGCCAGCGCGTCGGCGACCTGCGCGCCGACGTCAGCACGTGCGAGAACCGGTTCAAGAGCCTGAGCGAGGCGAGCCTCACCATGGGCGACGTCAAGCACCAGGTGGAGGCGGTGAGCGCCCAGGTGCAGGCCGTGAGCCAGGAGGTGGGCACGCTCGACAAGGAGATGAGCCGCATCCAGGCGCTGCGCCGCGATCTCGACCACACGGGCTCGCTCGCCCGCGACCTCGGCGACCAGATCACCCGCATCGAGAACTCGCGCGGCGCGGTGGAGGCGGGGCTGCGCGACCTGTCGCAGCTCGCCGGCGCCCACGCGCTCGTGAACGACGCGCTGGAGCGCATCCACGTCGCGCAGGACGAGATGACCCGCGCACGCCAGGGCCAGGCCGACACGCACAAGTGGCTGGACGACGTGACGCGGAGTCTCACCGAGCTCAAGAATCGCGTCGCCACCGTGCACGAGCTGGAGCCGAAGCTCCAGGCCGTGGAGGCGACGGCGAAGCGCGTCAACGAGACGTCGCAGTCGATCGAGTCGCGCCGGCAGTTCGTGGACGAGCTGCAGCGCCGCGTCACCGAGCTGGGTGCGCTGTCGACGCGCATGGACGAGCGCGGCCACCAGCTGGCGCAGCGCATGGATGCCGCGGAGGAGCGATTCACGCTGCTCGCGGAGCAGGCGGCCACGGCCGAGCAGGTCGCGCGCACGCTCTCGAGCGTCACGTTCGGCGTCGAGGAGGCGTCGGGCGAGGTGCGCGAGCTCAAGCAGGCTGTCTCCGCGCTCAACGAGCGCTGCGAGTCGGTCGAGGTGCTGGCCGGCGAGACGCAGGCGCTGCGCAAGGAGGTCGAGCAGCGCGCCCGCGCCGTGAAGGACGCGGCGAAGGATCTCGAGAACGCCTCGGCGCTGCGCCAGGGAGCGGCCGATGCTGCGGCGCAGATGGGCGAGCTGGCGAAGCAGCTCACCGCGGCGATCGACACCGCCGACCGGCGCGCGCAGGAGGTGAGCGAGATCTCGCGCGTGCTCGAGGACCGCGCCCAGAACCTGCGCGCGGTCGGGTCGCGGCTGGACACGTTCGAGGCACGCATGTCGAAGTGGGACGTGACCGAGCAGGAGATCCTCCGCTCGCTCGAGCTCATCGCGTCGCGCCAGGGCACGATCGAGTCGCTGCAGGGCGATCTCGAGCGCATGTTCGACATGGCGGAGAAGACCTCGGTGCACGTGCGCGAGATCACGTCGGCGCACCAGCAGCTCGAGGAGGATCGCACCATGCTCAGGGACGTGCTCGCCCAGCTGAAGCAGCTGCGCGAGACCCGCGGCAAGCTCGACGAGCGCAAGCGCCAGCTCTCGCAGGCGGAGGAGCGGCTGTCGAAGGCCGAGGCGCTGCTCGTGGACGTGCAGTCGTCGCTCTCGGTTCTCGAGGGCCAGAAGTCGCTGGTCGACCAGGCCGTGGAGAAGGCGGGCACGCTCCAGTCGCTGCTGCGCCAGGCCGAGGCGTCGATCGGCAACATGCGCGAGGCCAGCCGCACCATGGCCCGGCCGAAGTCCGCGAAGATCGTCGCCCTGCCGAAGCCCGACTCGGGCGGCGGGGAGAGCGACGGCGAGGGGGACGACCGCGCCCAGGCGGTCTGAGGCACCCGGGGGGCCGTCCGCACCCCGAGACCAGCTTCACGGCGAGGGAGGCCGCAAGGCCTCCCTCGCGCCTTTTACATTGGGATATCATCCCCAGGCGGTCCCCTGCAGGCTTGATCCCACTCCCCCCCGGAGGCTCCCGCCATGCGAACGATCCTGACATCGTTCCTGCTCCTTGCCGTCGCACCCGTGATCGCGCTGGCGCAGGCACCGCCGGAACCCGCCGCGGCTCCGCCGTCCGCGACGAGACTCGTGCGCTTTCACCCCGGGGCGTGGCAGCCCCCGGTGGCGCTCCGCGCCGGGATGCGCTTCGACCCGGAGAACGGTGAGGCGCCGGTCGTCCAGGGCTCGCGCGGCACGAGCGAGCTGGCGCTCGCGCCGTCGCAGGCGCGCGCGCGCGCGATCGCCGCGGCGAACGCGACGCGTCACGCCGACGGCTCGCGTCACGCGGTCGTGGGCGCGGCGTTCCGCTCCTGGACCGTGGCGACGATCGACGCCGAGGGCCGGCTCACGCAGGACTGCGTGTCCTCCGATGCCGAGGCGAAGGCCCGGGTCGAAGCGGCGGCCGGGAAGCAGGTGCGCAAGTGACCGCCCGGGCGCTGTGCTTGGCACTCCTCGCGGGGCTGGCGCTGCTGCTCGCGCCGGCCGCCTCGCGGGCGGGATTCGTGATCGTGAACCTGGACGGCGCCGGGGAGGGCTTCAACGACCCGACACTGGTCGCACCCGTGGGCGGCAACACCGGCACCACGGTGGGCCAGCAGCGGCTCAACGTGTTCGTGAAGGCGGGCCAGATCTGGGATGCGATCCTCGGCAGCCCGGTCACGATCCGGGTGCAGGCCTCGTTCGATCCGCTGCCGTGCAGCGCCACGAGCGGCGTGCTCGGCGGCGCCGGGCCGAACGTCGTCGACTCGGACTTCACCGGCGCGGTATTCGCCACGACCTGGTACAACGGCGCCGAGGCGAACCGGCTCGCGGGCTTCGACCTCGACCCGGTGGACGACGACATCGGCGCCCAGTTCAACTCCAACGTCGGCACCGCGGGTTGCCTCACCACGCGCTCGTGGTACTACGGCTTCGACGGCAACGAGGGCGCGAACGGCCTCGATCTCCTCGCCGTGCTGCTTCACGAGATCGGCCACGGCCTCGGCTTCCTGACGCTCACCGACGAATCCGACGGCACGTTCTTCCTCGGTCAGCCGAGCATCTGGGACCGCTACCTGATGGACAACGTCTCGGGCAAGCACTGGTACCAGATGAGCAATGCCGAGCGCATCGCCAGCGCCATCAACACCGGCCACCTGGTGTGGGACGGCCCGGCGGTGAACGCCGCGGCGCCCAAGAAACTCGGCAAGCGCGCGCGCGTGCTGACGAGCGGCGCGATCGTCGGCGACTTCACGAGCGGTCAGGGCGTGTTCTACCAGCCGCTCACCGCGGGTGGCGTCAGCGGCCAGGTCGTGCTCGTGAACGACGGCGTCGGGACGACCACGGACGGCTGCAACACGCCATTCGTGAATGCCGCCACGGTCGCAGGCAAGATCGCGCTCATGGACCGCAGCGCCACGTGCGCCGCCCCGAACCAGGCGGCGAACGCGCAGGCGAACGGCGCCATCGGCGTGATCCTCATCAACAACGTCGCCGGCCCCGAGCCGCCGCTGCGCGGCGCGGCGCCCACCTGCACCATCCCGGTGACCGCCATCTAGCTCACCGACGGCAACGCGATCAAGGCGGCGCTGGGCTCGGGCACGGTCAACGCGACGCTGGGGCTCGACGTCACCAAGCTCGCCGGCGCCGACAACCTGTCCCCGAGCCGCGTGCGCATGTACGACCCGAACCCGGACCAGCCGGGATCGAGCGTGTCGCACTTCGACGTGTCCGCGTTCCCGAACCTGCTCATGGAGCCGGCGATCAACCCCGACCTGTCGCAGAACGTGGACATGACGTTCCACAACTTCTTCGATATCGGCTGGTTCCCGCAGCTCGTGAGCGTGCCGGGCATGGGCACGGCGGGACTGTCGTTCGTGCTCGGCCCGAACCCGTCGACCGACGGCGGCACGCTGCGCTTCCGGATCCCGCAGTCGCAACGCGTCGAACTGTCGCTGTTCGACCTCGCCGGCCGCCGCATCGCGCGCATCGCCGACGGCGTGATGGACGCCGGTGACCACGCCGTGCGCTGGAGCCGCACGGATGACCGCGGGCACCGGGTGGCCGCGGGCATCTATCGCGCCCGGCTCAAGACCGGTGGCCAGGAGCAGACGCTGAGCGTGGTGCTGGTCGACTAGGCTGTCCGAGAGCAGCGAGAGAACGGGCGGGCCCCACGGCCCGCCCGTTCTTCGTTCTTCACGCGCTGGCGGCCCGCCGGCTCCCGCCCTAGAGTCCCCGGCTGCTGTCCACCTCCGCTCATGAAAGGGATGCGCATGACCTGGATCCGGATGCCCTTCCCCGCCCGCATCGCCGGGCGTTTCGTGGCCGCGCTGGTCGTGTGCGCGGCTGTTCTCCTGTTCGTGGCTCTGGGGGCCGGAGCGGCCCGCGCCGGCGGGCCCACGCTGTCACCCGATCAGGACCCGCTCGTGAGGAACATGGACACCTCGGTCTCCCCCGGCGCCGACTTCTTCAAGTACGCCTGCGGGCGCTGGCTCAAGGACAACCCCATCCCCGCCTCCGAGCGCGGCTGGGGCATCGCGAACCTGGTGAACGAGGAAACCTACCGGCAGCGCCTCGACATCTGCCGGGGCGCGGCGATGGCCAAGGCGGCGAAGGGCTCGAACGAGCAGAAGATCGGCGATTTCTGGGCCACGGGCATGGACTCGGTGACGATCGACCGGCAGGGCGTCGAGCCGCTGAAACCCTGGCTCTCCCAGATCGCGAACGTGCACACGCGCACCGAGATGCTGGCGCTGCTCGCCAAGCTCCAGTCCATCGGCCTGAATGTCGGCTACGGCATGTACGTGGGCCAGGACGAGAAGAACAGCAGCAAGTACATCCTGCACCTCTACCAGGGCGGGCTGCACATGCCCGACCGCGACTACTACTTCGGCACCGATGACGACACGAAGCGGGTGCGCGACGAGTACGGCAAGCACCTGGTCGAGATGTTCAAGCTCCTGGGCGAGGACTCCACGCGCTCGGCGACGTCCAGCGCCGCGGTGATGAAGCTCGAGACCGCGTTTGCCGCGCGCTCGCGCACGCTCGAGCAGCGCCGCGACCCGTGGGCGAACTATCACAAGATGAGCCTCGCCGAGCTGGCGAAGCTCACGCCGACGATCGACTGGAAGGCGCAGTTCGTGGGCATGGGCATCCCGGTGCAGGACACGGTCGTCGTCGGCCAGCCCGAGTTCTTCAAGCAGATCGACTCGTGCCTGAGCGTGGCGCGGCTCTCCGAGTGGCAGTCGTACATGCGCCTGGCGCTGGCGACGAGCTTCGCGCGCAATCTGGCGAAGCCGATCGACGTGGAGAACTTCCACTTCTACGGCACCGTGCTCTCGGGCACGAAGGCGCAGCGGCCGCGCTGGAAGCGCATGCTCGACGCGACGGAGGACGCGATGGGCGAGCTGGTGGGCCAGGTGTGGGTGGAGAAGTACTGCTCGCCCGCCACGAAGGCCCGCTACGAGAAGCTCACCGCGGACATCATCGGCGTCTACCGGGAGCGCATCCAGAAGCTGCCGTGGATGAGCGAGGCGACGAAGGCGCGCGCGCTCGCCAAGCTCGACAAGGTCGGCCGCAAGGTCGCCTACCCCGACCACTGGCGCGACTACTCCACGCTGCAGCTCGATCGCACGTCCTTCGTGGCGAACCAGGTCCGCGTGAACGAGTGGTGGTTCCGGTTCGAGGCGAACAAGCTCGGCAAGCCCATCGACCGCACGCTGTGGGACATGACGCCGCAGACGTACAACGCCTACTACGACGGCTCGAAGGTGGAGATCGTGCTGCCGGCCGCGGCATTCATGCTGCCCGGGATCCCCGACTCGCTCGTGGACGACGCGATCCTCTACTCGTACGCGGGCGGCTCCACGATCGGTCACGAGATCACGCACGGCTTCGACGACGAGGGCCGGCAGTTCGACGAGAACGGCAACCTGAACCCGTGGTGGACCGAGACCGACTCGACGGCGTTCGCGGCGCGGGCGAAGAGACTCGCGGACCAGTTCAGCGGCTACGTCATCGGCGACAAGCACGTGCGTGGCCAGGCCACGCTCGGCGAGAACATCGCCGACCTGGGCGGCGTCGTCCTGGGCTACGAGGCGTTCAAGCGCACCGACCAGTGGAAACGGGGCGAGAAGATCAACGGGCTGACCCCGGACCAGCGCTACTTCCTCGGCTACGCGTTGTCATGGCTGGGGCAGCGCCGCCCCGAGGCGCTCCAGAACCAGATCATGACCGACGTGCATGCGCCGGCGTTCCTGCGCGTGAACGGGCCGCTCGCGAACATCCCCGAGTTCTACGCCGCGTTCGGCGTGAAGCCGGGTGACGTGATGTACCGCGGCGACGACGTCCGCGTGACGATCTGGTGAGCGCACGCCGCGTGGCTCGCGGCCCGGGCACGACCGCCCGGGCCCGCGAGCCCGCGGTGGACGCGCGCGCGGCGGGACCGCGGCCCGCGCGCGATGCGCCGCGCCCGCACGCGCTCGCCGACCCGTGGGCGTGCGTGACGCTGCTCGCGGTGGTGCCGCTCGCGTTCGCCATGCGCGGGGCGCCGTGGGGCGAGCCGGTCGCGGAGGACTTCGACTTCCTCCGCCGCGCGCTGTTCGAGGGCATGGGGTCGCTGCTGGACGGCGGCGGCTCGAACGCGTTCTGGCGCCCGGTGCCGTTCCAGCTCTACTACGCGGCGTTCGGCCGGCTGATCCTCTCCGCCCCCGGCGTCGTGACGACGATCCACCTCGCGCTCCTGGCATTGGGTGCCTGGCTGCTCTATCGCGCGCTGCGGCCCACGTGGAGCGGCCCGCTCGCGTGCGCGGCGGCCACGTTCACGCTCCTCGCCGAGGGCACGCGCACGATCGCCGGGTGGTCGGCGCAGTTCGTGGACGTGGCGGTGTTCGTGGCCTCCGCGCTCGCACTCCACGAGGCCTCGCGCCGGCGCTGGGCGTCAGCGCTCGCCGCGCTGCTATTGGCGCTGCTGTCGAAGGAGGTGGCCGTGGTCGCGGGCCTGCTGCTGCCGTTCGTGCCGGGCGCCGCACGTGACCGCCGCGAGCGCGCGCGCTTCGCGGGCCTGTGCGCGGCGGTGCTGCTCGCGTGGGGCGTGGCCTCGCTCGCGGTGCGGCACGCGGCGCACCTCGAGCTGCCGCGCCACCTGCTCCAGAGCCCCGAGGCCGCGCGAACGAGCTGGCCGGCGCGTGTCGCGTGGGCGTTCCACGGCAGCGCGCGCGCGGCGGCGAGCCTGCCGCGGATCCCAGTTCCGGACGACACGCTCGTCACGGTGGGCAGCCTGCTGCTCGCGGCCGCGGCGGGCCTTGTGTTCGCGCTGCAAGCGCCCGCGCGCCAGCGGCTCAAGCGTGCGGCGCCGTGGGCGGCATGGGGGCTGGCGTGGTTCGCGCTCGCCACGACGACGCTGGCGCCGGTCTTTCCCGCGTGGCAGTCGAACCGCGCCCACTTCGGCGGCGTGGGGCTGGGCGTCGCCGGCACGGCGGTGCTGGGCGCCGCACACCCGGCGCTCGCCGGCGCGCTCGTCGCCGGGCGCATCGCGCTGCTCGAGCGCGCTCCCGGCGCCGTGACCGTGGTCACCGACTCGCTCGCCGAGACCGGCGCGTTCATGGACTGGCCGCACCTGACGCGGCTCCAGCGCTTCCTGCGCCTCGCGCGGCACACGCTCGCGGCGCGCTACCCGACGCTGCCGCAGCGCGCGATCGTCGTGCAGGAGAATCTTCCACACCAGCTCGAGTATGCGCTCGGCGGGGACCGCGCGCTGCAGGCGTGGTATCGCGACCCGAGTCTCCACTGGATGCGGTTCGACGCATTCCGCGAGGCGTCGGACACGCCGGCCACGGTGATCGTGCAGGGCGAGGGCGGCCACGTGCCGGAGGTGGCGCTCGTCGAGACCGAGGCGGTGCGGCTGCTGTTCGCGACGCGCCCGTTCATCCAGTCCGCGCGCTACGCGGTGGCGCTCTCGATCCTGGATCGCGCGGACTCCGTGCAGCGCGACACGAACGCGATCAAGTACCGCGTCACGAGCGGCGCCTGGCGCGCGTACGCCTGGGTGCAGACGGGCCGCGACGCGGAGGCGGTGGCGCTCGCGCGCAGGGTGGTGGCGTGGGACCCGCACCACCTGCTCGCGCACCAGGTGGTCGCGCTCGGGCTCTCGCACCAGGGCCAACTGGTGGAGGCGCTCCGCGAACTGGCCGTGATCGACGTGATCGCCCCGGGGGATCCCACGGCGCAGGAAATGCGCGCGGGGATCGATGCGGCGCTGCGTGCGAACTTCAGGCCGGGCCAGCCGGCACGCGCTTCGCCACCAGCACGGTGATGTCGTCGGCGGGCCCGCGCTCGCCCTCGAACGTGCGCACGTCGCGCACGATGCGGGTGGCGATGTCGCGCGCTCGCCCGGTGGCCACGGACTGGAGCAGCGTCGTGAGCCGCGCCTCGCCCCACATCTCGTTCGCGGCGTTCGCGCCCTCGGTGACGCCGTCGGTGTAAAGCGCCACCAGGTCGCCCGGGGCGAGCGTCGTCTCGCCGCCCGTGTAGTGCACGTCGGGCATGATGCCGAGGATCACGCCGCCGGCCTCGAGCCATTCGACCGCGCCGCCCGAGCGCAGCAGCAGCGGCGGGTTGTGGCCGGCGTTCACGTACGTGAGCCGCCCGCTCGAGGCGTCGACCAATCCCAAGAACGCGGTCACGAACCGGCCCGGCTCGACGCTCTTCGTGAGGAACTCGTTCACGCGCCCGGCGATCGTGACCGGGGCGAGCTGCGCGAGATCCTGGCTCATGAGCGCAGCGCGGAAGCCGCTCATGAGCAGCGCCGCGGGCACGCCCTTTCCGGAAACGTCCGCGATCACCAGCAGCAGCCTGCCTTCACCCAGGTCGAGGTGGTCGAAATAGTCGCCGCCCACCTCGCGCGCGCTCTCCGACAGCCCGGCGACGTCGAGCCCGTTCACGCGCGGCGGCGCCGCCGGCAGGAGCCGCGCCTGGATGCGGCGCGCGAGGTCCAGCTCGTGCTCCAGGCGGTCACGCTCCTTTTCCAGCTCTCGTGCGCGCTCGAGTCCCTCGGCCATGCGGTTGAACTGGCGTGCGGTGTCCCACAGGTCGTCGTCGCCCGCGATCGGGATGCGGTGCGCGAGCTTCCCCTCGCCGAACGCCGCCGCGCCCTCGCGCAGCGCGCCGATCGCACGCGTGATGCTGCCGCCCATGCCGCGCACCATCTTGAAGTCGGTGTTCACGAGCGGCAGCAGCGTGAACGCGAGCAGCGCCAGTGCGAGCACCGGCACGATCTGGAGCGGGTTCTCGCGCAGGTGCACGAACAGCCCGGCCAGCGTGGCGTGGAACGAAGCGCGGGCGCTGATCGCGAACTGGTCGGACTTCCACGAGTAGAAGTCGCGCCGCACGCCCGCCACGATCGCCGAGCCCGTGAACCCGAAGCTCCTGCCCAGGTCGTTGTTCGACAGCGTGTCGTCGCCGACGTTGACCGACGCGCCACGCGCCTCGGGGCTCCAGCGCGCGCGCGGCCCTGCGCGGCGCTCAATCACACGCATGGAGTCGGGAATGCTCGGCCGCTGGCTCCCAGAGATCAGCCGCACCTCGGCGCCCATGAGCGGCGACAGCGTGCTGTCGAACGCTTCCGCGACCGGCTCCAGCGCCACGAGTGCGATCGCTTCGCGTTTCACGGCTGCTCCGAGGTAGCGCACTCCGCCCAGCTCCACGACGCCGTGATCGGGCAGGCTGTCGAGTCCCGCCACCCAGCCCGCGACCTTCGCCTCCTGCGGCAACGAGCCGCCCTGCACGCGCTCGACCACGGTGTCGGTCACGGCGTACGTGCGCAGGCTGGGCCAGTGCGCGCTCCGGCCCTCGGCCAGCGCGCGGGCGCCGGCGACGGCGTCACCGGATCCGCACGCGATGCGCAGCGACTCCTCGAGCCGGGTGGTCTCGCGGTCCAGCGCGCGCACCGTCATCAGCGCACGTTCGGCGTTGACGCCCAGGTACGTGGAGCAGATCCACAGCGTCACGACGATCGCGAGCGGAACGCCCAGCACCAGCACGTGCGAGAGCACGAGCCGGCGGCTGACCCGGCGGATCCCCAGCGTGGGATCACTCGTGAACGCGTTGAACGCCTTGGGTACGGCAAGGAGCGCGTAGACGAGCGCCAGGTCGCGGACGGACCAGGCGATGCCCCCGGCCGCGTGGGCCACCGGCCCCAGCGCCTCCGGCCGGCGGGCGCCGATGAACAGCGCGAGCGCCATGACGAGCGAGGCGACCGAGACGAGGAAGCGTTCCGGGGTCGCGAGCGCGCGCGGCCAGGCGTAGCGTGTGAACGCGAGCCAGAAGAAGAACATCGACGTGCCCGGCTCCGCGACCCAGAGCACGATCAGCCCGACCGCGGTGAACACCAGGCGCGTGATGCGACCGGCGCGCTTGAGCGGCCCCACGAGCGCGAGCTGCAGCAGCGGCCAGAGGAACGCGAGCGCGACGAGCAGGGCCACGAACGCCGTCGCGTCGCGGGCGGCGCCGGAGGGCACGCGCATCAGCAGCTCGAGCGCGAGCCGCAGTCCGATCGCCAGGCCGAAGCCCCACGCGAGCCGGCGGCGCAGCGCGACCGGCTCGATCGGCCCACCGGCGTTCCGCCACGCCAGCGCCAGCATCACCGTGATCGCGAGCTTCGAGACCAGCGCGGCCATCGCCGCACTGTACATCGGGAGCCGCTGGCGGGTTCAGAGCGCGGTGGGACGTCGGCTGGGATTCGTGTCCGCGGGAGCCCCGGCTGCCCCCAACGTCTCGTCCTCGAAGCGATCGAGCCACCACGTCGTCGAATCGGGCCTCGCCCCACGGGCACGCAACTCCCGTGGGATGGCGGCGGAGTCGCCCCGGGTGAGGAAGAACAACGCGTTGCCCGTCACCTCGATGTTCTCGGAATCGATGCGGATCTTGAGATCCATCGAGCTGCGGATCTGCTTGTGGAACCTCGGCTCCCGGCCGGGTCGCGTGTCCGGGAACGCGATGAGGTTCCTGTCCAGCAACAGGCTCACGCTCGTCGACGAGTCCATCATCGCGGCGAGCGCCAGCGAGAACCAGCTGCGATCGTGTGGGATCCGCGACGGGTTCCCAGCCGAGTCGGTGCTCGCGGCGATGAACAGGAAGTCGTCCGTGAGCAGGTCGCGAACCATCGCCGCGTCCTCATGGTCGAACGCCCACTCGAACCGCCGGACGGCGTTCGCCGGCGAGTTCGCGGCGGGAGCGGTCCCGGAAACGAGCGGGGCGACGGTCTTCGTGGCGCACGAGGAGCCGAGGGCCGCGGTCACGACCAGAACGATCCCGACGCGAAACTTCATCCCGATGCCTCCCGGCGATCCAGCGCCCGACCCGCGCCGGCGCACGGCCCATCATACTCGGCGGTCGGGGTACCGGTTCCGGCGACTTCACCTGAGTGACGGGGACATCTCGTGTCGACGAGCTACGCCCGTCCGCGAGCCTCCCGCCCGGGTCCGCGAGCCGCCCGACACTCACAACCTTCCGGCCCGCTCCCCCGTCCGATGGACGAACGCGGCTTCCCTGACCGCCGGCCGCGGTCGCTTTCATCGCGGCTTTACGGAACTTCCGGTTACATTCGTTCGTCCCTGAACGCTCCCGCTCGCCGCCCCGAGGACCCCTGCATGCGCCTTGCCTCGACGCTGCTCGCCGCCCTCCTGTTGCTTCCCGCGCCCGTGGGGGCGCAGGCCCCCGCGCCTCCCGGAAAGGCCACCAGCGTCAAGGGCCGGCTCGTGGACCCGACGACGAACCAGGGCGTGCCGTCGGCGCTCGTCAAGCTCACGAGCTTCGCCGACACGACCGACGTCAGGAAGACCACAACGAAGGACGACGGCACGTTCGAGATCCTGGACCTCGGCGTCCACAGCTACCGGCTCGAGGCCTCGCGCGTGGGCTACGCCACGCTCAAACAGGTGATCCGGGTCACCGACAAGAACCAGAACCTGGGCCTGCTCCAGCTCACGCCCGAAGCGGTGAACATCTCGGGCGTCACGGTGACCGAGTCGCCGGCGCCGGCCGCGCAGAAGGCGGACACGACCGAGTTCCGGGCCAGCGCGGTCAAGACCAGCAAGGACGCGACCGCCGAGGAGCTCGTGCAGAAGATGCCGGGCGTGACCATGGAGAACGGCCAGATCAAGGCCCACGGCGAGAACGTGCAGCAGGTGCTGGTGAACGGCCGGCCGTTCTTCGGCAGCGATCCGGCCGCGGCCATGCGCAACCTGCCGGCCGAGGTGGTGGACCGCATCCAGGTCTACGACCGCGCCAGCGACCAGGCCGAGTTCAGCGGCTTCGACGACGGCGGCCAGCAGAAGACGATGAACTTCATCCTCCGCAACCAGAAGGCGCAGTTCGGCAAGGTCTACAGCGGTTACGGCGACCGCGATCGCTACCAGGCCGGCGGCAACCTCACGCGCCTGCGCGGCACCACGCGGCTGACGCTGATCGGGCTCGCGAACAACATCAACCAGCGCAACTTCTCCCCCATGGACCTGTTCGGCGCCATGTCCGGTAACCAGGGCGGGCAGGGCGGGCCGCGCATCATGATGACGGGTGGCGGTGGTGGCGGCGGCATGCGCATGGGCGGTGGCGGCGGCAACCAGGTGTTCCGCTTCGGCGGCGGCGGCTTCGGCGGCGGCAACTTCGACCCCAGCAACTTCTTCGTCAACCAGCAGGGCGGCATCAGCAGCACGAACTCCGGCGGCCTCAACTACGTCGCGCAGTGGGGGCCCAAGCTGTCGGTGAGCGCGAGCGCGTTCCTGAACGGCACCAAGAACGAGAACACGAACGCGCTCGCCCGCGAGTACCTGCCGCCACAGGACTCGATCGCCGCGTACGACCAGATCCTGGGCTCGGAGAACTGGAACGGGAACCAGCGCTTCGACGCGCGCTTCGAGTGGACGATCGACTCGCTGAACTCGATCATCCTCGCGCCCCGGCTCTACTTCCAGAAGAACCACGCCACGAGCAACGGCATCGCCAGCAACCGCACGCTGGCGGGCTCCGAGGTGAGCTCGAGCGCGAGCCTCACCGACAACCTCACCGAGGGCGACAACGTCTCCAACCGGCTCACGCTGCGACACCGTTTCGGCAAGCGTGGCCGCAACGTCTCGGCGGACTTCCAGATGGGACACACGAGCCGCCAGGCGGACCGTGCGCAGCAGTCGCTCAACCGCTTCACCGATCCCGACAGCCTGGCCACGATCGACCAGGAGACCGGGACCCAGAGCACGACGAACTCGCTGAGCACGCGCATCGCCTACACGGAGCCGCTGGTGAAGAGCCTGCAGCTGCAGCTCACGTACAACCCGGCGTTCACGCACAGCCAGTCCGACGCGCGCACGTTTGCGTTCGACACGCTGAGCGGCGCCTACTCGACGCTGGATCCCGTGCAGTCGAACTCGTTCGCGAACCGCAACACGATCCAGAACGGCGGCGCCGCGGTGCTCTACACGCAGGGGCCGTGGCGCTGGCTCACGCAGGCCTCGTACCAGTCGACGCGGCTCGAGAGCGACCAGTCGTTCCCGATCGCGGGGCGCATCGACCACACGTACGACGACGTGCTGCCGTCGATGACGCTCTCCGGCACGTTCGCGAACCGGCGCAACCTGCGGCTCAACTGGTCGACGTCATCGAACGCGCCGAGCATCAACCAGCTCCAGCCCGTGGTCGACAACTCGAACCCGCTTTCGCTGTCGGCCGGAAACCCCACCCTGAGCGAGACTTACACGAACAGCTTCTCGTTGAGGCTGAGCGAGGCCGATCCCATGAAGTCGAAGAGCCGGTTCGTGTTCGCGAACCTGCTGCGAACGTCGAACCCGATCTCGAACTACACGTTCACCGCGCCGGTGGACACGGTCGTGAGCGGCGTCCTGCTCGCGCGCGGCACGCAGCTCACGCGCCCGGTGAACCTGGACGTGTCGTGGGCGGCGAACGTGTTCGCGGCCTACAGCCGGCCGGCGAAGTGGCTGAAGAGCATCGTCACGCTGAACGGCGGCGGCTCGTTCACCGAGTCGCCCACGCGGTTGAACGTCGGCATCAACCGCAACCGCACGACGACGGTCCGCTTCGGCACCACGGTTGCGAGCAACATCAGCCCGAACCTCGACTTCACGGTGAGCTACCAGGGCAACTACAACATGAGCCGCAATACGCTCACCGCGAACACCACTGCCGACTACTACGCCCACAACCTGGGCCTGCGTCTCAACGCGATCGTGAAGCCGAAGATCGTGGTGCGCCAGGAGGTGACGAACAACTTCCAGAACAACCAGTCGCAGGTGTTCGGCGCGAACCAGGTGATGTGGAACACCACGTTCGGGAGGAAGTTCCAGAAGGACGACAAGGGCGAGCTGCGCTTCACGGTCACCGACGTGCTCCACCAGGAGCGCAGCGTCGGCCGGAGCATCACCGACACGTACGTGCAGGACTCCCGCGACCTCGCGCTCGGCACGTTCATGCAGCTCGTGTACACGTACACGTTCCGCTGATCGCACTTCGCACTCGCCGCGGCGGCATGCCACCGCGGCGCTGTCAAAAAACCCGCTTCACGAACCCGACCTCGAGCCAGTCCGCGCCGGCGCCGCCGGCGGTGCCGGCGTCGTCCACGATCAGCTCGAGGCGTGACGCCTCCGCGGGCAACGGCACGTCGATCCGCACCTGGCGGCCGGCGCGCACGGGGCCCGAGCGCCACACCAGCCGCCCGTCCACCTTGACGCGGAACTCCACCTGCCCGCCGCGGCCCGAGTCGTCGAGCCCGGCCCGGCCCACGAAGCCGGCGCTCCCCGACGGGATCGCGTAGAGCAGCCGCGACGGCGACACCACCCCCACGCCGCGCGCCACGTCGCGGCCCGCGACGCGCAGCCCGGCGCCCGAGCAGGCGCGATCCACCGCGACGCAGTTCTGCCCCGTCTCCGCGGCCTCGGCGCGGAGCCCGCCGAGCGGCAGGTCGGGCGGGACGTCGCGCCGGCCGGAGAGGAACTCGACCAGATCGCGCAACTCACCGGGACTGAGCACGTCGCCCGCCGGCGGCATGCTCGTGGCCGTGTAGCCCGCGGCGAGCCGAGCGGCGGGCGTGAGCAGCGACTGCACCAGCTCGGCGCGCGGGTGGGCGCCGATCAACGACAGGTCGGGGCCCGTGCTGCCGCCGCTGCCGTCGAGCGTGTGGCAGCGCACGCACGCCGCGCGCGGGTCGTTGAACACGCGCCGGCCCCGCGACGTGTCGCCGCCGTGGAGCAGTGCCGTCCAGAACGCGGCCGAGTCCGCGGCGTGCTCGCTCGCGAGGCGCGCGTGCGCCGCCTGGCGGAGTGCGGGATCGCCCGCGCGCGCGGCGGTCTCGAGCACGTCGAGGATGAGCGCCGAGTCGAGCGTCCCGGTCTCCAGCGCGCGCCAGCGCGCGCGCAGGCACGCCGTCGCCTCGGGCGAACGGGAGGCTGCAAGCGTGCGGATCGCGGCCTGCCGCACCGTGAGCGGTGAGCGCTTCGCGGCGAGCGTCTTCTCCACCGTGGCGACACCGCGTGCGGGGTCGCGGGCGAGCAGCCCGGTGAGCGCCAGGCTGTAGAGCGAGTCGCAGCGCGAGGTGAGTGCGGCCTCCTCCGCCGCTTTGAATTCGCTGGCGCCGCGCGCCGAGAGCCAGCCGAACGACGAGAGCCGGAGCGCGTCGTCCAGCGTCTCGTCGCGCACCCAGCGCAGGAACGTGGCGTTGGAGACGCGCACGCGCTCGCGGTTCGCCAGCTCCACGGCGAGCAGCAGTGCGTCGCCGTCGCTGCCGTCCAGCAAGCGCGCCATCACCTGCTCGATCGCGTCGTGCGCCTGGCCCGCCGGGCGGGGCGGCAGCGGCGCCCATCGCGCCCACACGCCGTCGCGCGGCTCGGGCTCGTCCCACTGCGCCAGCACGCGCAGCGCCTCCTCCTTCCACGCCGCCGGCGTGGCGTCATCGGCCGCGAACTCGGCCACGCCGCGCGCCGCCGCCGGCGAGCCGTCGCGCAGGGCGGCGTGCAACGCGCGCCGGAGCCAGGGCTCGGTGCGCAGCGCGCGCGCCGGCGCGGGCAGCATCCCGGCGAGCGCGCGCATGGCGCCCGGCAGGAAGAGGTCGTACGCGGCGCGCGCGGCCTCGGTCGCAATCTGGGCATCGGCATCCGCAAGAAACGCGGCCACGCCCTCCGCCCGCGCCTCGCGCAGCGCCAGCACCGCTCCCAGGCGCACCGAGCGGTCGGCGTCCGTGTTGAAGCCGGAGAGCGTGAGCGTGTCCGCCGCGCGCGCCAGCGCACGGGCGTAAGCGAACCTCAGGAACGCGTCGCTGTCGCCGTTCGCGGCCAGCGCGCGCACGAGCGCCGGGACGGCGCGCGCGTCGCCGCAGCGCGCGAGCGCCTGGCCGGCGGCGAAGCGCACGCGCGGCGACGGATCCGCGAGCAGCGCCGCGAGCGCCGGCACCGCCTCCACCGCACCCAGCTCCCCGAGCAGCGTGGCGGCGAGCCGGCGCACCTCGGGATCCTCCTGGGCGAGTGCAGCGACGAAGCGCTCGCGCACGCGGGCGCCCTGGCCGCCGCGCGCGGCGAGGTTCAACCCCCAGAGCGCGTGGAGCCGCGCGCGCGGCTCGCTCGCCGTGACCAGCACGTGCGTGAGCGCGTCCACGCGCCCGCGTCGCCCGAGCTCCAGGCTCGCGCGCTGTCGCAGCCGGCGATCGGGGTGCGAGAGCAGCGTCGCGAGCCGCGTGTCGTCCAGCTCGCGCAC
>DATNFC010000295.1:0-11544 GCA_035606545.1 Candidatus Methylomirabilota bacterium
GGCCGGCACCGGATTCAGCGGCGACATGGGCAACTTCCGCGGCGTCATCGACTACGCCTACACCGACTTCATCACCGGCCTCGCCTACTCGCGGCGCTGGACCGACAAGCTGCTCGTGGGCCTCGGCGTCAAGTACGTGCACGAGGACCTCGGCTCGCAGGTGGGCGGCCCGACGACGTCGGCGTTCCTCTTCGATGTCGGCTCGATCTACTACCTCGGGTTGGGCAGCGTGCGCATCGCCACCTCGCTCACGAACTTCGGCTCGGCGCTGCGGCCCGAAGGTGCGTACGCGTCGCCGTACGACGGCACCACGTCGCAGTACGACGCGTTCGATCCGCCGCTCATGTTCCGCTACGGCGTCGCTTTCGAGCCGATCGAGAACGACGCCCAGCGGCTCACGACCGCGCTCGAGGTGGCGCAGCCCGCCGACAACGAGCAGCTGGTGAAGGCAGGCGTGGAGTGGATGTACCGGCACACGTTCGCGCTCCGGAGCGGCTACAACCTGCGCGCCGACGCGTTGAAGTTCTCGGCCGGCACCGGATTCAGCGGCGACATGGGCAACTTCCGCGGCGTCATCGACTACGCCTACACCGACGGCGGCCCCCTGGGCTCCGTGCACCGCCTGTCGCTCGGGCTGAGGTTCTGATGCGTCGCCTGCTCGCGCTGCTCCTGCTCGCCTCGCTCGCGGCGATCCCGTTGGGCTGCGGCGGCAAGTTCGAGCTGCCGACCGAGCACCCGAAGGCGATCGTGCCTTCGGACGGGAGCTACGCCATGCTGGCGACATGGAGAGGCATGGACGGCGTGCAGGACCTGGTCCTCACGCAGGGCGAGGGCGACCTGCTGTACGTGCTCTTCAACCACGGCGGAAGCGGCCCATCCTCGGTGCCGCGCGGCGACGTGAAGATCCTCGGGCTTACGACGGGGAAGCCTTTCGACGCGTCCTACTTCCCGCCGCTGCAAACACTGTTCAATCCGGTGGCGATCGCCGTTTGGCGGAAGGGCCTGTTCGTGCTCGACCAGGGCGACTCGTGCGCGGCCAAGTACGACGTGCGCCTGGGCACGTGCGAGGCCGACCATGACACCACGAACGGCAGAATCCCGTTCCGGAACCAGATCTTCGACTACTCGTCCACGTGGCGGGTGCGCGAGTACTCATTCGACGTCCGCACGGCCGGTGACACGGTCTCGACGTTCACCGACACGACCGTCGCCCAGCCCTACGGCATCGCCGTGGACGAGCAGGGCCGCGTGTACGTGTCGTGCCTGGCCGTGTTCCTGGACTCGCTCCAGACCAACAAGAGCATCCGCACACGCAAGTTCGTGAGCCGCATCTATCGTTACGTGCGCGGCGAGAAATACCCCGGCATCGCCGACGTGAACATGCCCGGCACCACGAGCTGGTACCGCGACTCGACGTGGAAGATCCTCGACGGCTCCGGCTCGAGTTCGATCGCCGACGCCCGAGGCATCTTCATCGCGCGCCAGGGCATCGACCCCATCTACGTCGCCGACCGCGGCAACAACGCGGCGAAGTCCATCTCGACGCAGATCGACAACCTGCCGTTCCTCAAGGTCGACGGCGCGGAAACGGGCGCCAGCTTCAACCACCCCGAAGGGATTGCAGCCGATCTGGGCGGCTTCTTCTACGTGGTGGATCGCGACAGCAAGCGCGTGCTGCGATATAGCGTCAATCCCGCCACTTTCGTGCAGCGCGTGGACGGGGAGCCGAACAGCGATGGTTTGCCGCTTGCGGACCCGATCGGCATCGCCGTGAACGACTCGCTCGCGTTCATCGGCGACCGCGGCCGCGGCGAGATCATCCGCTACAAGAGGCGCCCGTGAGCCGGCGTGCACTGCTGTTGTTGATACTGCTCGCGTGCTCGGGCCCCGCGCGGGCCGACGAGGTCGACCACCTGCCGCCCGGTCGCCCGCCGGCGCCCGCGCCCGAGCTGCCGAAGCCGACGAAGCCAGGCAAGCGGGGCACGGAACCCACGGCCGCCGCCGACACGTCGGTGCGCGTGTTCGTGTCGCTCATCTCCGGTCGCGACGAGTCGGGGCGCGACTTGAACCTGATGAGCATGAACATCACGAACTATGGATTCGTCGGGAACAACTTCACCGTGCGCACGCCGTCGATGGAGTACCCGGTGGGAACGGGGCACGAGCACCTCGTGCGCGGCGGCCTGTGGGTGGGCGCGCTCGCGGCCGACGCGAACGGCGCGTTCACCGGCGTCACCACGGCGGCGAAGGACGGCTTCACCGGCGACGCGGCCGCCAGCGCCACCGAGTTCTCGCCCGAGGGCGACCGCATCGACGTGCGCTCGTCGCTGCCGAACAACCGCCGCTACTCGCCGCTGGCGGTGAGCGAGCGCGATCTCCGCTCGGACTTCGACGACCTGCTGCCCAAGCGCACGACGAACAACCGCGAGGATCACCGCCCGCTCGGCATCGTCGTGCACCAGGAGAACTACTCGTGGTCGTTCGCCGACTACCGGCACATGGTGTTCTACCACTACTCGATCCGGAACACGGGTGCGCCGCTGCGCAACGTGTACGTGGGGCTCTACAACGAGCTGGCGAGCGGACCGAAGAACAACTTCTCCAACTGGCCGCCGAGCGGCGCCTGGTTCAGCAAGAAGCAGATCGGCTGGGTGGACTCGCTGAACATGTTCACCGAGCGCTACTGCCAGAGCGTGCCCATCCCAGGCAACTGCTTCTATTCGATCACGCCGGAGGTGGTCGGCTACAAGCTGCTCGGCGTCCGGCCCGGGAACCTCACCGACCCGGACAAGCAGATCACGATGCAGTCGTGGAATTTCTCGCCCGGCGACGCGGACCGCGACGAGGATACCGAGCTCTACGCGCTCATGAGCTCGGGTACGAAGACGAACCTGGTGCCGATTCCGCCCGACCTCGCGCCGCGCGACGGCGACCCGGTGGAGCTGGTCACGGTGGGCCCGTTCGCGCAGGTCAACCCGGGGGACACCATCCAGGTCGACTTCGTCTACATGGGCGGCAACAGCGAGGCCGAGCTGGACAAGCGCGCGCACACGGCGCAGCGCGCCTTCAACCTCGACTATCTGGTCCCGGTGCCGCCGCCCTCGCCGCGGCTCAAGGTGGTCTCGCGCGAGTCCGCGGTGGACTACTACTGGGACGACTCCCCGGAGGCCTACGAGGACCCGACGAGCCCGATCAGGAAGGACTTCGAAGGCTATCGCCTTTATGCGGGCTCGGGGCGCGACGACCTGCAGCTGCTCGCGCAGTTCGACCTCGCCGCTTCGCCGCACGACACGACCGGTTTCAACACCGGGCTCGATGCGGTCAGGCTCGCCGCGCCCGAGGTGATCGACGGCGTGACGTTCCAGTACAAGTACACGGTGGCGAACCTGAAGAACGGGTTCAAGTACTTCGCGGCCGTGACCGCGTACGACCTGGGCACGACCGAGATCGAATCGCTGGAGAGCGGGCTCACGCAGAACGAGGTCATGGTCGTGCCGGCGCCGCGCGCGGGCGAGCGCGGACAGGGCGTGGTGGTGTTCCCGAACCCGTACCGCGTCGAGGCGGTGTGGGATCATGGCACGAACGTACGCAACCACTACCTGTGGTTCGGGAACCTGCCTGCGCGCTGCACCATCCGCATCTACACGCTGGCCGGCGACTTGATCTACGAGACCGACTTCGACGGCGCCACGTACGACGGCAGCAACGCGCGCGGCATCTACGACCCCGCGAGCGACCTGCCGGGCACGTTCTCCGGCGCGTCGTTCGGCTGGGACCTGGTGACGCGCCGCGGACAGGCGGCCGCGACCGGGCTCTACCTGTGGTCGGTCGAGGACCGCGCCACGAGCAAGCGCCAGGTGGGGAAGGTGCTGATCGTGAAGTCGGACCGCGAGGGGCTCCAGTGAAGCGCGTCCTGCTGCTGCTCGCGTTCCTCGCCGGCGTGGCCGCGCTTGGCGTCACCGCCGGCTGCGGGCTGACGAAGAAGCTCACCGGCTCCCAGCACGCGAACCAGGCGCCGCACACGGTGCTGTTCGTGAACGGCGCCATCGACACGGTGAACCACGTCGTGCACCTGTACTGGTTCGGCAGCGACGTCGACGGCACCGTCGCGGGATTCGAGTGGCAGATGAAGAACCCGGTGGCGCCGGCGGACACGGCGTGGCACTTGACCACCCGGACCGACTCGCTGTTCGTCGTCCAGACCCCCGCGGGGTACACGAACCCGGTGTTCTCCGTGCGCGCCATCGACAACGCCGGCGCGCGCGACCCGAATCCGCCGCGGCAGAACTTCGAGTTCAGCAACCTGGCGCCCACCGTGAGGCTGGTGTCGAGACCGAACCCCACGGACACCACGTTCGCCTCGGTGACCGTGACCTGGAGCGCCATCGACGCCGACGGCGACGTCGGCAAGCTCCAGTTCCTCGTGTGGCTGAACGGCGACGAGGCGAACCCGGTGATGACGACGAGCACCACGTTCACGATGCCGAGCAACAAGTTCGAGGTGAACGGCAGCGTCACGACCGGGCCACGCAAGCTGTTCGTGCGCGCGATCGACGACGGCGGCCGCGCCGGCCCGGCCGACAGCGCGACCTGGGTCGTGCGTCGCCCCGTGGCGGGCACGCGAGCGCGGCTCCTGGTCGTCGATGACTGTCCGCGCACGAACGCCGCGAACCTGCGCTTCGACACGCTGTACTCGAACAGCGTCGCCCGCGTCGGCATCCCCGCTGACCAGTACACGATCCTGAGGCTCGACACGACGCAGCCGTTCAAGTCCGCGGCCGACGTCCGGCAGACGTTCGACCTGTTCGAGACCGTGGTCTGGTACCGCGGCAACGAGACCACGTTCAGCACGCTGCTGCAGACCGCGGAGCCGGGCATCGCCGCCTACTTGGACGGCGGCGGGAGGTTCTACCTCGACGGCCTCTACCTGATCAGCGGCCGGAACGCGAACGGACCGCTCTCGGACAACTTCGTCCGCACGCACCTGAACAGCAACGGCATGGTGGGGGCGTTCACGAACACCAATACGTTCGCGGACACGTCGGTCGGCTTCGGGAACACCGGCACGAGCGTGTTCCTGCCGCACGTGGACGTGCACGGCACGATCGGGCGCGACTCGATGTACGTGCGGCAGGTGTTCGTGGTGCGCTCGGGCGAGGCGGGCGGGCTGCGCCAGTTCCAGTTCAATGACCGCAGCCAGGTCGTTCTCTGGGGCGCCCCCGGCACGCTGACGCCCGACATCGGCGACAGCACGGCGGTCGGGATCAGCGTGCCGCAGCCGAACAACGGCCTCGCGATCGTGGTGTGCATGCCTCCCGGTGGTTCAGTACCTGCTGTGGGGGCGGGCACGGTGGCGGGTTCCGCGGCGCGGTTCGTCACCAACATCTATCGCCACCTCGGCCTCGACCTGCCCTGAGCCGCGGGCCGGAAGCCGGTGCGACGAGGTGGAATCGCGTCGCAACACCCAGCAGCCCGAGGCTCTGGTCTCCTGTCGGAGACTCGTAGTTCTCCCACAGCAGACTTTGGACCAGCGCGGTGCTATCGGCGACCGCCGAAGCGGCCCTGAAACAGGCCAGAAACGTTGAAATTCCTTCGACTTGTCAGGGTTTGTTGGTATCCTACGGCCGGTCAAGACCCGGTAACCTCCCCCACGGAATTCATGACGTTTGCTGCCGCGCGGGCGCCAGCGGGCTCGCGCTCGAGGAGGCCCTGCCAGCAGACCCGCCAGACCCCCCAAGATCGCGTTTCACATTCGGTTCGTCCACCTGCAACGAGGGGATCACCATGAGCAAGATGTTCACCCGTTTCCTGGCGGTCGCCGCACTGGTGTGCACGACTGGCGTCGCCTCGGCGACCCAGTTCCCGAACGCCACGTGCCCGGACTCGGTCACGATCCAGCAGATCCAGGACGTCACGCACGCCTGTCATCCGGCGCTCGGTGACACCGTGGCCGGCGTCTCCGGCGTCATCATCGGGTTCGACCCGATCGCCACGGGTTTCGACGCCTACATCCAGGACCCCGCAGGCGGCCCGTTCTCGGGCATCGACTTCTTCACCCACAGCGTCAACACGAAGGTCGCGCCCTACAACTTCGCGATCGGTGATCGCATCGTCGTGGAGTTCGCCGCCACCGCCGAGTTCAACAGCGCCACCGAGGTGCTCGCCGCGAACAACAACTTCGGCGCGCCGAACTTCATCGTGCGCAAGGTCTCGTCGGGCAACGCGCTCCCGCCGTTCTTCGTCGGCACCACGACCCAGATGCAGCAGAACAATACGAACACGTTCTTCGAGCAGTACGAGGGTTGCCTCGTCAAGGTCAACGGGCCGATGACCGTGGTGCGCACGTCGCTCACCGGCGGCATGGGCTTCAACTCGTTCCTCGTCATCAGCGCGGGTGCCCCGTCCGACTCGGTGTACATCGACGGCGGCAAGCTCACCTCGTTCGCGCCGCCGCCCATCGGCACCAACATCGTCAGCGTGCAGGGCATCGGTCAGCAGAACACCTCGTCCGGCGTGAACACGTACCGCATCATGCTTCGCGACGGCAACGACATCGTCACGTTCACGCCGCCGAACGTCTCGGATGCCTACCCGCGCACGGACAACACCGTGTTCGTGAAGTTCGATCGCAACGTCACCGTGGCTTCGGCGCAGAACACGTCGAACTACTCGCTGGCGTCGTTCGGATCCGTGAACTCGGCCGTCATGTCGGGAACGGACGCGGTCATTCTCGGCATCACGAACGGCCTCGGTCATGGCGACCTCGAGACCGTCACCGTGAACGGCGTCGTCGGCCTCGCTTCGGGCGCGGCCATGACCACGCCGCAGTCGTTGACGTTCGTGAACGGCGTCCTCACCGCCGAAGAGGTCCAGCGCGCGAATCCCGACTCGCTGGCGGCGACGAACCCGCCGTGCCTCGACCGCTCGCGCTTCGCCGGCGGTGGCGGCCAGATCTCGCAGGGCGGCGTCGGCACCCGCGCCACGATGGCGGCCACGGTGGCGGCGCGCTACGGCTCGATCTACTACATGATGGATCCGGGCAACGTGACCCGCGGCGGTCTCGCGGCGTTCGCTCCGCCGGCCGTGCTCACGACCGGCAACAAGTACCGCCTCGTCGGCCAGGTCCAGGAGTTCTTCGGCGAGACCGAGTTCTCCAACATCATCGAGGCCACCGACCAGGGCGCGGCGGGCGTGCCGGCGCCGAAGCTGATCGCGGTGATCCAGGCCTCGCGTGACACCTGCGACTTCACGAACACGCTGAAGGACGGCGAGGACTACGAAGGACGTCTGGTAACGCTGGGCGCGGTGAAGGTCGTGCAGCGCTTCCTGACCCCACCGACGAACGGCTTCCATGTCGCCGACCAGAGCTTCCCGGACACGATCTTCGTCGAGAACTTCAACGGTGTGCTGACGCCGCTCAACGCGCCGACGCTCGGCCACGTGGTCAATCTCACGGGCGTCGTGCACTACTCGGGCGGCAGCTTCCGCATCGTGCCGCGCGGCTACAGCGACATCGTCGACCTCGGCGTCGCCGGCGTCGGCGGCCCGGGTGGGCACCTGGCGTTCAGCGTCGCGCCGAACCCGTCGAGGAAGCCCACGTTCTCGTTCACGCTGCCGCAGGAGGCGGACGTCGACATCGGCATCTATGACGTCGCCGGTCGCCAGGTGGCATCGGTGTTCAAGGGCGCACTGCCGGCCGGCAGTTACTCGCGCGACTGGTCGGGCCAGATGACCGACGGTCGCACGGCGAGCGCCGGCGTATACTTCGCTCGCATGAACGCGGGCGGCGTGTCGAAGACGCTGCAGACCGTGTTCCTGGGCAACTGATCCCAGCGGGCCGCTGAAGCGACGGCCGGTCACCCTTCGGGGCGACCGGCCGTTCGCGTTTGGGTGGGGCAGGTGGCGGGGTGATCCGGCGGGAGAACGAGCGTTCGCCGAGTTTGCGGGCCGTCCAGCGCATCCATATGATGCGTGGTGCTCCGAAGATTGCAGATAAGCCCATGGGCACGCGTAAGTCGTTGTCACTTCGAGCTGGACCAGGCCGCCAAGTCCTTGATCCACCGCACATCTGCAATCTTCGGAGCACAACCCAGACCCCTGACCCCAGAGAGTTACCAAGCCCTTGAGCCCCGAGACCTTCCCGAGCTGCCGGTGCGTCAGCGAATCGGCCGTCGAGATGCCCCAGTTGGTGCTGCCCCAGCACGCCAACGTCCACGGCTCGGTGCTGGGCGGCATGGTCATGCACTGGGTCGACCTGGCGGCGGCGCTGGTCGCCAATCGCCACAGCCGGCGCCCGGTGGTGACCGCGGCGTTCGACGAGATGGCGTTCCTGGCCCCGATCCAGGTCGGTCAGTTGGCACTGTGCAAGGCGCGGCTGACACTGGTGGACCGCAGTAGCATGGAGATCCGTGTGGACGTGCACTCCGAGGACCTGCTCACCGGCGAGCGACGCACCACGGGCACCGCATTCGTGACGTTCGTGGCGCTCGATCCGGTGACGAAACGGCCCACGCCGGTGCCGAAGCTGGAACTGCAGACGGACGAGGAACGAGCGGAGCATGCGTTGGCGCTCGAGCGCCGGCGGCACCGCCTGGAGCGACGCAAGGCGCGCGGCTGTTAGCCGCGCCGCGGGACGAACACCGGTCGCACCGGTCGCGATCACCCAGCGGTGGTCGCCTCCGGCGCGACGAAGGAGGAACGTGATGCCGATCTCGATCGTGGTGCCGCAACTCGGCGAGAGCGTGGCCGAAGGCACGGTGGCCAAGTGGCTCAAGGCCGTGGGCGACAAGGTGCGCAAGGAAGAGCCGCTGGTGGAGATCCAGACCGACAAGATCAACGTCGAGATCCCTTCGCCGGCGGAGGGCACGCTGTCGAACATCCTCGTGCAAGAGGGCACCACCGTGCTCGTGGGTACCGAGATCGGCCAGATCGGCGCGATGGGTGAGGCCACCGCGGTCCCGGTCGCTGCCGCCGCCGCGAAGGCCGCGGCCGCGGTGAGCGGTCCGCCGAAGGCCGCCGCCGCATCGCCGCCGCCCGCCAGGCCCGCAGCAGCGCCGGCTCCGGCCGCGGTCGCGACCTACGCTCCGCCGCCTGCGAACGGAAGCGCGCAGACGGTCGAGTCCGGCGAGGGGCGCAACCTGTCGCCCGCGGTGCGGAAGATCATGCGAGAGCAGAACGTGTCGATGGCCGAGCTGGGCGTGATCGCGGGCTCCGGCGTGGCCGGGCGCGTGACGCGGGACGATCTCTTGGACTACCTCAAGCGGCGCGGTTCCCCGGCGCCGGCCATGGGCGCGGGACCCGCGCTCGCACCGGCGCCCGCCGCGGCGAGACCCGCGGCCGCGCCCGGCCCGCTGCCCTCGTTCCTCCAGCCGGCTGCGACCGGCGGCGGCGCTGCCGGCCCGCGCGAGACCTCGATCCCGTTCTCGCGCGTGCGCAAGGTGATCGCCGAGAACATGGTCAAGGCCAAGCACACCGCGGCGCACACGCACTGCTTCGACGAGTGTGACATGAGCGCGATCGTGGCGCTGCGCAAGGAGTGGGCGCCGAAGCTCGAGGCTCAGGGCATCAAGCTCACGTTCATGCCGTTCTTCATCAAGGCGGCGGTGTTCGCACTCAAGGAATTCCCGTGGGTGAACGGCTCGGTGTCGCCCCAGGGCGACGCCATGATCTTGAAGCACTACTACAACATCGGCATGGCCGTGGGCCGCGACGAGAAGGGGCTCATCGTTCCGAACCTGAAGGACTGCGACCGCAAGAACCTGGTCCAGCTCGCGCACGAGGTGAACGACCTCGCGGCGCGCGCCCGCAACGACCGGCTGAACCCGGACGACATCCAGGGTGGCACGTTCTCGATCACGAACGCCGGCGTGTTCGGCGCCGTCAACTCGTCGCCCGTGATCAACGTGCCCGAGGTGGCGATCATGGGCGTGCACAAGATCGTCGACCGCCCGATCGTGCGGAACGGCCAGATCGTGGTCGCGCCGATGATGAACGCGTCGATCGGCTTCGATCACCGCGTCGTCGACGGCGAGCTGGCGGTGAAGTTCCTGCGCCGCGTGTGCGAGCTGCTCGAGAAGCCCGAGCTGCTGTGGTTCCACGCCTGAGGTGCCGCGCTTGATCGACACGCTCCACACCTGCGCCTTGGGCCCGACCCGGTATCGCGACGGGCTGGCGCTCATGGATGCGCTGGTCGCGGCTCGTGCCGCGGGCGAAACCGGCGACTGGCTGCTCTATCCCGATCACGAGCCGGTGCTGACCGTGGGGCGGAGCCCGAGCGAAGGGAACGTTCGCGTGGACGCCTCGACGCTCGCGCACCACGGGATCGAGGTGGTGGAGGTGCCGCGCGGCGGTGACGTGACGTGGCACGGACCTGGCCAGCTCGTCGGGTACCCGGTCGTGCAACTGGACCGGGTCGACCGTGACCTCCATCGCTGGTTGCGCGTGCTCGAGGACGCGCTCATCGCCGCGCTCGCGGGCTTCGGGCTCGAGGGCCGGCGCGTCGCGGGACGCACCGGCGTGTGGCTCTCGGAGACGGAGAAGATCGCCTCCATCGGCGTCGCCGTGCGCCGCTGGGTCGGCTACCATGGCTTCGCACTGAACGTCGCGAACACGCTCGATGACTTCGCGCTCATCAATCCGTGCGGTTACCGCGACATCCGCATGACGTCGATGGTGGAGCGGTTGGGCGCGCGTTCGCCTGCGCTGAACGAGGTTCGTTCGGCCGTAACCGCTGAACTGGCGCTGAGACTTGGCTTTCAAGGGGTAAGGGAGCATCCGCCGGGCGACCTCCGGACCGTGGCGGGCATCGCACGAATGGCCGATACATCCAAGCAGTGGGCAGCGGGAAACGCCTCGCGCCCGATCCAAGGAGCGAATGCATGGTGACGCTGACCGAGAACGCCAGCCGCAAGCTGACCGAGTTGCTGGCGCAGCAGGCGCAGCCTGTCGTGGGCCTCAGATTGAGCGTTCAACAGGGCGGCTGTTCGGGATATTCATACGGGATGTCGTTCGCCGAGGCCGAGCGCCCCGGTGACTGGGTGGGCGAGTTCGGCGGCGTGAAGGTGTTCGTCGATCCGGAGAGCGCCACGGTGCTGCAGGGCGTCGAGGTGGACTGGGTCGAGTCGCTGCAGGCCACCGGGTTCGCGATCCGCAACCCGAACGCGGTCCGCTCGTGCGGCTGCGGCAAGTCGTTCGAGACGCATTAGGTCTCGATTCGTCCCAGAGAACAGAAACGGAGCACGCGTGCGTATCGAATTGTTCACCGTCGAGGATGCGAACCGGGTCGCGGCCGAGATCCGGCCACGGCTCGAGCGGCTGGTGATGCGGAAGCGCGAGTTCGACGCGCTGGAGCAGCGCATGGGCATCCTGCTCGTGGCCACTGCCGGCGCCGCGCCCGACAATCCCGACACGCTCGAGCTGCGCTCGCTCGAAGAGAAGCGCCGCCGCCTCGGCGAGTCGATCGGCAAGGGCGTGCAGGAGCTGCACGCGAAGGGCTTGCTGGTGAAGGACGTCGATCGCGGCCTCGTCGACTTCTACTCGCTCATG
>DATNFC010000296.1:0-23347 GCA_035606545.1 Candidatus Methylomirabilota bacterium
TCGAGGTCGGCGCCCAACGCCACCACCAGGAAGTCGGCCTCGAACGTGCCCGCTTCGGTGATCACGCGCTTCGCCTCGGGGTCGAACGAGCGCACCGTGGACTGCACGAACCTCACGCCCGGCTTCACCAGGTCGCGGTACGGATGCCGGACGGCAGCGGGGAGCTGCCGTCCGAACATCACGTCCAGCTTGGAGTAACCGAACACGAATGCGTCGGCTCGATCGATGAGCACCGTGTCCGCGGACTCGCCCAACGCGCTCGAGAGCATCGAGGACAGCTCGAGTCCGCCGAATCCGGCGCCCAGGACGACGACGCGTGCGCGCATCAGCTCTTCACCGCCACGCCCGGCTGCGGCACGATGCGGATGTACGGCTTCGGCGCGCGCCAGCCCTCGGGGTACGTCTTCTTCGCCTCCTCGTCCGAGACCGAGCCGGCGATGATCACGTCCTCGCCCGGCTTCCAGTTCACCGGCGTCGACACCTTGTGCGTGGCCGTGAGCTGCAGCGAGTCGATGACACGGAGCACCTCGTCGAAGTTCCGGCCCGTGGTCATCGGGTAGGCGATCAGGAGCTTCACCTTCTTGTCCGGCCCGATCACGAACACGTTGCGCACGGTCTGGTTCATGGCCGGGGTACGGCCCTGCGACGTGCCCTCAGTGTCGGCATCCAGCATGCCGTAGAGCTTCGCGACCGCGAGGTCCGCATCGCCGATCAGCGGGTAGTTCGGGGCGTGGCCCTGCGTCTCCTTGATGTCGTCCGACCAGCGCTTGTGGTCCTCGACCGGGTCCACGGAGAGGCCCAAGATCTTGACGCCGCGCTTGTCGAACTCCGGCTTGATCCTCGCCATGTAGCCCAGCTCGGTGGTGCAGACCGGGGTGAAGTTCTTGGGGTGTGAGAACAGCACGCCCCAGGAGTCCCCGAGCCAGCTGTGGAAGCGGATGCTGCCCGCCGTGGTCTGGGCTTCGAAATCGGGAGCGACGTCGCCGAGTTGCAGTGCCATAAGTCCCTCCAGTACTGTCACTTGCCTCACTCGTTCCCGGCGGCCTGCCGGGTACTGACCACGAGTGGATGATGGCGGAGTCGCCGGCGGGATTCCATTGGACCGGTATGAGAAGAGGATGATTTTTCCATGAGTGGCCGCGAGGTCTTCCGCTTCGGCCCGTTCGAGCTCGAGCCCGCGGCGGGCGCCCTGCGCCGGAACGACGACCCGATCCGGCTCGCCCCGCAGCCGTTCAAGGTCCTGGACCTGCTGGTTCGCCGCGCCGGCCAGGTGGTGACGCGCGCCGAGATCGCCGAGCACGTCTGGTGCGAGGACACGGTCGTCGACTTCGAGCAGGGGCTGAACTTCTGCGTCCGCCAGATCCGCGAGGCACTGGGCGACGACGCCGATTCCCCGCGCTACCTGGAGACGCTCCCGCGCCGCGGCCATCGCTTCCTCGCCGCGGTGACCCGCGCGGTGCCCGAGGAGGCGGTCCGGCTCACACGACTGATCGTGCTGCCGTTCCGGCTGCTGCGACCCGATCCCGAGACCGGGTTCCTGGCGTTCAGCCTGCCGGACGCGCTCACCGGCACGCTGGGCACGCTGCGCTCGCTGGTCGTGCGCTCGAGCGTCGCGGCCGCCCGCTTCGCGGGCGAAGCCGTGGACTTGAAGCGCATCGCCGAGGAAACCGCCGTCGACCTGGTCGTGAGCGGCACGCTGCTCCGCGCCGGCGCCGAGGTGCGCGTCACCACGCAGCTCACCGAGGCCTCGACCGGCACGCTGCTGTGGTCGCACGCGACACAGGCGCCCGTGGGCGACGTGTTTGGCATCCAGGACGAGCTGACCGAGCGCATCGTCCACTCGCTGCCGGTGTCGCTGACGCGCGCCGAGCAGACCCAGCTCAAGCGTGACGTACCCGCGAATGCCAAGGCCTACGACGACTTCCTGCGCGGAAACCAGCTGAGCCACGACGCCACACAGTGGAGTAGGGCGCGCGACCTCTATCGGCGCTGCGTCGAAGCCGACCCGGCGTTCGCGCCCGCGTGGGCGCGGCTCGGGCGCATCCATCACGTGATGGGAAAGTACCTGCCCGGCGGCACGGCGGAGGACCTCGCCCAGGCCGAGGCGGCGTTCCGCCGCGCGCTCGAGCTGAACCCCGAGCTGACGCTCACCCACAAGCTGTTCGCGCAGCTCGAAGTGGACCTCGGCCGCTGCCGGGACGCGATGGCGCGGCTGGTGGAGCGGGCCGCGAGCGCAGACCCCGAGCTGCTGGCGGGCCTCGTGAGCACGTGCCGCTATTGCGGGCTGCTCGCCGCATCCGCTGCGGCACATGCGCGCGCCCGCGAGCTCGAGCCCTCGATCGCCACCAGCGTTCCCCACACCTGGTTCATGCAGGGTGACCACGCGCGCGTCACCACCGTGAAGCTCACCGAGTTCCCCTACATCGTGTCGCTGTCGCTCGCCGAGCTGGGCCGCGGCGCCGAAGCGCTGCCGGCGCTGCGCGAACTGGAGCCCCGGCTCCCCGCGCGCCGGCGCGACTTCGTCGTCGCCGCGCGCACGCTGCTCGAAGGCGATCGGGTCGCGAGCGCCGCGGCCGCCGGGCGCGTCGCGGCGTCCGACTTCAGCGATCCCGAGGGCCTGTTCTACATCACGCGCCACCTCGCGCACCTCGGCGAGACGGCGGGGGCGCTCGCGCTGCTCGAGCGCGTCGTTGCCGGCGGCTTCTGCGTCGGGCCGGCGATGAAGAACGACCCGTGGCTCGTCCCGCTGCGGCGGACGAAAGCGTTCGCTAAGCTGCAGAAGGACGCCGAGTCCAGCTGTGCGCTCGCACGCGAATCGTTCGAACGGTTGGGCGGGGAGAAACTGCTCGGCGTCGCTCGCGGCGCCTGAGCGCCGGCGGCGAAACGCGCGCCCGTTTGCCGCGCCGCGTCGGTTGAATCCGAAGGCCGGACGGTGTGTCGACCGGTGGTGTTCACCCCCTAGACCTTGCTGCGAGGTCTATCCCGTCACACGAATCCGGTCCTGACCCGATGGTGACCGCACGGGCGCTCATTGCACTGTTTACGTGCAACAGGGGAGAGCCGCTCCCCGGCGGCGGGAATGGGGGTCGTCACGACGATGCGCGCGCGCGGCTGGCTGCGTTCGGGATTCCCGCGCCTGCGGGCACTCGCACTGATCCTCGCCGCGCTCCATCCCGGCACCGCGCTCGCCGCGGACGAGATCCACTGGACGATGACCGGGCCCAGGTCGGTGGTGTTCGACTGGCGCGGCACCGGCAACACGCTGCGCTACGGGCTCACCGCGCACTACGGCCTCACCCTGACCGCCCGGAACCCGAGCATCACACCGTTCTCCTCGTCGGGACCGTTCTGGGAGGTGCGCATCGACAACCTGCACCCGGGCGCGATCTATCACTACTCGATCGACGGCGGTCCCGATCACACGTTCCACTCGATGCCGCCGCCGGGCTCTGCGTTCACCGTGTACGCGCAGGGCGACATGGGCAGCTCGGCGTACCCGAGCATGGCCGGTGTCCAATCGCTCATCGCCACAGGCGGGCCGTCGTTCGTGTTCGGCCTCGGCGACTTCGCGTACGTCGAGGACCACGACCTCGGTGCCGTGGACCAGCACTTCAACGACGTCATGGTGTGGTCGCAGGATGCCGCCTACATGCCGGCGTGGGGCAATCACGACTGGGGGGACCAGGGCGACGACCTGCGCAACTACAAAGGCCGGTTCGACCTCCCGAACGCGCTGGGTGCGCCGGGCGAGCCACTCGTGAGCTGCTGCGGCGAGGACTGGTACTGGTTCGACGCCGGCAATGTTCGCTTCATAGGCTATCCGGAGCCATACCCGGGCGCCTGGGCGTGGTGGGCCACGGCCGCGAACGAGCTCATGGACCAGGCCGAGGCCAACGGGTCGATCCACTTCATTGTCACGTTCGGACACCGCTCGGCCTACTCCTCCGGCTGGCACCCGGGGCTCGCGCAGCTCCGCGGCTACCTCGACTCGCTGGGCACGCGTCACCCGAAGTACGTGCTCAACCTGAGCGCGCACAGCCACGACTATGAGCGCACGTCACCGCAGTTCGGCGTCACCCACGTGAGCGTCGGGATCGGTGGGGCCACGCTCGAGCCCACGAGCGACGCCTGCGGATGGACCGGGGGCTGCACGCCGCCGTCCTGGTCGGTCTACCGCGCGTACCATCACGGCGCGCTGCGATTGAAGTTCGACCCGTACGGGATCCAGGCGGAGGCGCTGTGCGGCCCGGCCTCGGCCTACGACGACATCACGTGCCCGCCGGGCGAGGTCATCGATTCGTTCTACCTGGGCGGCGACGTGGCGCCGATCCTTTCCGGCATCCGCGGGAACGTGAGCGTGACCGTGGGCAGGCCGCTGGCGCTGGACGTCGCCGTCTCCGACCCGAGAGGGAGGGCGATCACCGCGCTCGCCGCGGACCTATCGTCGCTGCCCCGGGGCGGTGATCAGCAATTCACGGCCGGGCCCGGCAACCGGACCGGTCGGCTCACGTGGACGCCGCGGACGGGGGACTTGGGCACGCACACGGTCACGTTCCGGGCCTCGAGCGCGCGCACGACGATTGCGACCACGCTGATCGACGTGCACGCAGTGACCGACGTTCCCGACGGCCCGGCGCCCGTGCTCGCGATGGAACGGATCCGACCCAGCCCTGCGGGCGCCGAGTTCACGCTCGAGTACTCGCTCGCGGACGGGAGTGGGGCCCAACTCGAGATGTTCGACGTCGCCGGTCGGCTGCGGCGTCAGATCCCGCTCGCATCCGCCGGCCCGGGACGACACGAAGTGCGGGTGCGGACGCCGCCCGGAACGCGACCGGGCATGTACTGGCTGCGGCTCAGGCAGTCGGGCCAGGCCGTGCGCCGAACGGTGGTCCTGATCCCGTAGTCGCGACGCGTCCGGCTCACGCGGAACACCCGGCGCGCATGCCGGAATCGCGCTATCCTGCCCGGCCCATGATCTCGATACGCCGCGCGACCACGACCGACCAGCAGGCACTCGGACGATTCGGCGGCGCGCTCATGCGCCAGCACCACGACGCGGACCCGCTGCGATTCATCCAGGTCGAGCATCCCGAGGCGGGCTATGGCCGCTTCCTCGTCTCCCAGCTCTCGAACCCGGAGAGCGTGGTGCTCGTGGCCGAGCGCTCGGGCGAGGTCGTGGGTTACGTCTGGGCCGACGTCGAGGGCATCAGCTGGAAGGACCTCCGCGGCCCGTGCGGGTTCGTGCACGACATCTACGTGGACGAAGCCGCCCGCGGCCAGGGCGCCGGCCGCCAGCTCCTGCATGCCGCCGTGGACTGGATCCGCTCGCAGGGTCGCTCACAGGTCGTGCTGTGGACGAAGACGAAGAACGAGCACGCGAAGGACCTGTTCACGCGGCTGGGCTTCCGTGCCACCATGACCGAGATGACGTTCGACGCGGGACCGGATGGAGAGAAGGACCATGGCTGAGGCCGTGTCGATCAGGTCGTGGGAGGCGTTCTACGTCATCGTCGGCTCGTCTGCGGGCGCGCTGACCGGGCTCCAGTTCGTGGTGCTGACGATGATCGCGGAAGCGCGCAAGGCCCGCGGTGGCGGCGGCGAGAGCATCGCCGCGTTCGGCAGCCCGAACGTGGTGCACTTCTGCGCCGCGCTCCTGATCTCCGCGATCTGCAGCGCGCCGTGGGGCGGCCTCGCGCCACCGGGAATCGCGATCGCCGTCTGCGGTGTGTGCGGCGTGATCTATTCCCTCATCGTGCTCCGGCGCACGATGCGCCAGCAGGAGTACAAGCCGGTGCTCGAGGACTGGACCTGGCACGCGGCGCTGCCGTTGCTCGCGTACGCGGCGCTGGTGCATGCCGGCTGGGCGGTCGAGCACGGCACCGTGGACACGCTCTACGTCGTGGGCGGCGCGACGCTGCTGCTGGTCTTCATCGGCATCCACAACGCCTGGGACACGGTGATGTACATCACCGTCGTGGGCCTGCCCGGGCCCACGAAGCCGCCGGACCCGACTGCCACAAGTGCCCCGGCCGACGCGCTCACGCCCTCCAAGCCAGGAGTACCGCCCTCTGCTGCCGTGAGCGCCGGTCCTACGGCGACGACACCGCGGCCGGGGGCTGCTTGAACCACGCCGGGTTGTGTCGCCCCGTCGCCGCGTGCCACGCCGCGTCCAGCACGTAGAGATCGTTCAGCAGGCTGAACAGGAACCCGACCACGACCAGGAACATCACCAGCCGTGGCCACGGGCTGCGGCGCTCGCCGAAGCGGTCGGTCGCGGTGAGCACATGGCCGGGGGGGAGCTTCGCGACGCCGGTGAGCGAGGCCCCGAACGGCACGTTCAGCTTCGCCTTGGCATTCACCGCCCAGCCGTTTGCATCGAGGATCGGTCCCAGGTTGCGCTTCGCGAGCTTCAGCCAGGCAATGACCATCGACGGCCCCGAGACGAGCAGCAGCAGGCCCACGACCGCCAGGCAGAGCTGCCAGAACGGCAGCTTCAGGAGCCCGGAGAGGTAGCCGGCGATGGCCGCGAACGCCGTCGCCAGAGCGCCGAACGCAACGCCGAGTGCGGCCACGGTGCCGACGTCGACCTTCCTCTCCGGCGGCTTCGCCCGGTCCACGTTCGCAACACCGGTCGCGGCGCTCCCCACCTGCTGCTGGGAGACGGCGTCCGCTTCGGCGGCGCGCTTCGCGACCTGCTCCTCGATCAGCCGCACGAGCCTCTTGTACGGCGCCCAGGACGCCTGCCGGATGCTGATCGGGTTGTCGATGATCTTCGTGATCGTGGCGTCCCAGTCGCGGCCGGCGCGGTCGATGAACAGCCCGTTGCGTCCGACCATGAGGTTGTCGGAGTCGCCGTTCGTGAACGCAGCGACGATCTGCCGGCGCTCGCCGCTGCCGCGGCGCGCGCAGTCGCAGTAGGCGAGGTACGAGCCCGCGAGCGCGGCCATCGCCGCGTGACGCCCGGCGTCATCGACCGCGAGCGTGAGTGTGCACGAGCGCTGGTCCAGATAGAGCGTCCCGGCCTGGAAGATGGCCGGCCCGCTGCCGTCGTAGAAGCCTCGGAAGCTGACGAAGTTCGTGGCCAACGAGTGCAGGTCGCGCTTGTAGCGCAGCAGCCGCTCGACGCTGGAGATCGCCGCCACCTCGGACTCGAGCGCGCGGTCGCTCGCGATCAGCGCCGTGATCGCCTCGCGCGCGCCGCCCGACAGCAGCTCGCGAGCGCGCGCGAGGCCCAGCGGGGCAACGGCGGTGCCGGCGGCGGCCGCGTGCCAGGTCTCGAACGGCGAGAGTCGCTGCACGAGCTCGCGCCATGCCGGTTCCGAAAGCTCCGTCCGCTCCCCGAGCAGCGGCCGCACCGCGTCGGCGTGGAGGGCCGCCACCGCGCCCGCGTGCGCGGGGTTCAGGCCCGACTCGAGCGGGAGCGGCTTGCCGGGCGCCGGCTGGGCGAGCGGCAGCGCCGCCATCACCGCCTGGGCCACACCGCCGTCGGTGCCGGAGGCGAGCAGCGACTCGTCCTCCTTCTTCTCCAGCAGCGGCAGCGCCCGCGGATCGAACGCCGCGAGCCGGCAGCGGCGGAAGTAATCCTCCGCCCGCGCACGCACGCTGCGCACGGCGTCGGCCGCGGCCGCAGTCGCGTCGCCGAGCGGCAGCACCTGCGCGCGGTCGCCCTCCGCGGCGCGATGCCAGGCGTCGAACGCGACGCACGCGGCGAAGAACGCCTCGGACTTTTCCAGGTCGATCCCGGGTTTGCCGGAGCGGTCGGGCACGGTGCCCATGCACGCGGCGATGTCGCGGATCGCGAGGCGCGTCGGCTCGTCACCGGCCGACGCCTCGATGACGACGCCGTCGCCGTTGAGCAGGGTTTCGGCGAAGCTCTTGTCCGCCTGCGTCACGTCGGCGAACGTCACCCGGGTCGCTTCGGGATTACCGAGGTTCGCGCAGATGCGCTTGGCCGACGCCCGCAGCGCGGGGTCGGCGATCGCGGAGAGCGCGAGCGCATCGCCGCCGCGCACCAGCTCGTCGGGGTCCGCGAGCATCCCGCCCGCCCAGCGGATCGCGGCGATCAGCTCGGCGGCACGGATGCGGCCGTCCTTGTCGGTGTCGATGAGCGCGGCGGTCACCGGATCGAACTCGATCCCGGTCGTGGGGCAGGCGAGCGCCACCCACAGCTTCAGGTCCAGCTCGTCCAGGTGCAGCAGGTCCGCACCGGTCTCGAGCTTGACCTGGTCGAAACCGCCGGCGCGGAAGAACCTCCAAACGTGTGCGCTCATGGTGGGTCGGGTCCCCGGATTCGTCACTTCTTCGCGGCCACCTCGCGCAGGGGCGGTCCCACGTCGCGGCTCACCGGCGGCAGGCTCTTCAGGTACATGTACATCGCGCGCAGATCCTCTTCCGCCATGCGCGAGAAGCCCTGCCAGGGCATCGGCGAGCCGGGGATCAGTCGCCCGCCGCGGAAGCGGTTCACGAAGTCGTCCTCGGTCATGCTGCCGAGCCGCCCGGTCGCCGGATCGCTGGTGATGTTCGGCGGGGCCCAGATGCGGGTGTGGTCGAAGTCGTCCTGGAACTCGGAGTTGCCGCCATAGCGAGGTCCGACCAGCGTGCCCGTCTTCAGGTCGCGCTGCGTGTGGCAGGCCCAGCACAAGGCGACCGACTCCACGAGGTAGCGCCCGTTCTCGAGCGTGGCGCCGCGCGGGCTCGTCGCGGGCGGCGTCTTCGCGGGCCCGACCGGGTTCGCGAGGATCGTGGCTTTCACGACCGCGCCCAGCACGGTGTACGAGTGTGCCGCCACCAGGTTGTGGACCGGCGGCTGCGAGCGCAGGTAGGAGATCACCGCAAGCAGGTCGTCGTCGGAGAGCCCCTGCATCTCCATGAACGGCAGCAGCGCGCGGCCGTCGGGTCCGATGCCGTTCCGGAGCGCACGCGCGATCGCGCCATCCGGCACCTTGCCGATGCCGGTCTCCTCGTCGGGCGTGATGTTGCGCACGCGGATCTTGCCCGGCGGGATGTCGAACGTGAACCCGCCGGAGAGCGGCACGTCGGCGCCCGCGACCAGCGCCTCGTGCTGCGCCGGGTCGCCGTGGCACTGCGCGCAGTTCGTGATGTCGCGGACGATGTAGCGACCGCGGGCGATCACCGCGGTGTCGGTGCTCGCAGCGACCGACGGAAACGGCGCGTCGAACTTGAGATGCTGTCGGGACGCCACGAAGATGGCGCCAGCGGCGACGAGCAGCGCCACCAGCCCGAGCAGGGCGAGCAGGATCTTCCTGAGCACGTGCGGCCCTCCATGATGACGGCGTGAGCCCGGCGGCCCCAACCGCCGAGGCCGTACAATATGCGCAGCCCCTCATCCGTCTACAAGTCAGGATGACCGAAGCGGCGAGGCCGGAGCGGATGGCGCACGAACGAGACCAGCGGACCACCGAGGTCGTACGGCGGGAGCGGTCCCGGCTCATGGGCTTCATCCGCCGCCGGGTGCCGGACCCGCTCGACGCCGAGGACATCCTGCAGGACGTGTTCCACGAGCTGGCGGAAGCGAACCGGCTGCTGGTCCCGATCGAGCACGTCACCGGATGGCTGTTCCGCGTGGCGCGCAACCGGATCATCGACCTGTTTCGCAGGAAGCGCCCCGAGCGGTTGGGGGAGCCGCTCCCGGGCGACGGCGAGGGTGAGCGGATGACGCTCGAGGACCTGCTGCCGTCGCCGGACGCGGGTCCCGAGGCCCTGCACGTGCGCCACGCGATCCTCGAGGAGCTGGCGCTGGCGCTGGACGAGCTGCCCGCGGAGCAGCGCGCGGTATTCGTGGCGCACGAGCTGGCAGGCAGGAGCTTCAAGGAGCTGAGTGCCGAGAGCGGCGTGAGCGTGAACACGCTGCTGTCGCGGAAGCACTACGCGGTGCTGCACCTGCGCGAGCGGTTGCAGGACCTTTACGATGCGATCGAGAAAGGTTGAGGGTGATCGTATGCCGGGGAAACTGGGGAAGCTGATGCTGATCGCGCCGCTCGCGATCCTGGGGATGGCGGCGTTTGCCGCGCTCGGCGGCTACGTCGTGATGCGGCTGTGGAACTGGCTCACGCCGGTGATGTTCGGCTGGCAGGCGATCACGTTCTGGCAGGCGCTCGGGCTGCTGGTGCTGTCGCGGCTCCTGTTCGGCGGCATGGGCCTGCGCGGGAACGGCGGCTCGGGCTTCGGCAGGCGGATGCGCGAGCGCTGGGTGCGCATGGATCCGGAGGAGCGCGAGCGCTTCCGGCGGAGTATGTTCGAGCGTTACGGCGCCGGGCCGAGTCCCGGCGAACCCACGGGGGAGTGACCATGGCGCGGCACGCGCTGCCCGACGTCGGAACACGCTGGGAGACGACGGGATGAAGCGTGCCGCTGGCGCCGCCGCACGTCAGCCACCCACCGCCCGCGCGCTGCCCTCATGGGCGGTGGTGTGCTTCCTGTGCTCGGGGGCGGCCGGGCTCCTCTATGAAGTGGTGTGGAGCAAGCAGCTCGCCTATCTGCTCGGGAGCTCGATCTACTCGGTCGCCACCGTGGTGGCGGCGTTCCTGGGTGGTCTCGCACTGGGCGCCCGGTTGCTGGGCTCGCACCTCGCGCGCCGCGCCCGGCTCGCGCGCAGCTACGCCGGCCTCGAGCTGGCGGTCGCCGGCCTGGGGCTGGTGCTGCTGCCGATCCTGCGCTCCTTGGATGGCCCGGTGGGGCAGCTCTATCGCGCGTTCGGCGGTGAGAGTCCGGCCTTCGCGATCGCGCGCGTCGTGCTGCTGTCGCTCCTGCTCGTGCCGCCGGCGGCGATGATGGGCGCCACGCTGCCGGTGCTGGTGGCGCGCTGCGAGCGCGGCGCGCTGGGCGCCGGCCTGGCGTGGCTCTACGCCATCAACACGATCGGCGCCGTCGTCGGCTCGGTGCTCGGCGGCTTCCTGCTCCTGCCCGCGCTCGGCCTCACCGCGACGACCGGCGTCGCGGCGGCGCTCAACCTCGTCGCGGCGTTCGTCGCGTGGCGCTCCTCTGGACCCGAGGGCGACGAGCGGCGCGCCGCGACCGAGAGCGCTGTGGCGGAGCCGCCGCTCTCGCCCGCACCGCGCACGGTGTTCGCCGGACTGTTCGCGTTGAGTGGTTTCGTCGCGCTGCTGCTGCAGCTCGCCTGGGTGCGGTTGTTCGGGCTCGTGTTCGGCTCGTCCGTCTACTCGTTCTCGGCGGTGCTGGGCGTCTACCTCATGGGCATCGCGATCGGCAGCGCCGCGATCGCACGGCCGCTCGCGCGCGGCCGCGCCGGGCCGGCGTGGTTCGCCATGCTCCAGCTCGCGATCGCGTTCACGGCGGCAGCCGGGATGTTCGCCTATCGCTCGCTGCCGCGTGCGGTGCTCGAGCTGGGCGAGCGCACCGGCGCGTCGTGGGCCGGGTTGCTCGCGGGCGAGCTGGCGCTCGCCTCGGTCGTGATCCTGTTGCCGTGCCTGCTCATGGGCGCCGCGTTCCCGGTCGCGGCACGGCTGCTTCAAGATCGCGCGTCGGGGGAGACGACCGGGTTCGCCTACGCGGTCAACACCGTGGGCACGATCGCGGGCTCGCTCGCGACCGGCTTCCTGCTCCTGCCCGCGCTCGGCGTCCAGGGTGTCGTGTGGCTGGGCGCGGGGCTCGCGACGATCGCGGGACTCGTCTCGCTCGCGCTCCCAGGCGCACCACGACCGGCGCGCGGCACGCTCGCCGCCGCGGCCCTCCTGCTCGTCGCGACCGCGGCCGCCGGCTGGGGCGTGCCGCGCTGGGACCCGCTGCTCATGTCGCTCGGCACGTTCCGTCCGTTCAGCGCCATGAACCTGCTCCAGTCGTTCCGCGCCACACACGGCACCGGCGACCCGACGCGCTCGCTGGCCGCCAGCCAGCACGTGCTCTACTACCGCGACGGCATCAACGCCTCGGTGCTGGTGGTGACCGACCGCGAGCGGAAGAAGACGTGGATGCGCGTCGGCGGCAAGGTGGACGCCGGCACCGAGGACATGCTCACGCAGGTGCTGTGCGGGCTCATCCCCGCCGCGATGGCGGACTCGGGCGCGCGCACGCTCATCGTCGGTCACGGCTCCGGCGTGACCGCCGCGGCCGCGCTCGCGGCCGGCGTCGGCGTCACCGACATCGTCGAGCTGGAGCCCGCCGTGCTCGCGGGCTCGCGGTTCTTCCACGCGCCGGGCGAAGACCCGCTCGACGACCCGCGCGTGCGCGTGCACGTCGAGGACGCGCGCACGCAGCTCGAACACGGGGAGGGGCTCTACGACATCGTCATCTCCGAGCCGTCCAATCCCTGGCTCGCCGGCGTCAACAACCTCTTCACCGTGGACTTCTACCGCCGTGTCCGCGCGCGGCTCAAGCCCCAGGGCGTGTTCTGCCAGTGGCTGCAGCTCTACGAGCTCTCGCCGCTCACGTTCCAGAGCCTGCTTGCGTCCTACCTGAGCGTGTTCCCCGACGCGCACCTGTTCTGCCTTTGGCGCAACACCGACGCGCTGCTCGTGGCGGCGCCGGCGCGGCGCGCGCTCGCACTCGAGCGCCTGCACTCGCCCGCGCTGGTGCGCGATCTGGGGCGCGCGCGGCTCGATGCGCCGGAGCAGATCGCGGCGTTCTACGTGGCGTCCGGCGCCCAGCTCCAGCAGATGGCGGCGGGCGGCACGCTCAACACCGACGACCGGCCGTTCGTCGAGTACCGCGCGCCGCGGGACATGATCGAGGTGGGCCGCACGTACGGCAGCCACCATCCCGGCATCATCCGGCAGCTCACGTTGCCGGTGGAGCCGCCGCCGGGGAACCCGCTGTCGGACTGGCCGCACGAGACCGTACTGGCGTGGCGTGCGCGCCAGCGGCTCGCGAACGCGGACCGGGAGGAGGCGGGCGTCGTCCTCGCCGAGCTGCGCGACGCCGGCTTCGGCGCGCTCGCCACCCGGCTCGCCTCGCAGGGGGGAGCGAGCGCCGGCGCGGCCGGCGATCCGCTCGCCGATGCACGTGCACGGCTCGCCGCAGGCGACGTCGCGGGCGCGAGCGCTGCGGCGCGTTCGCTGCTGGCGACGGCAAGAGGCCCGTCGCGACTCGAGCCGCTGCTGCTCGTCGGCGTGGCGGAGTTCGGCGTCGCGCACGAGGCGGAGGCACTCGCCGCGTTCGCGGAGGCACAGTCGATCGCCCCGCGCGATCCCCGTGCGTACGCGTTCGAGGCGCGCGTGCGGCTGGCGGGCGGCGATGCCGCCGGCGCGCGGGGGGCGCTCGCGCGGGGCCTGGCGCGATCGCCCGCGGACTCGGTGCTGAAGCGTGCACTTCATGTCCTCGAGGGCGCGACCGCGCCGCGCGCACCCGGGGGCGATTCTCCTTGACACCTTAGGAGAGCGCGTCTAGCCTCCTTAACATCTTAGGAGACATCGCAGGGACGGGGAGGCACTGATGCCCGGCGAAGCGCAACTGTTACAAGGCACGCTCGATCTGCTGATCTTGAAGGCCGTCTCGCTCGGCCGGCTGCACGGTTACGGCATCCTGCTGCGCATCGGCCAGATCTCGGGCCAGGCGCTGCTCGTCGAGCAGGGGGCGCTCTACCCGGCGTTGTTCCGGCTCGTGCGCCAGGGACTGCTCAAGGCGAGCTGGGGTACGTCGGAGAACAATCGCCGCGCCAAGTTCTACGAACTCACCACCGCCGGGCGGGGCCGCCTTCGCCAGGAGACCGCCGGCTGGAACCGCCTCGCCGCCGCGATCGCCTCGGTGCTCGCCGCCCAGCCGGGCGAGGCGTGAACGTGCTCGACCGCGTGCGCGCTATCGTCGCCCGGCTGCTCGCACCCGCGACGCACGACCAGGAGCTGGACGAGGAGCTGCGCTCGCACGTCCAGCTGCGCGCCGACGACCTCGAGCGCTCGGGGCTGGATCGCCGCGAGGCCGAGCGCCGCGCGCGCATCGAGTTCGGCGGACACCTCAAGTTCAAGGAGGAGTCGCGGGTCGCGATCGGCGGCACGTTCTGGGAGACCCTGGCTCAGGATCTGCGTTACGCCATGCGCACGCTGCGCAAGTCGCCCAGCTTCAGCGTGGTCGCGGTGCTGACGCTGGCGCTCACGATCGGCGCCAACGCCGTGGTGTTCGCGGCGCTGAACGCATTCATCCTCAAGCCGCTGAACGTCCCGCGGCCCGAGAGCCTGTACTCGATCCACCGCAAGGGCACGGAGTCGTCGGCGCAGTCGTACCCCGACTTCCGCGACTTCCGCGAGCGCCAGCGGAGCTTCGAGGACATCGCCGGGTACCAGATCGACGCGGCCGGCATGGAGGCCGGGGGCGAGCCGGTCCGCGTCTGGCTCGCGTCCGTGACCGGGAACTACTTCGACGTGCTCGGGCTGAAGCCCTACCTGGGCCGCTACCTCCACGCCTCCGACGAACACGGACCGAACAGCGCTCCGTACATGGTCCTGTCGTACACGGGCTGGAAGAACCGGTTCCACGGGGACCGCGGCATCGTCGGCCGGACCGTGCGGCTCAACAAGCATCCGTACACCATCATCGGCGTCACGCCGCCCGGCTTCACCGGCGTGCTGGTGTTCAACTCACCGGAGCTGTTCGTGCCGCTCGTGAACCAGGAGCAGATGCGGGGCGAGAACGTGCTCGAGGCGCGCGCCATCCACTCCTCGATCTTCCAGGTGTTCGGGCACCTGAAGAAGCGCGTGACGCCGGAGCAGGCCGCGGCGGAGTTCACGAGCATCAGCGCCTGGCTGGCGAAGACCTATCCCAAGGACGATCTCGCGGCCAAATACAAGATCCGGCGACCCAACCTCTACGGTGACTTCATGGGCTCGCCGATGCGCGCGTTCCTGACCGCGCTGATGCTGCTCGCCGGGCTCATCCTGCTCGCGGCGTGTGCGAACCTCGGCAGCCTGTTCGCCGCGCGCGCCTCGGACCGCGCGCGCGAGCTGGCGCTGCGACTGGCGCTGGGGGCGGCCCGCTCGCGCGTGCTGCGACAGCTCTTCACCGAGGCAATGCTGGTCTCGCTCGTCGGGGGCGCACTCGGGTTGGGCGCCGCCGCGCTGCTGCTGCGCGCGCTGAGCATGTGGCGACCGTTCCCGCAGTTCCCCGTCAACATCCCGATCGTGCCCGATGCCGCGGTGTGCGCCGTGTCGCTGCTGCTGGCGGTCGTGAGCGGGCTCGCTTTCGGGGCGGTGCCGGTGCGCCAGGTGCTGGAGACGGACCCCTACGGAACGCTCAAGTCGGGCCGCCCGGGGAACGCCGGGCGGCGTCTGACGCTCAAGGACATCCTGCTCGTGGCCCAGATCGCCATCTGCGCGCTGCTGGTCACCGCATCGCTCGTCTCCGTCCGCGGCCTGACGCGCACGCTGGGCGGCAGCTACGGCTTCGACCCCCGTCACACGATGCTGCTGCAGGCGGTGCTGCAGATGGCGGGCTACAAGGGCGAGGCCGTGGAGGCGATGCAGAAGCGGATGATCGAGGCCATGGAGTCGATCCCGGGTGTGACCGCGGTCGGCCTCTCCGACTGGGCGCCGCTCGCCACCCCGGACGGCCCCGGTGAACTGGTGTTCAAGGACGAGACGACCGACCTCAGCCCCGCCGACAGTGCGGCCGCGGCGCTGTTCTTCCGCGTCTCGCCGGGCTATTTCCCGGCCGCGAACACGCCGCTGCGCTCCGGCCGCCCGTTCACCGCGGACGACGATCGGGACACCCCGCCGGTCGCGATCGTGAACCAGGAGTTCGCGCGCCGGCTGTTCGACATGCCGGAGGCAGCACTCGGCCGCTTCTTCAAGCAGCGCAACGGCACCCGCACGCAGGTCGTGGGCATCGTCGGGGACGGCAAGTACGAGAACCTCACCGAAGGGAAGCAGCCCGTGGTGTTCCTGCCCGCGCTGCAATCACCCACGACCGAGATGACGCTGATCGTGCGCTCGAACGGCGACCCCCAGTCCCTGGCGGTGGCGATGCGCGCGAAGCTGCGCCAGCTCGACCCCGGGCTGCCGTGCTTCATCCAGCCGTGGACCGACGCGATGAGCCTCGTGCTCTTCCCGTCGCGGATCGCCGCGGCGGCGCTGGGCGTGCTCGGCGCGATGGCGGCGCTGCTCGCGATCACCGGCATCTTCGGCCTCGCCGCCTACACCGTGAGCCGGCGGCTCAAGGAGCTGGGCATCCGCCTGGCATTGGGCGCCGACGGCCGCGGTGTGCTCGTGGCCGCGCTGTCGCGGCCGTTCAAGCTGCTGCTCTGGGGTTCGGCCGCGGGGCTCGTGCTCGGGGTCCTCGCGAGCAGCGTGCTCGCGAGCGTCGTCTATCAGGCCACGCCTCGCGACCCGTTCGTGCTCGTGGGCGTGGTGCTGGTCATGCTGGTGCTGAGCTTGCTCGCGACGTGGGTGCCGGCGCAGCGCGCCCTGTCCGCCGACCCGCTGGCGTTGCTGCGCGAGGAGTGACCCGGCGAGGAAGCGCTCTCGTCGCACGGAGGCCGCAATGACCCGCCGCACGAACGCCCGGCTCGCCGGGGTCGCGTTCCTGCTCTACATCGCGTTCGGCATCCCGACCATGGTGCTCCGCGGTCGCGCGATGACGGGGCAGGGGATCGAAGCGAAGCTCGCGAGCATCCTCGAGCACACCGCGGACCTTCATACCGCCGTACTGTTCGACTTGTTCACGAGCTTCTGCGCGCTCGTGCTGGGGGTGACGCTGTGGGCGCTCACGCGCGAGCAGGACCCCGACGTGGCGATGTTCGCCATGCTCTGTCGCCTGTGTGAGGGCCTTGCCGGTGCGCTCGGCGTGCAGCGCACGATGAGCCTGCTCTGGCTCGCGAATCCCTCCGGTCCGAAAGCCCCGGATCCCGCGACCGTGCACGCGATCGGAGGTTTTCTCCTGAACGGACAGGTCTCCGGCGTGGGCGCGATCTTCTTCGCCGTGGGGAGCCTGCTGTTCTCCTGGCTCCTGCTGCGTGGGCGCATGATCCCGACGCTGCTCGCGGGGTGGGGGGTGATCGCGTCGGCCGTGGCGGTCGTGGCGCTCCCGCTCGAGTTCGTGCACATCTTCCCGAGCGCGTGGATCTGGTACGTCTGGCTGCCGCTCGCCGCGTACGAGATCCCGCTCGCGGTCTGGCTGCTATGGAGGGGCGCGGCCGCGCCCGCGCGCGTCCCGGCCGCCGCCTGAGCCGCTCGCGGGCGCTCCGAGCGGTGGGCTGCTAGATTCCCCGCGTTCACGCACGCAGCACCCCACCCGTGGGCCGCCCCGTGTGCGGTCCCAGCCCGAGGAATGCGCCATGGCAGAGGAAGTGACCAGCGCTGGCCGCGCGCCGCTCGCGGACGACCTGAAGAGCATCATCGCCGACGCCGAGGAGCTGCTGAAAGCCACGGCGAGCGCCACCGGCGAGCGCATCCTCGCGGCGCGCGAGCGCGCCGAGGCGTCGCTCAAGTCGGCACGGGAGCGGCTCGCGAACATGGACGATGCCGCGCTCGCGCAGGTGAAGGAGGTCGCGAAGTCCGCGGACGAATACGTGCGCGAGCACCCGTGGGGCGCGGTGGGCATCGCCGCCGTGGCCGGCCTGCTGCTGGGCGTACTGATCTCGCGGCGCTGAGGGACGTCATGTCGACCGAGCCGCAGTCCCAGCGCGACGAAGGCCTCATCGCTTCGCTCCAACAGACGTCGCAGAGCGTGCTCACGGCGCTCAGCACCCGGCTGGAGATCCTCGGCACCGAGCTGGGTGAGGAGCGCCTGAACCTGACGACGCTCGCAATCGTGGCGCTCACCGTGCTGTTCTGTCTCCAGGTCGGGCTCACGTTCGCAATCCTGTTCGTCGTGCTCGTGGTCGCGCCCGAGCACCGGCCGCTCGCGGTGGGCATCTCGGCGCTGGCGATGCTGCTCGGTGCCGGCATCGGCGCGCTGTGGCTGCGGGCCTGGCTCAAGCGTCGACCGCCGTTGTTCACCACCACGGTCGCCGAGCTGCGCAAGGACCTCCAGCGGCTGAAGGGCCGGTCGTGAGCCGCGCGCTCGCAGCCCTGCGCGAGCGCCGCGCGCGACTCGTGGAGCGGGCCGAGCACGAGCGCCGGGAGGTGGCGCGCGAGCTCGACCGCTGGGAGCGGCCGCTGCGCATCACCGATCGCAGTCTGTCGTTCGTGCGCACCCTGCGGCGCGCGCCCGTGATCGGCGTGGCGCTGGGCGCCGGCATGGCTGCGCTCGCGTTCGTGAAACCGGGCACGATCCTCGACTGGGTTCCCGGGGGACGCGTGGTCTGGCAGCTGCTGATGAGCATGCTCTCGCAGCCGTCCTCAGGCGGGCGAAAGCCCTAGGCTCCGTCCGAGCGTGTCGGTGGATGCTCACGGCCTGGCGCCGGGCGTCTATGCCGGACGGCTCGTCGCCGGCGAGCAGCACGCGGAGCTGCCGCTCGTACACACCCGCTGGACGTCGCGGCGGCCCCGTCCCCTGGGGCCGCCGTTCGCGTTCGCGCCTCCGTGCGCGGGGTTCCGGTCCGCCTCAGCGGCTCCGGAGGTTCCAGCCGAGCAACAGCTTCATGTCGGGAGCGTCGCCGAGCCCCAACTTCAACTCGGTGAAGAAGCGCCCGCCGGTGCGGTTGCGCGTGGCGGCCCCGATGATCAAATGGCCGCCGGTCTCGGTCGTCGTCTCGTCACGATTGGTCCGCCCTGTTGTCTCGTGCCAGACGTTGACCTCCGCGCCGAGCCCCAGGTACGGCTGCCATGCCGTCTCGTGGCTCAGCTGGTAGTGGAAATCGCCGTTCAGCGTCATGACCGAGCTGATGTCATTGAAGCCGTAGTCGATCCCGGGAACGAACGCCATCCGTGGCGCGACGCCATTCCATTGGAGCTGGCCGCCGATCACCGTCTGGTCGGGCCCCTGCCCGAAGCCGATGTGGGGGCCGTAGTACGTGAACGGGCCAGCCCTGGCGGCCGCGGGCAGCAGCACGAGAATCGCGAGCGTCATGATCACACGGTGCCGCATGGTGGGATCCTCTCGTGTGTCGCTCGGGGAGCGGATCGAGCCGGCGGATGATTCGCCGCGAGCGAAGGACACCGGACTCCACAGGACGGGCGCTCCCCGGGCCCCCGACCTGATCGCCGGAGGTTTCGACGCTCGCGCGACGCTTCGCCTGCCGGGCCCGGGATTCCTCACCGGGCCGTGACGCATTCGCGATGCTGCACGCCCCATTTTGCACGACGCGCAGCGGGCGCGACGAAGCTGCAGCCACTTACAGGCCGGGCCGGGAGGACGAGTCGAGCAGTCGAACCACCGCCCGACCCGTCCCGCTCCAGCCCGGATGTGCCTCAGACCTGCGTCACTTCGTGGCGCGAACCGTCTGCGCGATCATCGTGCCCTTGCCGACCAGCGCCGAGGCCGAAGCCGAGCCCGACTGGCTGCTCGTCGAGCTCGAGATGCGCGCCTGCAGCGACAGCATGTGCGTCCCCACCGGCACGTTGCTGGCGACGAAGTTGAACGACGCCGCGTTCAGCGTGGACAGGATCAGCTCGATCTCCTCCGGCGTCACGCAGTCCTGGTCCACGATGATGCTCGTGGTCCCGTCGGCGTTCGTCACCGTGGTGAGGCAGCCGCCGATCGCTCCCTCGAGCGTGGCCGAGAGCGTCTGCGTCCTCGCCGCATACGTCACCACGCCGGGGGGCACTTCGGTGTTGTCGATCTTCGCCCGGACCTGGATGGCGACGCTCGCCGTGGACGTGTCCTTCTTGTTGTTCTTGCTCTTGACCAGCGTCTGCGTGAACAGCCCCGCCTCGAGCGACGCGCTCACGAACAGCTCCTTCGCCGCCGGCATCTTGATCGGCGACGACAGGATCGTGACCCAGCCGCTGGTGCCGGTGGTGGACGGGATCAACGCCAGCTCGGAGGTCGAGAACGCGAACTTCGCCGACGGTTGTCCGCCGGTCTGCGTCGCCTCGTTCTTGGCGTTGTCGGTGGCGGGTGTGACCGGGGTCATGCTCTGCGTGCTCTTCCCGCACGAGCCCAACATCAGCATCGAGGCCAGCGCGACGGCGAGCGTCGCACCGACCTTGAACCAGCGTGTGGGATCGACGGCGGTGAGGGACAGGGCACGGGATACGGATCGAGTTGCCTTCACGTGGCTCTCCATTGCGGCCGGGTGGTGGAACTACGCGTGGGGTACAGGGACTGCGGCCTGGTCACGAGTGCTAGGTTCTAGAGCGAGCGCAGGAACGCGAGCAGCTGCGCTCGCGAACCGGGGCCAAGTCGGTAGTAGCCGGCGCGAGCCGCAGCCGCCTGGCCACCGTGTGCGGTGATCGCGTCCTGGATCGACTTCGCGCGTCCGTCGTGCAGGTAGGCGCTGCGCGAGCTCAGGCCCCAGAGCGGCGCGGTTCGCATGTCACGCGGTCCGGCCTGACCCTGCACGATGCCGTCGCCCAGCGCACCCATGTCGTGGAGCAGGAAGTCCGAGAACGGGAAGAACACCTTGTGCGACAGGGCCGCGACCGGGCTCGGGCCCGTCACCAGCGACGGTGTGTGGCAGCTCGCGCAACCGATCCGCTCGAACACCTGCGCGCCGGCCTGGCCGTGGTACGAGTGCTCCGCGCGCGGCGGCGGCCCGAGCAGCGTCATGAAATCGAAGAACTGCTCCACGGCCTCGCCGTCGTTGTTGAGCGTCGGGAACGGGTTGAACGCGAGCTTCGTGCAGTCGCCCTGCGGGCAGTTCTCGTTCGGGAAGTCGGGATTCGTGACGCCCATCTCGTTCACGTACGCGTCACCCGAGAACTGCTGGAGCGTCGGCACCTGCGCCTTCCAGCCGAAGCGGCCCACGCGCGTCGCGCCGGTGGCGACCTCGGTCACCATGTTGGGTGTGCCGCGCGCCCACGGCGTCCTGAACGCCTCGAGCCTCGCGAGCGTCAGGAACGTTCCGTCGGGAACCGCGTCCACGAGGCCCAGCCCGAACAGCGGCGTCGTGATCCGCCCCGCCCGGACGTTGGCCTCGGTGGGCACACTCTCGGGCGCGTACGTGAACACACCGGCGCCGGCCCCGATCTCACCGATCGCGTGGTCCTGGAGCAGCGAACCGCCCTCTGACTCCATCGGATCGAACCGGCCGCCGACCATGCGCCCGAACCGAGTTTCGACCCGGCCGTTCGTGCCGCCCACGGGCCCGGTGTGGCAGGTGACACAGGACGCCTCGTTGAACACCGGGCCCAGTCCCTCTTCGACGTCGTCCTCGTCCATGAACTCGTCGCGCCCCGCTTCGAAACGCGCGAGGGAACCTGCATCCAGCCCGCCCAGCGGGCCGCCGAGCGTGGTTGCACGCGCGGCGGTCGTGAACGACGTGGCGCCCAGTTCGGTCGCGTCCGCCGTGAGCGCCCCCACCGTCTCGGGCGCCACCGGGGTGGTGGACGAAGCGGTGCGATGGGTCCCGCAACCCGCGAGCCCGAGGCTCGCGAGCGCGATCAACGCCCCACGAAGCACGGACTGCGCGCGTCTAACGTATGCGCCGCGGAACGCATCCACCGCGGCGCCGATGCAGGCTCCGGGATTCTCCTGAGAACGCCGTCGGGTGTTTTCCCCGGGCGCGGACACACTCATGCGACTGCTGTTCGCAGTGTTCATGGAACCCTCCGGCGAGAAGAGTCGGCTGCTCAATGCCGGAGGAGTGTCGCGAAGCGGCCGCTCGCCGGAGGAGTGGAGGGGCGAGCTTTCGGATCGGAGAGGTCGGGAGTTTACCGGAGCGAGTTGCTCATGCAATCGCAATCAGCATCATGTTTGCGCATTTGACGTGTTTACTGACCCGGCGCATCGCGTCACGGACACGCGCGCCGGGTCAGTTGCAGTTCTCAGAGCGTGCGCAGGAACGCGAGCAGTGCCGCGCGCGAGAACGGATCGTACCGGGAGTATCGCGAGCGCGAGACGGCGCCCTGGCCACCGTGCGCGAGGATCGCCTCGTGCAGCGAGGTCGTGCGCCCGTCGTGCAGGTACGTGCTGCGCGTTGAAAGGCCCCAGAGCGGCGCGGTGCGCATCTGCTGCGGACCCGCCCGGCCCTGCACGATGCCGTCGCCCAACGCACCCATGTCGTGGAGCAGGAAGTCCCCGTACGGGAAGAACACCTTGCGCGACAACGCCGGCACGGGGCTCAGGCCCGTCACCAGCGCCGGCGTGTGACAGCTCACGCAACCGGCGCTCGCGAACACCAACTCGCCATAGAAGCTGAGGTAGGAGCGGTTCGCGCGCGGCGGCGGCCCGAGCAGCGTCATGAAGTCGAGGGCAGGTCGATCCGGGCGGCGCGCCCGGAGCCCGTTTTCCCGCGCTACGAAGATCTTCGTTGACGCTACGAAAGCCTTCGTATAACGTGCATTCGTGGCCGTTGGATGGCCCACGGAGACCATGCGCATGGCGGAGAAGAAAGCGACACCGACACCACGGCCCACGGATGCCGAGCTCGCGATCCTGAACGTGCTCTGGCAACGCGGGCCCAGTACCGTCCGCGACGTGTACGAGGCGTTGAGTGCTTCACAGGGGACCGGCTACACGACCGTTCTCAAGCTCATGCAGATCATGACGGAGAAGGGCCTCGTGGTACGCGACGAGTCGCAGCGCGCGCATGTCTACACGGCGAAACAGAGCGAGCGACGCACGCAGCGCCAGCTCCTCGGTGACCTCATGGACCGTGCGTTCGGCGGTTCGTCGGCAAAGCTCGTCCTGAACGCGCTCTCCGACCACCCCGCCAGCGCTCAGGAACTGCGCAACATCCGCGCATTGCTCGACCAGCTCGAGAAGGGGGATGCCCGATGATCCTCGCCCTCGCGACCGGACCGCTCGCCCCAGCCCTGCAGGCTGTCGGTTGGGCCCTGCTCCACCTCGTCTGGCAGGGCACCGCGATCGCGGCGGCGCTCGTCCTGCTGCTCGCGTTGCTGCCATCCCGAAGCGCGAGTCTGCGCTACGCGCTGTCGTGCGGCGCGATGCTGTTGCTCGTGGTCGTGGCGGCGCTGACCGGCTGGCGCTCGTACCGGGCGGACACGCCCACGCCACGGCCGGCCTCGCACGCGGTGAGGCAGCAGGCCGCGCCCGTGGGTATCTCCGCTCCGGCTCCGGCGCCGAGTGTCGCCGCGATCGTCGTGGCGACGTTCGCCCCGGCGCGTGTCCCGTCGCTTCCCGACCCGTGGCGCGCGGCCAGCGACGCGCTGCCCGCGGTGGTGTCGCTGTGGCTCGCCGGCGTCACCGTGCTCTCGCTCCGGCTCATCGTCCAGTGGTTGCGTGCGCGGCGCCTCGCCACCGAGAACGCCCAGCCCGCCTGCGAGCCGTGGCTCGCGATGGCGCGACGGCTGAGCGTTGCACTGGGCGTGCGCCGTGCGGTGCGGCTGCTGGAATCCACCGCGGTCCAGGTTCCGGCCGTGGTCGGGCTCGTGCGCCCGGT
>DATNFC010000297.1:0-13728 GCA_035606545.1 Candidatus Methylomirabilota bacterium
ATACTACTGGGGGCTCACGCCGACCCGCTGTATCCCACGGGCGCGGACGCACACCTGCCGCTACGCCGCCTGAAACAGTCATGACACGCGGGGGCGGCCCCGCGCCGCCCAAGTTCATCTGCAATCTTCCGAGCACAACCCGAGGATTGTTGCTCGCGTCTAGCCGGATCCTTCTGCCGGCACGCGCTCGCGGGTCGAGAAGCGGTGCTTGAGCCGGAGCAGCGGCTGCTCGAGAAAGCGATGGCTGGCGCCCGCGATCGCGAACGTGAGGACCACGCGCACGATGAACTGCACCGGGCGCGACAGGATCGGCACCCAGTCGTAGTGCCGCGCGTCCGTGAGCCAGGCGACGGGCGCATGCCAGAGGTAGATGCCGTAGGACATGCGCCCGATCACGACCATGGGGCGCCAGGCGAGGAACGTGCGCACGCCGGGCACCGGTGCAATCAGGCACTGGGTGATGACGATCGCGGTCGCGAACGCCGCGAGCGTCAGCCCGGCCTGCTGGTAGAGCAGTCGCCAGTAGACCGCGGAGGCCACGATCAGGTAGCCGAGCCAGAGCAGCGCCGGGATCGTCGCCACCTGAACCGCGCGGCGGAACCACGCCCGCTGCGCCACGCGGCTCCAGCTCAGGAGCAGCGCCAAGCCACAGCCGATCAGCAGCTCATCGGCTCGGGCGTCGGAGCCGAAGTAGAACCGGCTCCAGCTGTCGATCGAGCGCCACGCCACGATCTTGTAGCCCGCCGAGGTGATCGTGACCAGCGCGACGATGGCGCCAATCGCCCACCGCGGCGTACGCAGCGCCAGGAGCCCGAGGAGCAGCGGCGGCCAGAGCAGGTAGAACTGTTCCTCCACCGAGAGCGACCAGAGCTGCATGATCGCGCACGAGCCCAGCTTCCCGGCGAGGATCCCCCAGTTCGTGACGTAGAGCAGCGAGTAGACCGTCCAGATGCGCGGCACGAACGGCAGCATGAGGAGCAGCAGCAGGAACAGTGCCGGGAACAGGCGCAGCGCGCGGCGCAGGTAGAAACGCCCGAGGTGGATCCCGCCGGTGAGCGCCCACTCCTCGAGCAGCAGCCGCGTGATCAGGAAGCCGCTCAGCACGAAGAAGATGTCCACGCCGAGGAAGCCGCCCTTTACGCCGGGCAACACGTAATGCCAGCTCATCACCGCGAGCACCGCGATCGCCCGCAGGCCGTCGAGCGACGGCCGGTAGCCGAGGAGCGGCGTGGCCAGCGGGCTCGCATCGGGCACCGCCGCGGGCAACGGGCGGCCCGACGCACGGCGCGACGTTCGGCTCTCGCTCATCGATGCGGCCCCTTTCCCGACGCGGTTTGGACGGCGGATCCCATACCAGTCTAGTGCCCCGCTGCGCGAAATGCCCCGCGACCGGGGCGTGCCGGGCGAAGCGCAACCGCCGCCCACGCGGTACCGCCAGCGCCTGAAGCACGCGCCGCACGCGGACGATAACCCCCTCGCCGCAACTGCTGGCCGCTCCCCCTGAATCGGCGGCCGCGCGCGTGTGGTGGAACCACGGAGGACTCCATGAAGCGCAAGGCTCATTTCCTGCTGCTCGCACTGGGGATGTTGTCCGCGTCGCAGGCGATGGCGCAGTCGAAGATCGGCTTCAACGCGATCGGCGCCACCGCCGCGTTCATCAGCCCCGAGAACCTCGACGGCACGTTCGGCCTCGGCGTGTTCGCCGACCTCGGCCAGCTCGCGCCGAACATCGGCCTCGAGCCGAACATCGAGTACTGGTCCTTCTCCGAGAACCAGTTCGGCGTCGAGACCTCGCTGCGCGACATCTCGCTCGGCGCGCGCGCCAAGTACTACTTCGAGGTCGCGAATCCCAAGGTGCGTCCGTTCGCGGGCGCCGGCCTGGGACTGCACTTCCTGCACGCCGAGTCGTCGATGAACGTGCCCGGCTTCCCCGCGGTCACCGCGGAGGGCAGCGACACCAAGCTAGGTCTCGACATCGGCGGCGGCATCAGCACGCCCATGAACTCGAAGAACGACTTCCGTGCCGAGGCCTGGTACGGGATCGTGAGCGACGTGAACCAGTTCGCGCTGCGCGTCGGCATCTCGCACAAGCTCGGACTGTAAGCTTCAGCGGTTCGAACCGGCGGCCACCCGCGTGAGCGGCGTGGCCGCCGTTTCGTTTCCAGCCCGGACGATTCATGAACCGTGAGCCGAGACCGCGAGATGTCGGCCAGCCGCAAGGCGCCGGACTGGGCCGCACCGCCGACGTGTCCAAAGACACGTCGAGGAGCGCCCCAGTTCGGCAACGCAGCGGATGGCCGGCAGATCGCGGTCGCAGGCCACGGGCTCATGAATAGTCCGGGCTAGGGCTGGAGCGCGCTCGCCGCGTCCTCGTCGAGCATCACGGTCGCGCGCCGCGCGCGGCGCAGCAGCAGCGCGAGTGGCAGTTCCGACGCGGGATCCTGGAGCGCCTCGGCCACGGCGGCTGCCTTGGGAACTCCGAACGCCGCCACGATCACCTCGCGTGCGTCCGCGAGCACGTCCAGCGACAGCGTGAGCCGCCGCGGCGGCGGCTTGGGCGCCGCGTCCTCGACCAGCACCGGAGGGTCGGCGGCCAGGAGCGCGGGCCGACCGGGAAAGAGTGACGCCACGTGGCCGTCCTCGCCCACGCCGAGCAGCGCGATGTCCAGCACCGGTGGCGAGCCCAACACGAACCTGAGCGTCGCGGCGTAAGCGCGCGCGGCGCGCTCGGGGTCGGGGTCCTCGCCCGCCATGCGATGCAGGCGTGGCGCCGCGGCTCCGAGCGGTGCCAGCAACAGGCGCTCGATCGCGGCGACGTTCGCATCGTCGCTGTCCGGCGGCACACAGCGCTCGTCGCAGGTGAAGACATCGACGAGCGACCAGTCGATGTCCGGCTCGACCAGCACCGGCAGGAAGTGCTCCGCCACCGAGCCGCCGGGAACAGCGAGCGCGAAGCGACCGCGGGCACCCTGGGCGGCGCGCGCCGCGGCGGCGCAGTGGAGCGCCCAGCGCTGCATGAGCGCGGGGATCGACGCCACCACCAGCGCGGGTTCGTGCTTCACGGGCATCGGGTCTCCGGGAGCCGGCGCGCGTGCTAATGTGCTGACGCGTCCGCACGCCGCGAGTCATGAGCATAGCGCAGCAGCGTTGATTCGCATTCGCAGAGGGAGGATCCGCGTGGAACTGGGCATGGTCGGCCTCGGTCGCATGGGGTCGAACATGGTGCGGCGCCTGATGCGCGCGGGCGTGCGCTGTGTGGTCCACGACCGCTCGCGCGATGCGGTGGCGGACATCGTGCGCGACGGCGCCACCGATGCGGGCTCGCCGGCGGGCTTCGTGCGCGCGATCGCGAAACCGCGCCACATCTGGCTCATGGTACCCGCGGGCGTCGTGGATGCCGCGCTCGACGAACTCGCGGCGACGCTCGAGCCGGGCGACACGCTGATCGACGGTGGGAACTCGTACTTCCAGGACGACCTCGCGCGCGCCGAGCGGCTGGCGAAGCGCGGGCTGCGCTACGTCGACTGTGGCGTGAGCGGCGGCGTGTTCGGCCTCGAGCGCGGCTTCTGCCTGATGATCGGCGGCGATACCGACGTGGTGGCGCGCCTGAAGCCGGTGTTCGAGGCGCTCGCCCCCGGTCGCGCCGCGGCGGCGCCGACGCCGGGTCGTGCGGCGGGCGCGGGCACGGCGGACCAGGGCTGGCTCCACTGCGGGCCGCACGGCGCCGGGCACTTCGTGAAGATGGTGCACAACGCGATCGAGTACGGTCTCATGGCGGCCTACGCCGAAGGCTTCAACCTGCTCCACCACGCCGGCGCGGGCCGCGACGCGCGCGCCGTCGACGCGGAAACGACGCCGCTGCGCCACCCTGAGCACTATCGCTACGACTTCGACGTCGCCGAGATCGCCGAGCTGTGGCGGCGCGGCAGTGTCATCCCGTCGTGGCTGCTGGACCTGACCGCGAGCGCACTCGCCGAGGACGGCACGCTCGCCGGGTACTCCGGGCGCGTCTCCGACTCGGGCGAGGGCCGCTGGGCGCTGGCCGCGGCGAACGACCTCGGCGTGCCGGTCCACGTGCTGGCGGCGTCGCTGTTCGGTCGCTTCGCCTCGCGCGGCGAGAGCGCGTTCGAGGATCGCCTGCTCTCGGCGCTGCGCCGGCAATTCGGCGGCCACGCCGAGAAGTCCGCCCCATGAGCGTCGAGCGCTCCGACGCGCTGGTGTTCTTCGGCATCACCGGCGATCTGGCGTACAAGAAGATCTTCCCCGCACTGCACGCCATGGCGCGCCGCGGCATGCTGGGCCTCCCGGTCGTGGGCGTGGCCTCGAGCGCCTACACGCGCGAAGCGTTGATCGAGCGCGCCCGCGCCAGCATCGAGCAGTACGGCGGCGGCGTGGACGCCACGGCGTTCGCGGCACTCGCGAAGGCGCTCGACTACGTGCAGGGCGACTACCGCACGCAGGCCACGTACATGGCCCTCAAGAAAGCGCTCCGCAACGCCCGCCGGCCGCTCTACTACCTCGCCATCCCGCCGTCGCTGTTCGAGACCGTGGTCGACGGGCTCGAGGCGGCCGACTGCTCGCGCCACGCGCGCGTCGTGCTCGAGAAGCCGTTCGGCCGCGACCTCGCCTCGGCGCGCGAGCTGAACGCCACGCTCCATCGCTGCTTCGCCGAGTCCGAGATCTTCAGGATCGACCACTACCTCGGCAAGGAGGCGGTGCAGAACCTGCTCTACTTCCGGTTCGCGAACGCGTTCCTCGAGCCGATCTGGAACCGTCAGTTCGTCGCCAACGTGCAGATCACGATGGCGGAGAGCTTCGGCCTCGAGGGCCGGGGCAAGTTCTACGAGGAGGTCGGCGTGGTGCGCGACGTGGTGCAGAACCACCTGCTCCAGGTCGTCGGCTTCCTCGCCATGGAGCCGCCGTCCGGCTCGTACCAGGAGGCGATCCGCGACGAGCAGGCGAAGGTGCTGCGCAGCATCCCGCCGTTGGCGCCCGACCGGCTTGTGCTCGGGCAGTTCGAGGGCTATCGCGGCGAGCCCGGCGTGGCGGGAGACTCGCGCGTGCCGTCGTTCGCGGCGCTCGAGCTGCGCGTGGAATCGTGGCGCTGGGCGGGCGTGCCGTTCTACATCCGCGCCGGCAAGTGCCTGGCCACGACCGCGACCGAGGTGCGCGTGCAGCTCAAGGCGCCCCCCGCGGTCGTGTTCCACGACGCCGCGCCCGCGATGGCGAACCACGTGCGCTTTCGCCTCGGCCCCGACGTGGTGATCGGCGTCGGCTGCAGTGCGAAGAGCCCGGGCGACGGCATGTTGGGCCAGCCGATCGAGCTGTCGATCGCCCGCCACCAAACGAGCGACGAGATGGACGCCTACGAACGGCTGCTCGGCGACGCCATGGACGGCGACCCGACGCTGTTCGCGCGGCAGGACGCGGTCGAGGCCGCATGGGCGATCGTGGACCCGCTGCTGCGCGATTGTGCAGCGCCGCTCGCCTATGCGTCGGGGACCTGGGGCCCGGCCGAAGCCGAGCGCCTGACCCGGGACGTGGGCGGCTGGGTGATGCCGCAGTGAACGTGCTGGTGATCGACGTCGGCGGCACGCACGTGAAGCTGCTCGCGACGGGGCGCCGCACGCCGGTCAAGTTCGACTCGGGACCACACCTCACGCCCGCCGTGATGGTGCGCGACACGCTCACCGCCACCGCGGGCTGGCGCTACGATCGAGTCTCGATCGGCTACCCGGGGCCGGTGCGCAAGGGCCGCCCGGTCGCCGAGCCGCACAATCTCGGTCGTGGCTGGCGCCGGTTCGACTTCGCGCGCGCGTTCCGCCGCCGCGTCCGCATCGTGAACGATGCCGCCATGCAGGCGCTCGGCAGCTACGACGGCGGACGCATGCTGTTCCTCGGGTTGGGGACCGGGTTGGGCACAGCCGTCGTCGAGGACCACGTCGTGCAATCGCTCGAGCTCGCCCACCTGCCCTATCGCGAGGGGAAGTCGTTCGAGGACTACCTCGGCGTGCGCGGCCTCGAGCGGTTGGGACGCCACAAGTGGGAGAAGCACGTGCACATCGTCTCGGAGCTGTTACGCGCCGCGGTGGTCGCGGATCACGTCGTCCTCGGCGGCGGCAACGTGAAGAAGCTCCTGAAGCTCCCGCCGCACGCCCGGCGTGGAGACAACGCCAACGCGTTCCGCGGCGGCATGCGCCTCTGGACCTAGACGCTGCCGTCGAACGCGAGGGGGCGGAGCCTGTCGCCCCGCCCCCCGTCGCCATCGCGATCCGCTAGGGCTGGATGTCGCAGATGTCGTTGTTGTTCGCGTCCGTCGGATCGCACGGCTGGCCGATCAGGCTGCGATCGTCCGAGTTGATGATGCAGTCGCCGTGGTTCGCGAGGTGCGCCGGCACCGCCGGATCGGCGACCTCGATGATGTGTGCGCCGTTGTCATCGCTCACGTGGCAGAGCATCGTCTTCTCCGCCGCGGGCCTGCCCGGCGGCTGGGCCTGCACGGTGCCGTGGAACATCGTCAGACCCACCAGCGCCGCGATGGCGAGCATCACTGCCGTCAACCTCCACATGTGAACCTCCTCGTGTCGAATGGTGTCGAGACTGCCTGCTCCCTGCGACCTGGGGTGGCTCGGCTGATCGGTTCAGCCGTCCGTCGTGGGGCCACGCCCGTGTCGAGGCGAGCCGTCTGCCTGGCGGTGTGGTCGGGCGTGGGAGTTCGTTTCACGCGCTTTCCGAGTTCATGTTTGATGAGGATCTCGAGCACCTCGGGGGACGCCGTCCGCACCAGCCGACCGTCGAGGTACACCGCCGGCGTGCCGGGGATGCCCAGATCGTTGCCCAGCTCGATGTCCGCGGCGACGCGCTCGCGCACCGCCGCCGAACGCCGGTCGGTCTCGAAGCGCGCCAGTTCGAGCCCGGCGCCCCGCGCCGCGCGCTCGATGGTGTTCGCGTCGGCGTCGCGCCCGGCCGCGAGCATCGCGTCGTGGAACGCCCAGAATCGCGACTGGCGGTGCGCAGCCTCGGCGGCCCACGCGATCTCGCACGCGTCGGGTTGCATGTCCACGTGCAGCCGCTCGTTGCATCGCGACGAGAGCGGGTAGTGCTTGAACACCACCACCAGCCGGTCGCCGAACTCGCGCTCCAGGCGCGGCAGCGCGCCCGCGAAGCGCTGGCAGTGCGGGCACTGGAAGCTCTCGAACACCACGAGCCGCACCGTCGCATCGAGCGGGCCGCGGTGAGGGTCGCTCGCGGACACGGGGAGCAAGCGTTCCGGCGCGGCGCGGAACGCGGTGATGACGGCGGCGTGATCCACGGGAGCCGACGCCGGGTGTGAGCGCCGGAGCGCGGACTCGACGTACACCCACTGGTAGGCCATGGCCGCGACCAGCGCCACGCAGCCGAAGCCCACGAGCCGCCAGCGCGAGGTCTCCGGGGCCGCCCCGGCGGCAGCGGTCAGGCCACGCCACGACTCATGGACGATCGCCCACTGTTCGCGCGGCCGTCGCGCGAGAGCGCGCTGCAGGGCGAACAGCAGCGCGAGGCTCAGGGCATGGATCGAGAGACAGACCGGACAGATCGTCCCCTTCCCGAGAAGCGCACTGGCCGTGAGCACGATCCCGCAACCGAGACCGATGGCGACCAGCACCGAAGCCGCAAGCAGCGCCGGAGCCTCGAACGCGCCGGCCACGAACCGGGCGAGCGCGAGTAGCGCCACGAGCATCGAAAAGTAGACCAGGCCCCAACCGGCGAGCGGGATGCCGAGGACCCAGGCACGCGGGTCGGATAGCGTAGCGTCACAGCTCGCGGAGAACAGCGCGGAGCACAGGTCGGGCGCCACGTGAACCGTCGGAGCGATGAGCGCGAACGTGCGGGCGAGCAGATACGCTGAGGCGGCCAATCCAAACCCCGTCAGCAGGCTGGCCGCCCACCACCACCCATGCTTGCTCTCTCGTTCGGTGCTCACGCGCGCGTCGCCCCGTCTCAGGTCGGACTTCCCACTCTTGTGGCGCCGCGAAGTTGGCCCGAGTTCCGAGAGAGAGGGTGGGTGGAGAACTCACTCCGCGCACGTTCCACACTAGTGACGCGGCGATGTCGCGGTCCATACAGTCAATGCTGTATGAACATTTGCGGAATCGACCTACGCATGAACACGGACCAAGTACAAATGGTACCGTGTCGCCCGATGCGTTCCGGTGACGCTTTCAGCGCGGAGGATATGACCATGAACGGTGCCGTGCGCTCATCACGTTCGATCCTGGTCGGAACGGCTGCATTGCTGGCCACGCTCGTGCTGTGGTTCACCGCATCGCGCACGCATGCCGCCCCGCCCGCGGAACCGCCGGCGGCGGAGAAGCGCGCGGTCGAGAGTCGCTATTTCGGAACCGTCGTGCGCGACGACTACCAGTGGCTCGAGGACTGGTCCGACAATGCGGTCAAGTCCTGGGTGGGTTCACAGAACGCGTACACGCGCGGCGTCCTCGACCAGATCCCCTCCCGCACGGCGATCCGCGACCGCGTCGCCGAGCTGTCGCGCAGCATCTCGCCCGACTACTACGGGCTCCAGTATCACGGCGGCACGCTGTTCGCGATGAAGGACCAGCCGCCCCGGAATCAGCCGATGCTCGTGGCGCTGACCTCCGTGGACGACCTCACCGGCGAGCGCGTGATCGTCGACCCGAACGCGATCGACACCACGGGCAGCACGACGATCGACTTCTTCGCGCCGTCGCTCGACGGCTCGAAGGTCGCGGTGTCGCTGTCGCGCGGCGGCACCGAGTCGGGCGACCTGCACATCTTCGACGTGGCCTCCGGCCGCGAGTTGCCCGACGTGCTGCCGCGCGTGAACGGCGGCACTGCGGGCGGCAGCGTCGCGTGGACGGCGGACGGCTCCGGGCTCATGTACACGCGCTACCCGGCGCCCGGCGAGCGGCCGGCCGCGGACCTCGACTTCTATCAGCAGGCCTGGTTCCACAAGCTCGGCACGGCGCGCTCGAGCGACCGCTACGTGATCGGGAAGGAGCTGCCGAAGATCGCCGAGATCGAATTCGAGAGCTCGGAGCGCGCGAGCCACGTGCTGATCCTGGTGCGGAACGGCGACGGCGGCGAGATCGGCTGGTGGCTGCGCGGCCCGGACGGCGCGCTCCGCACGGTGGCAGGTTTCCGGGACAAGATCGTGAGCGCCGAGTTCGGGGACGGTGGACTGCTGCTGCTCTCGCGCGCGAAGGACGCGAACGGCGAGGTGCTGCGCGTGCCGCTGAACCGGCCCGTGCTCGCGGAAGCAAAGAGCATCGTGCCGCCGAGTCGCACGGCGATCGACGACATCCACGTCGCCGGCAGCCGGCTCTACGTCGAGGACATCACCGGTGGGCCGAACGAGGTGCGGGTGTTCACGCTGAGCGGTGAATCACTCGGCAAGATGCCGCTGCCCGCGATGAGCTCGGTGACCGGGTTCGCGCGCTATGCCGGCGAGCAGTGCCTGGTCCGGAGCGAGAGCTTCACCGAGCCCGGTCACTGGCTGCGCTACGACCCGGCGGCAGGCACGCTCGTGCCCACGGCACTCGCGCTCAAATCACCCGCCGACTTCTCGGACGTCGAGGTCCGGCGCGAATTCGCCGTATCGAAGGACGGAACGCGCGTCCCGATCAGCGTGCTCATGAAGAAGAACACCGCGCTCGACGGCAAGGCGCCGCTGCTGCTCTACGGCTACGGCGGCTACGGCATCAGCCAGAAACCGTCGTTCCGTGCCGTGCGCAAGCTGTGGCTCGAGCAGGGCGGCATCTACGCGGTGGCGAACATCCGCGGCGGACGCGAGTACGGCGACGCCTGGCACGAGGCGGGCAAGCTCACGCTCAAGCAGAACGTGTTCGACGACTTCGCGGCCTGCGCCCAGGCGCTGGTCGACAAACGCTACACCGCGAGCGAGCGGCTGGTGATCCAGGGCGGCAGCAACGGCGGCCTGCTGATGGGTGCCGAGCTGACCCAGCATCCGGACCTCTTCCACGTGGTGGTGTCGTCGGTCGGCGTCTACGACATGCTGAGGGTGGAGCTCTCCCCCAACGGCCAGTTCAACACCACCGAATACGGCACCGTGCGCGACTCGTCGCAGTTCCGGGCGCTCCTCAACTACTCGCCGTACCACAACGTGAAGGACGGCACGCGGTATCCGGCCACGCTGCTGCTCACCGGAGTCAACGACCCGCGCGTCACCCCGAGCAACTCGTTCAAGTTCGCGGCCCGGCTCCAGGCCAGCGGCACGTCGCGCCCGGTGCTGTTGCGCACGAGCATGACCACCGGCCACATCGGCACGCCGCTCAACGCGCGCAACGAGGAGTACGCGGACATCTACTCGTTCATCTTCTCGCAGCTCGAGCTGCCGTATCGGCCGCACGCGATGCCGGCGCCGTAACCCACCCGCGTCCTAGCGAACGAGCGCGATCGTCCGCGTGGTGGCGTGGCGCTGGCCCGGCTCGAGTCGCGCGAAGTAGAGCCCCAGGCGCGCTGCGCGGCCGTTCCGGTCGAGCGTGTCCCAGGTCACCGTGTGGCTCCCGGCCGGCAGGATCCGGTCGAGGAGCAGGCGCACCTCCCGCCCCATCAGGTCGTGGATCACGAGGCGCACCGGGGCCGCTTCGGGAAGCGTGAAGGTGAGGGAGAACACGTCGCGCGACGGGTTGGGTCCCGCCGTGAGCGCGAGCCCCTCGTCCGAATGCGGTGGTGGCGACGTCTCGAAGTCGAAGCGTGCGATCGAGTGGGACCCGGTCTCGTCCGCGAAGCGGAAGCCTCCGCCCACCCACAGCGACTGGTCGTCTGCGAGTATCGTCCCCACGTCGCCCCTCACGCTCCCGAGCATCCGCCATCGGGCGCCGTCCCATGCCGAGATGGCGTTGCTGCCAACGAACAGCGCCGAGTCGCTGGCCGCGATCGCGTACGGCAGCGAGCCCTCGTAGCCGTGCGCATCCCAGCCCGTGTCCTCCAGGATCGCAAAGCCGTACACCGGTGTATGGGAGATCTGGCCGAAGCCGCCGATCGCGCACAGGTGGCCCTGGAACGTCACGAGCCGGTCGATGGAGCCGTTGAAATCGCCGAGGTCAGGTCCCCACCCGTTGCCGTCCCACGGCACGAGGCGCGCGCGGGGCGTTCCGTCCGGCTGGTAGAACGCCCATGCGACGACGAGACGGTCCCCGTGCACGTGCAGGGCCGAGACGCGCGCGTCGAAGGGCGTGATCCCCGCCGGTGGCTGCACCGGAACCCAGTCCTGTCCGTCCCAGCGCCAGAGCGCCGTGGCGTCCGGGCAGAAGCCGAAGCAGTGTCCGCCCCCCCAGAGCTCGCCCTTGTACGAGGCGAGGTGGGAGATGGGCCCAGAGCTGGTCACGCCGAGCGGGTTCCACCGGGTGCCGTCCCACCGCCACGACTGGTACCCGGTCGCGTACAGCGCGTCGCCGTCGGCCAGGAGCTCGGTCGCGCCGAAGAACGCCTGGTCGCCCATCGGTCGCCATCGCGCTCCGTCCCAGCGCGCGATGCCGTTCACGTGAACCCACCCCGTGTCGTCTGCGGCGAACCTGAACCCGCCGAGGGCGACCACCTCGCCCTTGAAACGCGCGAGGCTCTGCACGAACGACGAGAGTCCGTGCATGGGCGGACGCCATCCCTCCGCGGGCTCCCAGCGCGCACCGACCCGCACCGCGGCGCAGAGCACCGGACTGTGGTCGACGTTGTTGAAGTTGCCGCAGACGGCGACCCGGCCCTCAGCCGAGGCGATCGCGGTGACCTCGCCGACGGGGCTGCCCACCTCCCCCACGTAGGTGGAACCGTTCCACGTCGCGAGCTCGCTGCGGTCGTCGAACGACACCCCGAGCCTGATCGCACCGATATGGACGATACCGCCGTCCGTCTCGAGCGCGGTGACGACCAGGTTCTCCGGAGCACCCGGCAGCGCGTGCCAGCCGGTGCCATCCCAGCGCGCGATGCCGTCGGCCGCCACCGTGCCCAGGCTGTCGAACACGCCGCCGATCAGGAGGTCGTCTCCGAGCCGGGCCATCGCCAGCACGGCGCCTCCCCCGTTCGCGGTCGTGATGCCCCGATCGAGCGGGTCCCACGCCGCCCCGTTCCAGACGGCGACGTGTCCCGCGGGCGCGCCGCCCACGAGCCGGAACTCGCCGCCGACGGCCCAGCCGTCCGCGAGTCGCGCCACCGCACGGACGCGTCCATCCGTGCCGCCTCCCATCGCATCCCACGTCGCGCCATCCCAGCGCGCGACGTTGCCGGTGGGCAGCGTACCGATGTGGTCGAACGTGCCTCCGGCCACGAGCGACGAGCCATCGCTCGCGAGCGCGAGGACCTGGCCATCGATGCGCTCCCCCGGGAATTGCTCCCACACCTGCCCGTTCCAGATGGCGAGCGATCCGCTGATCGTGCCGCTCGAGAAGTAGCCGCCCGCGACGAGTCGCCCGTTCCACACGGTCAGCGCGGTGACGTAGCCGGTGAGTCCGTAACCCATGGGATGCCACGCGTGGCCGTTCCAGCGCGCGATGCCACGGGTGTGCTGGCCGTCGGCCACCTCGATGTACCCGCCGACGATGAGATCGCCCCGGTAGTACGTCGCGCACTGGGGCTCGCCGTCGAGCCCGGGGATCCCGAACTGGGTCGACCACGATCCGGGGAGTTGAGCGGGCAACTCCGTGCCCGCGGCCGGGAAGCCGACCGGGGATCTCAGGCTGAAGCGCCGGGCGGCGCGCTCCTCGCGACCGCGAACGAGGTCGAGGATGGAGTCCAGCCGCCCCATCCCTGGACGCGGCTCGGCAGCCTGGACCATCGGGACGGCGAACAGAGCGACCGTCGCCAGAGCCCAGCGTGGGACGGGGTTCATATGCACCGGAGGATAGCCGCCGCGTCCGGGCGCTCGCACGCACTGAATTCCACCGCGGGACCGCCAGCCTGAGTCGGACTCGACCCCGCACACCGGTGCGGTCCATACTCGCGCGCCGACGGAACGAATGCCCACGCGCCGCCCGAGGGACCATGTCCGACAGCCTCCCCGCAGCCGGTACCACCCCGTCCACGCCGAAGTGGAAGGCGCTGGAGCCGAACCAGCGTCGCGTGCTCGGCGTGCTCATCGAGAAGGCGAAGACCACGCCCGCCGCCTACCCGATATCGGTGAACGCGATCGTCGCCGGCTGCAACCAGAAGAACAACCGCGATCCGGTGACGACGCTCGACGACATCGAGGTCGAACGCGCGCTCGACGGCCTGCGCCTGCTCGGGGCGGCGAGCGAGATCGACTGGATGGGCCGCGTCTCCAAATGGAAGCACCACGCCTACGAGTGGATGGGCGTGAACCGCGCCGAGCTGGCGGTGATGGCCGAGCTGCTTCTGCGCGGCGCGCAGGCCATGGGTGAGCTGCGCGGGCGTGCGGCCCGCATGGAGCCGATCGAGGACCTCGCGGTCTTGAAGCCGATCGTCTCGGGGCTCGTCGAACGCGGGCTCATGATCGAGCTCTCGCCCGCGGGCCGCGGTCAGTTCGTGAGCCACAACCTCTACCTCGCGCCCGAGCTGGCGCAGCTCAAGTCGGGGCAGGCGGGTCTCCCCGCGCGCGCGGGCGACGGCGAGGACGATCCGCCGGCTGCACCTTCGGGCGCCGCGCGTGCGTCGCTCGCGGCCGAGGTCGAAGCGCTCCGCCAGGAGGTCGCGCGGCTTCGCGAGCGCGTCGCCGCGCTCGAATCCAAGTCCGCTTGA
>DATNFC010000298.1:0-2643 GCA_035606545.1 Candidatus Methylomirabilota bacterium
CCACATGGCGCAGAGCCTGGCCGGTGTCGAGCACGCGAGTGGCTGGCTCGGCTCGTGGACCGCGGCGCGGCCCTCGGCGCTGGCGTTCGCGCTGCTCGCCGTGGCCGCACGCTGGCTGCCGGATCGCGCTGTCCCAGCCGCACCGCCTGCTCGCGCGAGTGGGGATGCTATCGCGTTCGCGCTCAGCTGGCTGGGCGCGTTCACGGTCCCGGTGTGGCCGGTCGTCTACCAGTGGAGCAGCTACTACTACACGCTCGCGGCCGTGGGCGGCGCACTGCTCGCGACGCTCCTCGCGGCCCGCATCGCGCGCTGGTCGTGGATCGCGCTCGCCGGCGCGCTCGTGTGGTGGCATGCGGCGGGCGTCAGCGCGCCGGCGTTCGGGCTGGAGAAGAATGCGTGGATCGGCACGTCGCACTTCACGCCCTACTACCTCGAGCGCGCGGCCGCGCTGTCGAAGCAGCTGCGCGCGTCGCTCACGCGCTCGCTGCCGAAGGTGGCGACCGGGACGCGCTTCTTCTTCGCCTCGATCCCGTCGTGGGCAGGCTTCCAGACCGGCAACGGCCCGAACATCCGCCAGCTCTACCACGACGACTCGATCGAGTCGTACTTCTACTCGGAGTTCAGCGAGCAGACGGCCGCGCGGCAGCCGTGCGAGTTCCTGTTCTGGGACGGCGGCGACTTCGCGCGTCTGCACACGCTCACGAACGACCCGTTCTTCCAGGTCGGGACCGACCTGCTGCTGCTCGAGAAGCCCGCAGGCGCGGCGTGGGCGTTCCGGCGCGGGCTCGATGCCGGCGGCGCGCGCGTCGACCATCTCTACTGGCTGGGCTGGTCGCTGCTCTGGGACGGCAAGCGCGACCTCGCCGAGCGCGCGTGGCGCGAGTGGGGCGCGCACGACGACACCAGCGCGCGCGTGCTGTGGCTCAGGAAGGCGAAAGGCTCGCTCGAGGACCGCGACACGCTCACGGCACGGCGGCAGCTCGTGGAGGCGGTGCGCAGCGGGATCGGACATCCCGAGGCGCACGCCATGCTGGGCCTGCTGCTCGCGCGCGTGAACGCCAAATACGCGCTGCTCGAGACGCGGGTCGCGGCGGAGCTGAACCCGCACGACTGGCTCGCGCGGCGTGATCTCGTGTCGGGCCTGCTCGCGGTGCAGCTCGACGAGCCCGCCGCGCGGCAGCTCGCGCAGTTGCAGGCGATCCTCCCCGACTGGCGTCGCGACTCGGTGGCGGTGAGACTGGAGGCGACGCTGGCCGCGAGGCGCGCGCCGGCGAGCGTGGCGGTGTTCGGGCCCGGAGGCTTGCGATGAGACGCGGTCGCGTGGAGATCGTGGCGTTCGACAGCGACGTCCTGCGCGGCAACGCCGCCGGCGACCCGCACCAGCGGCGCGTGCCCATCTACCTGCCGCCCGGCTACGACGAGGACGCGCAGCGGCGCTTCCCGGTGGTGTACGTGCTCACCGGGTTCACCGGACGCGGCCGCATGCTCCTGAACGACAATCCCTGGTCGCCGTCGCTCGACGACCGCATGGACGCGCTGATCGCCGCGGGCAGCCCGGAGCTGATCCTCGTCATGCCCGACTGCTTCACGCGCTTCGGTGGCTCGCAGTACGTGGACTCGAGCGCCACCGGCCGCTACGAGATGCATCTCGTCGACGAGCTCGTGCCGTGGGTGGACGCGCGCCATCGCACGCTCCCCGCTCGCGAGCACCGCGGCATCGCCGGCAAGTCGTCCGGCGGCTTCGGGGCGATGCGGCTCGGCATGCTGCACGCGGACGTGTTCGGCGCGCTCGCTTGCCACAGCGGCGACATGCTGTTCGAGTACTGCTACCAGACGGATTTCCCCAAGGCGTGTTCGGTGCTCCAGGCCGCGGGCGGCGTGGCCCGCTTCCTCGAGGCGTTCGAGGCGAAGCCGCAGAAGGGGAAGGACGACTTCCTGGCACTCAACATCCTCGCCATGGCCGCGTGCTATTCGCCCGAGCCTGAAGCCGAGCTGGGGATCGGCCTGCCGTTCGATCTCGCAACCGGCCTGCCGCGGCCGGACGTGTGGCAGCGCTGGCTCGGGTTCGATCCGCTGCGATTGCTGCCCACGCATGCCGAGGCGTTGCGCTCGCTCCGGCTGCTCTACCTCGACTGCGGCACGAAGGACGAGTTCCACCTCCACCACGGATCGCGTGCGTTCACGGCGGAGTTGAAGCGCCTCGGGATCCGTCACCGCTACGAGGAGTTCGACGACGGCCACATGAACGTGCCGTACCGTTACGACACGAGCCTCCCCGAGTTGGCGAAAGCACTCTCGACGTGAGCAACACCGGCGCGCGGCCGCTGGTCATCGACGCGCTCACCCGCCGCTTCGGCACCGTGACCGCGGTCAACGCGCTGTCGCTCGAGGTGCGCGCGGGCGAGATCGTGGGCTTCCTCGGCGCGAACGGTGCGGGCAAGACCACGACGCTGCGCTGTGCCTCGGGGCTGCTCGCCCCCGACCAGGGCCGCATCGAGGTCGCAGGTGCCGATCTCGAGCGCGAGCCGCGCGTCGCCAAGGCGCGGTTGGGCCTCGTGCCGGACCGGCCGTTTCTTTACGAAAGGCTCTCGGCCCGCGAGTTCCTCGCGTTCGTCGCCGCGCTCTACGACCTGCCCGCCGACG
>DATNFC010000299.1:0-29959 GCA_035606545.1 Candidatus Methylomirabilota bacterium
CACCGGCACCGGCAGCGATCCGGACAACAACCTGCCGCTCACGTTCACGTGGAACTTCGGCGGCGGCGCCACGAACTCGACGGTCGAGGACCCGGGTGCCGTGGTGTTCAACACGCCCGGCACCTACACCGTGACGTTCACGGTGAAGGACGCCCTGAACCTGTCGGATCCGACGCCCGCGAGCCGCGTGATCACGGTGACCGGGACCGGGAACCAGGCGCCGAACAGCGTGATCGATACGCCGACGGCGAACGTCACGATCACGACCGGCCAGAGCGTCAGCTTCACCGGCACGGGCAGCGATCCGGACAACAACCTGCCGCTCGCGTTCGCGTGGAACTTCGGCGGCGGGGCCGCGAACTCGACGGTCGAGGATCCGGGCGCGGTGGTGTTCAACACCGCCGGCACCTACACCGTGACGTTCACGGTCACGGATGGCCTGGGCCTCGCGGATCCGACGCCGGCCACGCGCACGGTCACCGTCAACGCCCCGGGCGGCACGTGCACGAACCTCGTCACCAACCCGTCCTTCGAAACCGGACTCACGGGCTGGAAGGGGAACGGTGGAACGCTCAGCCAGGTTCCCGGCGGCTCGGCAGGTTCGTTCGCCTGCCGCGTGACCGGCGCCGCATCCACGTCCAGCTTCACCATCGAGGACAGCCCGAGGTCGGTCGCCAGCCCGGTCGCCGGCACGGCCTACACGTTCGGCGCCTCGGTGCGCTCCGACGCCTCGACGGGCTCCGCCCGGATCAGGATCATCGAGTACGTGAACGGCGTGAAGGTCGCGACGGTCGACGGGCCCGCGGTGACACTGAGCCCGAACTGGCAGCGGCTGTCGGGCAGCTACACCGCGACCGCGAACGGGAGCAACCTCTACTTCACCGTGAAGGACTCCCCGGTCGGCATCTCCGAGACGTTCGACGTGGACGACATGGTGGCCTGTGCCGGCGGCACCGCTGCCATCGCGGCCGAGACGTATGGGATGACGCCCACGCCCACCGGGACCATCGCCCCGTCGGTTAGGCCCAACCCGGTCGGTCGCCAGGCCACGCTCACGTTCTCGACGAGCCGGCCCGGGCCGCTCCAGATCGAGCTCTACGACGTCAGTGGCCGTCGGGTGAGGATGCTCCGCTCGGAAGCGAACTCGCCGGCCGGGATCCACGTCGTGTCGCTCGACGACCGCGGTGACGACGGCGGTCGCCTGGGCTCGGGTGTGTTCTACTACCGCATCCGCTCCGCGGATGGCTTGAGCAAGGGCACGTTCCTGATCATGAAGTAGCGCGGTTCTTCGCAGAACACGCCGGCAGCGTTGCGCTCGATGCGCAACGCTGCCGCGGTGTTTGTAGCGGGTGACGACCCGCGCGTCAGGAACCGCCCCAGCCCGGGATCGACGCCGCCTGCTTCACCCACTTCGTCATCTGCGCTTCGTCGAGGTCGTCCTCGTGGACGTCGATCCAGCGCGCGTCATGCGACTTGCCGCCGGGCGGCACCGGCAACAGCGCGGTGCCCTTGAAGAACGTCACCTTCACGGCGCGGGCGAAGACGTGGAACGCCAGGAACCAGCCGCGACCGGCGATGCCGTAGAACGGCGAGTTCCACCGCACCGCCTTGCGCGCGTGGGGCACGGTGCGCATGACGAGCGCGTCGAGGCGTCGCCCCACGTCGCGCTTCCACTCCGGCATGGCCGCGATGAAGGCCTGCACGGGCTCGTCGCCGTCGGCCTTGGCGATCTGGGGATTCCCGCCGCTCAGGAGCACGGGCTTCGCCCTCGCGGCGCGCGAAGTCCGTTTCGCCGTCCTCTTCGCCGGCTTCTTCGCGGCTTTCCCTGCCGCGGGCGTCCCCGCCTTCTTCGTCGCCTTCTTCACCGCTTGACCTTCGCGCGTGCGGCCTTCGGCTTGCTCTTGCCCTGCAGATTGAGCAGCACCGCGGCCCGGACGAGCTTCTTCAACGCGGCGGCGTTGATCTTCTCGCCTTCACGGATGTCGACGGCGCGCCGGACCCTGCCCTCGAGGCTCGAGGTGAACAGTCCCGCGGGGTCCTCGAGCGAAGCGCCCCTGGCAAACGTCAGCTTCACGGCGGCCTTGTATGTCTCCCCGGTGCAGATCAGCCCGTCGTGGGACCACACCGGGATCCCCCACTTCCACTTCTCGACGACGGCAGGATCCGCTTCGTGGATCAGCTCGCGCACCCTGGCCAGCGTATGCCCCCGCCAGTCGTCCAGCTCCTTGATCCGCTCATCGATCAACGCCGTCGCGTTGTCCGCCGTGACGGGCTTCTTCATGTCCCCTCCACTTTTTCCCGTTGCGATCAGTGTGCTGCGGGCTCGATCCCGAACTGCTTTCCGTACTCGCCGACCAGCCGCTGCCAGCCCGCGAACTTCATGGTGTCCGGGCCCACGATGCGCCCGATCGGCTCCCCCGCCAGGAACAGGTCGAGCACGTCGAAGCAGATGTGCCAGCCCGCGGCGCCCCACGTGATGTAGTTGCGGTTGATGTTGTGCCAGAGCGTGAGCTTCGTGCCGCTGCCGAGCGGCTCCAGCTCCCACCGCAGGTCGCCGCCTCCCCAGTTGTACTCGAGCAGCCGGGGCGGATCCGCCCGCTTCACGGCGGTCTCCGAGACCATCGGAGCCCCGACCGTGGACAACTTCACCGGCCCGACCGTCGCCAGGCTCTTGTCGGCATCGAACGGCGCCCATTCCTGCAGTTGGGCGGGATCCGTCAGCGCCTGCCAGACCTTCGCCGGCGCGTGGCGAAGCTCGCGCACGAGCACGAGCGTCCACTCGCTTTCGCCTTTGCGAACCTCGGCGCCTGCGGCGGGACCGGGAATGTAACTCTCGCGGGTCGTCATCGTGTCCTTCCTTTCGGGCTTGCGGCTCCCCTGCGTTTCGGTGCCGGCCGCTCCATGCGGTCCAGGTGGCGTTCGAGCGCGTCGACATGCGCCGACCAGAATCGACGGAGCTGGGTGAGCCAGGACTCCACTTCCATGAGTGCTTCAGGCCGTAGACGGTAGACGCGGCGCTGCGCGTCCACGCGGGATTCCACGAAGCCGGCCCCCTTGAGCACCCGGAGGTGCTTCGACACCGACGGCTGGGGCATGCGGAGCTGGCGCTCGAGCTCCCCGACAGACCTCTCGGACGAGGCCAGCAGCGTCAGAATGGCGCGGCGGTTCGGCTCGGCGATGATGGCGAACGCGGATTCCATGGGTCGTATATTCCTACACGGGTATATGCCTGTCAAGGTACTTATGTGACCCCGCCCGTTGACCCGCCCCGCCGCCCCGGCCATGGTCGGGATCATGCGCCACATCGGGATCCTGGCCCACAGCGCCGACGGCGCGGCCCTGTGCTTCCTGGAGATGGTGCGCGAGAGCGCGCGCCGCCTGGGCGAGCACCGTCACCCCGAGATCACGCTCTCCGTCCTGCCGATGGCGCCCGTGCTCGAAGCGTACGAGCGCAACGAGCTGGACGTGGTGCGCGCGCACCTGGCGCAGACGGCCTCCCGCCTGGCGGCTGCCGGCTGCGACTTCTTCGCCTGCCCGGACAACACCGCCCACATCGCGCTCGAGGCGAGCGGGCCGGCGCTCCCTCTCCCCGGCCTCCACATCGCCGAGGAGGTCGCGCGGTGGGCGAAGCGCGAAGGCCGGCGTTGCGTCGGGCTGCTCGGGACGCGATGGACGATGGCAGGGCCGGTCTATCCGGGAGCGTTCACCCGCGCGGGGCTCGAAATGAAGACGCCGCGAGCCGTCGATCGCGGGATGATCAATGACGTCATCTTCGACGAGCTCTGCCTGGGCGTGATCCGCGACGAGTCGCGAGCGGCCTACGTACGCGTGATCGAGGACCTGGCGCGCGCGGGCTGCGACGCGGTGGCACTCTCGTGCACGGAGATCCCGTTGCTCGTGACGCCGGAGGTCTCCCCCCTGCCGACGCTGGACTCGACGCGTCTGCTCGCGCGGGCGGCCGTGGCGGCGGCGTGCGGCGATGAGCCGCTGCCCGCATGGCGGGGCGGTCTGTTCGATTCGCGGTCCTCGACGTGATCCGGAAGTGCGGATGACGGTCATCGACTGGTTGCTCGACTCGGACCCGGCGCTCTGCTGGCAGGTGATGCGCGACCTCACCGACGCGCCCGCGGAGCGGGTCGCTGCCGAACGCGCACGCATGGCCACCGAGGGCGCGGGCGCGCGGTTGCTGGCACTCCAGGCGGCCGACGGTCGCTGGGGCGGTGCCGCCTGGAACCGCGGCTGGGATTCGACGATGCACGTGCTCACGCTGCTGCGGGAGTTCGGCCTCGATCCCGCGAGCGCCGAGGCGCGGCGCGCGGTCGGCCTCGTCCGCGACCACGTCACGTGGAAGGGCTGCGGGCCGCCGGAGTGCGACCGCAATCCGTTCTTCGCCGGCGAGCTCGAGCCGTGCATCAACGGCCAGGTCGCGGCCGCCGGCGCTTGGTTCCATGAGGACGTCCGCCGGCTCGTCGACCGCCTGCTTGGCGAGCAACTGAGCGACGGCGGCTGGAACTGCGAGACCGAGAAGGGCTCGACGCGGGGGTCGTTCAACACCACGATCTGCGTGCTCGAGGCGCTGCTCGAGAGCGAACGGGCTTTCGGCGCGGATCCCGCGGTGACGGATGCGCGGTCGCGCGGACTGGAGTACCTGCTCGAGCGGCAGCTGTTCCGTCGCCGGTCGACCGGCGAGGAGATCGAGCGCGACCGCAAGGGCGGGGCGTCGTGGACGCGGTTCGCATTCCCGACGTGGTGGCACTACGACATACTGCGCGGGCTCGACCACCTGCGCGCCGCCGGCGTCCGGCCGGATGGCCGCGTCGCTGAAGCCGTCGCGCGGGTGGCGTCCAGGCGAGACGCCGACGGGCGCTGGCCGCTCGACACCCGGTATCCCGGAACGATGCTCGTCGAAACGGACGACGGCGAGGGCCGACCGAGCCGATGGATCACGCTCCGGGCGCTGCGCGTGCTGCGGTGGTTCGAGGAAGGAAGCTGAGCTGGCCGCTGCCGCCGCGCCTCACTCCTGGCGCAGCGCGCGCATCGGGTCGGTGAGCGCCGCCCGGGCCGCCGGGATCATCGCCCCCACGATCGCGACCAGCGCCATGAGCCCGCCCACCTCGGCGAACGTGGCGGGATCGGTCGGCCGCACGTTGTAGAGCATCTGCGCGAGCACGCGCGTCAGCAGCAGCGCGCCGACGATTCCCAGCGCCACGCCGGGCCCGATGAGCTTCAAGCCGTCGCGCAGGATCATGCCGGCGATGTCCCGCGGGCGGGCGCCGAGCGCGATGCGCACGCCGATCTCGTGCGTGCGCTGGCCGGTCGTGAAGCTGATCAGGCTGAAGATGCCGATCCCGGCGAGGACCAGCGCGATCAGCGAGAACACGGCGAGCAGGACGAGATTGAAGCGCCGCTCGACCAGCGTGTTCGAGATCAGGCTCTGGACCGTGGCGGCGTGGTAGATCGACTGCTCGGGATCGATCTCCCAGAGCTTCCTCCGCAGCACCGGCACCTGTGCGGCGGGATCGCCCGTGGTCCGGATCACGAACGTCACGCTGCCGGTCGCGGACTGGGCATAGGGGATGAAGAGCTCCGGACGCGGATCGCTGTCCAGCGTCGTCGGCCGCACGTCGCCCACGACGCCGACGATCTCGCGCGTCTCGGGCGCGGCCATGACGCCGACGCTCACGCGCCTGCCGACCGGGTCTTCGCCGGGGAAGAAACGGCGCGCGAGCGCGCGGTTGATGAGCGCGACGCGCGGCGCGTCCATGCGGTCGGCCGCCGCGAATGGCCGGCCCTGGAGCAGCGGCACGCCCATGATGCGGAAGTACTCCGGCGAGGCGACCGTGGTGTACACCTGCGCTTCCGCCTCGGTGTCGAGCATCGGCCGGCCCTCGATCGTGAGCGCGTTGTGGGAGTCGATCTGGCTGGGATGGAACGGCAGCGCCGAGACGAGGCCCACGGCCTCGACGCCGGGAACGGCCAGGAAGCGCGCGCTCAGCTCGTCCACGCGCTGCAGCCGTTGCGCCGGCTGGGGATTGCGGTCCCAGAGGAAGAGCTGGAGCGACACCCTGCCCCGCGACTCGAAGCCCACGTCGTTCGCGGTCAGCTCGAAGAAGCTGCGCATCAGGAGCCCCGCGCCGGTGAGCAGCACCAGGGCCAGCGCGATCTCGGCGACGACGAGCCCGTTGCGCAGCCGTGTGCGCGCCTTCCCTGCCGTGGATCGGCCGCCGCTTCCCAGCGCCGGCAGCAACTCCGGCCGCGAGAAGCGCAGCGCCGGGAACAGGCCGAACATCAGCGCGGAGGCGAGCGTGGCCGCGAGCGCAAAAGCCAAAACGCGGGCGTCGATCGCGATCGAGTCCAGCCGCGGCAGTCGCGGCGGACCGAGCGCCACGAGCGCCCGGGTCCCGAACCATGCGAGCGCGATCCCGGCGATCCCACCGAGTCCGGCGAGCAGCAGGCTCTCGGTGAGGAGCTGGCGTACGAGGCGCTCTCGCGGCGCGCCGAGCGCGGAGCGCAGCGCGAGCTCGGTCTCGCGGTTGGCGCCGCGCGCGAGCTGGAGCCCGGCGACGTTCGCGCAGCCGATGAGCAGCAGCAGGACGACCGCGCCGAGCAGGATCAGGAACGCCGGTCGCACGCGGCCCAGGACCTGCTCCTCCAGCGGCAGCGCCTGGACGCCGAGCAGCGCGTTCGTCCGCGGGAACTCCTGCGCGAGCTGGGCGGCGACGCGCGCGAGGTCGGCACGCGCCTGGGCGAGCGAGACGCCCGGGCGCAGGCGCGCGACGGTGTACATGTAGCTCGAGCGGCGATCGCTCAGCTCGTCGGGCCGGAACCGCTTCGGCGCCCACAGGTCCTTGCGTCCCGGGTACTCGAGATCCCTCGGCAGCACGCCGACCACGGTCGCCTTTCCGCCGTCCACCTCGATGGTCCGGCCCACGATCGCGGGATCGCCGGCGTATCGCCGCTGCCACAGGCCATGCGAGATGAGCACGGCCTGCGCGGCGCCCGCCTCGAACTCCCCGGGCAGGAACGTACGGCCGAGGAGCGGCGTGACGCCGAGCGCGTCGAAGAACCCGCGCGTCACGCGCCACGACGCCACCGGCTCCGGCGGGCCGTCCCCGGTGAGGTCGGATCCCGAGGGCTCCGCGAGCCCGATCGCCTCGAAGCTCGTGGTGCGGTCGGCCCAGTCGACGAAGTTCCCGGGCGACACCGGTCGCTTGCCCGCACTCCCGGAGCGGTCCAGCTCCCAGAGCGCCACCACCCGATCGATGGCGCGATACGGCAGCGGCCGGAACAGCACGTGGTCGGCAGCGCCGAAGATCGCGGTGGTCGCACCGATCCCCAGCGCCAGCGTGACGATCGTGGCGAGCGCGAACAGCGGCCGGGCCCGCAGCTGACGCAGGCCGTGCGCGAGATCCTGCACCAGCTCGGCGACGTACTCCCGGCGCCGGAGCGTGCGCTCGCGCTCGCGGTCGCTGGCCGCACACGCGCGCTGCGTCTCGGCGACGTCGCCGAAGCGTCGCGCGGCCTCGTCGCGAGCGGCCGCGGGGTCGAGCCCCGCGGCCTCGAGCTCCGCCGCCCGCATCTCGAGGTGGAAGCGCAGCTCCTCGTCCACGTCGTCCTGGATCTGGCGCGCGCTGCGCCGCGGCTCGGCGGGTCTGGGCTCGTCGTCCATCATGCGCGCGCGGGCCGCAGGATCTTCGAGACGGCGTCGACGTAGCGGATCCAGCTCGCCGTCTCGAGGTCGAGCTGCCGCCAGCCCTTGCTCGTGAGTCGATAGAAGCGCGCGCGCTTGCCGTTCTCGGCGTGCCCCCACTCCGAGCGCAGCCACTGCCGGCCCTGCATGCGGTGGAGCGCCTGGTAGAGCGCGCCGTCCTCCAGCCGGAAGGCGCCGTCGACGCGCTGCTCGATCCGCGACGCGATGGCATAGCCGTGGAGCGGGCCGCCGGCGAGCGTGCGGAGGATCAGCGCGTGCAGCGTCCCCCGCAGCAGCTGGGTCATGCGATCTTCCATGGCGTCATCCCCTCAGGTTCTGAGGCAATCATGCCGCGTGCGCGCATCGCGTTCAAGGGTTGCCTCGGGGATCGCCTCGCGCTCGTCAGCGCAAACGCCGCACTCGCGGCGTCACGTTCTACGGCATGACGGCGTTCAGGCTCGACGATCCCGACGGCAACCGACTGTGGTTCGGCGAGAGCCCGGCGTCCGTGACCCGGGCCTTTAGCGGACCGGACTAGAGCCCGGTCCTGCGCAGGAACGCTCCCCACCGCGGATCGCTGCGCACGGGGCGGAAGTTCGGGAAGTTCCGCAGCTCGAGGAGCCCCGGGTCGCGGATCGCGTGCGCGCGCTCGAGCCACTCGAACGCCTGGTCCAGGTCTCCGCGCGTCGCGTACACACCCGCGATCTGCGACGGGGCATCGTCCGCGAAGCGCTCGATCAGGCGGTCGAGCAAGGCGTCGGCCTCCGCGCCGTGCCCGTAGGTCCACTCGATGCAGGCCACGGCATAGAGTCGCATCGCCTCGTTGGGCTCGGCTTCCGCCTCGGCACGTGCCTCGTCGCCCCGGCCGAGGTCGAGGAGCACGATGGACAGCAGCGCCCGCGTGCCGGTCATGTTCGGGACCAGCTCCAAGGCCTTCCGGTACGCGGCCACCGCCTCGACATGTCGGCCGAGGCAGTGAAGACTCCACGCCAGGCTGTGTTGCGTGCGCGCGCTCAGCGGGTCGAGTTCGAGCGCGCGATGATAGAGCCCGATGGCCTCTTCCAGCCGGCCCGCGTGCATGGCGATCACGCCGGAGAAGCGCAGCGCTCGGGCGTCCCCGGGCGCCTGCTCCATCACCTTCCTGAGCAGGGACTCGGCGCCTTCATGATCCCGCTCGTCGTAGTGCAGTGCCGCGGCCACGGCCAGGTGACCCTCGATGAGGTCCGGCTCGATCGCCAACGCGCGCTCGCGGGCTTCGCGCGCCTGCCTTCGACCTTTCTGGAGCGGCACCCAGCCATAGCCTGCTTGCCGATAGCAGGCTTCGCCGAGCTGGGCCCACGCGAGCGCGAACTCCGGGTCGAGATCGAGCGCACGCTCGAGGTGCCCGATCGCCGTCGCCGTGTCCTCGCGGTCGAAGTGTTCCAGGAGGTGCCTCGCGCGCAGGTAGAGCCGCCGCGCCTCGGCGTTGCCGCTGCGGCCCCGGAGCGCGTTCGCCACCTCGGCCCGGACCTGCGCACTCGGTTCGGGGCTCGAGCCCACGCCATCGTTTCCCCTGGTGCGCAGCTCCGCCACCACCGCCGTCGCGATCAGCTCGACCACGGCGAAGACGTCGTCGGGCGGCCGGCGATAGCTCCTCGACCACGTCTCGCGCCCGAGGGCGACATTCACGAGCCGAACGGAGATGCTCCACTGGCCGCCGGACTTCCGGACGTCGCCCCTGAGCACGCTCGCGACCTTGAGCGCACTCCCCACCTCGGCGGGGTCGATGTCCGGGCGCCTGAAGTGGAACGACGACGAGCGCGCGCACACCCGCAGCCCCTGGATCTTCGCGAGCACCTGCTGCAGCTCGTCGGCGAGGCCGTCCGCGAGATACTCGTCGTCGGCGTCGCCACCGTGATTGACGAACGGCAGCACCGCGATCGAGGCGACGATCGCATCCGTACCCGTGCCGCTCGAGGGCGACAGCATCATCCTGTGAGTGTAACGCATCGAGGCCGGCGACTATCGCCTCACGATCAGCATGCGCGACTCGACAGAACCAAGCGACTTTAGCTCGTAGCGGTACACACCCGGCGCGAGTTTCTGGCCCGAAAGTGGTACCGCATGCCGCCCCCGATCCCGCGGTCCGTTCACCAGCAGCGCCACCTCGCGGCCGGCCACATCGTAGAGCCGGAGCGAGACGTCACCCGCGCGAGGCAGCTCGTACGTGATCGTCGCTGACCCGTTCGTCGGGTTGGGATAGCTCGGTCCCAGCACGACACGCACGGAGCCGGCGCCCGGCTCGATGCCACCCACGCCGAGGAACCTCGTCGTGAACACGCCGCGAGCGTGCGTCGCCACGGCGAGCGTGTTGTCGGACGAACGGAAGTCCATCCAGACGACGGGCACGTTGCCGATCGTCGCGGCCGCTTCCTGCACCCACACGGTCGAGGGTCCGGAGAGCGCGGTCGTCGAGAGCACGCCGATGCTGGTGCCCAGGAACACCATCAACTGCCCTTCCACGTAGAACATCGTTGCCCAGCGCACCGACGGTCCCGACGGGCCGGCGAGGTTGCCCTCGACGTCCGTCCAGTTCGCGCCGCCGTTCGTCGTGTACCAGAGGCTCGGGAAGTTGTAGTTCCCGAACGCGACCAGTGCGCGATCGGAGTTCGTGGGATCCACGGCGATGCAGCGTACGAACCCGCCGAGTGCCGTGCCCGCGTTGAGGCCGGGCGGCGGCACGAAGCTCACCGACGGCGTGGCCGTGTTCGCGTTGGCCACGCGCTTCACGATGCCGTCTGTCGATCCCAGGTAGAGCACGTTCGGGTTGTTCGCCGTGGAGATACCGAGCGCACTGATGCGTCGTGCGTAGCCCACGCCGTCGCCCACGTCGGTGCCGAACAGGTCCGTCCAGCCGAGGAGCGTGTCTGCGGCCGGGGCATTGCTGTTGCGCCAGATGCCGCTCACCGCGTTCGGGCCGCCGCCGGCGTAGTAGAGCAGCGCGGGGTTGTTCGGATCGAGCACGATCGGGTTCACGAACAGCCGGTTCGTCGCCAGGTCCGGCGTGATGTCCACGATGTTCGTGCCATTCCAGCGCATGCGCTGCACGAACCCGTTCTGATACTGCGTGTAGAGCCGGTCCTGTGACGCCGGCGACACCTCGACGATGGTGCCGTCGCCCCCGAACGGCATCGTCCAATCGGACAAGCCGGGCGCGTTGCCCAACCGCGAACCATTGTCCTGGGCCCCGGCGAGGATGACGTTGCTGCCGGCGTCGGGCGCGATCGCGACCGAATAGAACTGGGTCACGTTGTAGCCGTGGTTGAGCGTCGTCCACACCATGCTCGGGATCGTGATGTCGGCGGCCTTCTGCACGCCGCCGTCGTTCGCCGAGTAATAGACGTTCGGGCTCGACGGACTGAAAGCGCCAGACTGCTGGTCGGGATGGTGAACGCCGTCTGGCCAGTACGGGTAGCCGCCGATGAGCGTGGTCGCCCCGGTGCTCGCGAAGCCGTCGGTCGAGCGATAGAGATCGGTGCCGCCGATGATGACGAAGTTTGCGTCGTCGGGCTTGACGTGGAGGATCTGATCGTACCCGGTCTGCGTGAAGATGTCCGGCGGCAGGTTCGTCGTGCGGTTCTCCCACGTGCCCCCCGCTCCGCTGCCGTTGCCGGAGAGGTACGTGTACTTCCAGAACTGGTGCCCGCCGATGGAGGGCCCGTTGACACCCTGGGCGAAGAAGTACGCGATCTGGGCGTTGGACGGTGCGAGCCCGATGACGATGCGGTTGGCCGCCGTCGGGAACGACGCGGGCTGGATCAGCGTCCACGCGGTGCCATTCGTGGAGCGCCAGACACGGATGAGCGATCCGGTGCGGGTGATGGCGTACATCGCGCCGCCGCTCGTGACCGCCACATCCGTGTACCCGGAGTCGGATGCGATGACCTGGCTCCACGAGCCGCCGCCGTCGACCGAGCGATAGATCCCCCTGTACGTCGCGGCGAGCACCTCGTCCTGGGAGTTCGCGGGATTGGTGGCGATGCTGTTCACGTAGTCGAACGGGTCAGTCGTCTGCGGCGTGCCCGAGGCCGTCGCGGGCAGGAGCGCCCACGTGAGCCCGTTGTCCGTGGACTTGAACACGCCGTCGCCGAGGTAGAGCGCGCCCCAGCGCGTCGCGTTCGTCGTCGAGCCGCGGATCTCCCCCGTGCCGACGTACCAGGTGGTCGTGTGGCCGGCACGCCGGTCCTGCGCAATGCACGTGGTGTTGTGGATCTGGCCCGGGCTCGTGCGCGGCGACCACGAGGCGCCGTCGTTGAGCGAGCGCCAGATCCCGCCGCCCACGCTCCCGGCGAGCAGCAGCGACGGATTCGCGACGTCGACCGCGAACGCCCGCGTCCGCCCGCCCACGTTCCGGGGCCCGCGCTCCACCCAATCGAGGGCCTGGATCTGGTCGGCGCCGTACGCGCCCGCGCGGAACGGTCGAGCGCGGCGATCGATGAGCGAACGCGCGAATTGCAGCTCGCGCCTGCGGATGCCGCGCGGGATCGCGTTGGCCCGCGGGTCGCGGGACATCAGGAACTCCAGCTCGGCCTGCGCGTCCGGATCGTCCTCGTCGCCGATCGCCAGCGGCGGAAGTGGTTGCGAAATCTCCACGGGTACTCGCTCGCGCGCGCGCCGCGGGGGCGATGGGAGGACGATCGTCACGATGGCGATGAGGATCGTGGACAAGAGGATCTGGCCGGATCGGTTCATAGCAGCCCTCCCGCAAGATGTTCCCGGCCGTGCTGCGGTCGCCAGCTTACCTGCGGCGGGCTCGAGGGCAAGAGCAATATGCCGCACGCGGCACCGCGCGCCCGGCCCGACAGCCGCGCAGGCAGCCCTTGCCCATGCCCCGCGCCGAGAGCAGCGAAGAATTCGTACGGTCCGAGGCGACGCGGCTGGGTCTGCGGCATCCAATCACATCGCCGCGTTTGCCTCGCGCGCGGCGCAGGTGCTGAATTGCCGTTTCCGGAGCACATCCACTCTTCCCTCGGAGGCGAGTCATGCCGCGATACCTCGTCGAGGTTCCCCATGAATCGGAAAAGATCGCCTGCGCCCGCGCCGCGAAGGAGCTGCTCGAGTTGGGGTCGCACTTCGTGAGCCACGCCGACTTCGGCTGCCTGGACGGCGACCACCGCGCCTGGATCATCGTCGAGGGCGACGACAAGGCCGAGGTGCGGAACATCCTGCCGCCGCCGTACCGGGCGGGGGCGCGGATCACGGGGCTCAACAAGTTCACGATCCGGGAGATGGACCAGCTGCTCCAGTCGCACGGGGCCTGAGAGCGCGCGTCACGGACAGATCACCCGCGCTGGTCGAGTGCCGTCGCCGGGATGGCTCTAACTTTCGCTCGCGTCGTCGCGATGAGCGGTTCTCAGTCGGCGACGATCACGCGCGCGGTGCACTGCTGATCGCGCTGCTTCAATCGCACGAAGTAGAGGCCGGGGCCAAGCCGGCGGCCGGAAGCAAGGTCCAGTTCCTGCCAGCCGGTGCTGCCGGTCGCGAGATCACGCTCGACCTGCCGGCGGCCCGCGACGTCCAGCAGCTCGACGCGCGCGGGTGCGGGTTCGGGGAGCGAGAACTGGAGCCGCACCCGGCCGTCGCGCGACGGGTTCGAGAGCGCGCGGAGCGCGAGGCCCACGCTCCTCCCCTCGCCGGCATCGAGCGTCGGGCCGGAGATCTCGACCGAGACCGCGTCGATCGCCCACGACTCGTCGCCGCCCCCCTGCCACTGGCTCGCGGCGCCGCCGGAGACGGCGCCCAGTGTCCACGCCACCACGACCGAATCGGCCGTGTGGGCGATGTTCAGAAATGCGGGCTCGGCGCCCAGGTCGTAGGCACGGTCGCGATTGTAGAAGCCGCTGCCGGAGAAGCCGAGGTTCGTGCCCATGCTCAGGATCGCCCCCGGTGGCGCGGGGAAGTAATCCGTCGTGTCGCCCGTTGCGAGCTGGAACCAGTGGTTGAACTTGAGCGTGCCGTCGACGGAGACACGCATCAGCTCGGTGCCGTCCCACGAGTCGATCAGGCCGAGCAGGAACCTGACGCTCAAGTGATCGTGCGGCGGCAGCCCGCGCAGGGTGAGCGTCGTCGGCTGGATGCCCGTGCTGGTGTAATGAAGGAACGTGCCGCTGAACTTCCGGCCCGTCGGGCCCAGCCCGGCGTAACCCTGAACGCCTTCGATGACGCAGCCGGGGGCGGAGAACTGTGACGGCAGGCCGCTCGAGAAGTCGGTGGAGAACACGACGGCCGTCCCCGCGGAGCACGGCGGGGTTGTGAAGAGCAGCAGCGCGGCGAGCGCGGCGAAGACCAACGGCGCACGGCGGAACGAAGGCTCCATGGCGGCTCCGGGGTACGGATGAGCGGACGTCCGGGCCCGACTCGTTCGAGCCCCTCCCGTTCCGTAGAGCGCGGGATGGGCCCGGATCGGATCATGGCGCGGCTGGCACCCGGAGGGATACGGCGAGTGGCTCGCTGGGTTGCGCGAGCCTCAGCTCGCCGGCGACGGGGCCGGCGCGGCGGCGGGTCGCCTGCGGGACAGCACCAGGTAGATCGCCCCGGCTGAGAAGAAGCCCACGAACCAGGCGTAGTCGTAGAGCGGCCGGAGCGCCGGCACCACCAGTCCGCCCCAGGCGAGCGCGCAGCCGACCAGCGTGGCGATCACCGCGGCGGGATTCCAGCCTCCGTAGCGGCCCTGCGGCAGGTAGAGGTCGGCGAGATCGAGCTGGCGCCGGCGCAGGATCCAGTAGTCGGAGATCAACACGCCGGCGATGGACCCGAGGCCTCCCGAGTAGCCGACGAGCCAGGCGAAGATGTAGCCCTTGGGATCCGCGAGCAGCCGCCACGGCTGCATGGCGATACCGATGATGCCCGTGATGAGTCCGCCGGTGCGGAAGCTGATCCAGCGCGGCAGCGCGTTCGCGAAGTCGTTCGCGGGCGATACGACATTCGCGGCGATGTTCACCGCCAGCGTCGCCACGACCACGGAGAACATCGCGATGCCGACCACGACGGGGCTCTGGAACTTGCCGACCAGCTTCACTGGATCCCAGATCGGCTCGCCATAGAGGATCGCGCTCGCGCTGGTGATGAGCACGCCCATCGCGGCGAACACGAACATCGTCGTCGGCAGGGCCACGGTCTGCCCCACCACCTGTTCGCGCTGACTGCGACCGAAGCGGGTGAAGTCGGGCATGTTGAGCGACAGGGTGGCCCAGAACCCGATCATCGCCGTGAGCGACGGCCAGAATACGTGCAGGAACTCGGACGTGGTCTGGAACTTCCCGGGTTGGGAGAGCAGCGGTCCGAACCCGTTCGCGGCCTTCACCGCCCACACCAGCAGGACCAGCGTCACGATCAGCACGTACGGCGCGGCCCAGTTCTCGACGAGCCTCAAGAGGTTCATGCCGCGGAAGATGATCCAGATGTTGAGTCCCCAGAACAGCAGGAACGACAGCCACTCGGTCGTGGTGTGGCCGCCGAAGCCCGCGCCGAGCAGCTCGCGCCAGCCCGGGATCAGCGCCGCGAAGAACGTCTGCAGCGCCTCGCCGCCGATCCAGGTCTGGATGCCGAACCAGCCGCAGGCGACCAGTGCGCGCATCAGCGCCGGCAGGTTGGAGCCCCCGGTCCCGTACGCCGCGCGCGCGAACACCGGGAACGGGATGCCGTACTTCGTGCCCGGATGCGAGTTGAGCAGGATCGGCACGAGCACGATCGTGTTGCCGAGCAGGATCGTGAACAGCGCCTGCCCCCAGTTCATGCCCTGCGCCAGCAGGCCCGAGGCCAGCATGTACGTCGGGATGCAGTGCGCCATGGAGATCCACAGCGCGGCGTAGTTGTACGTGGTCCAGTTGCGCCGGGCGATGGGGATCGGGGCGAGGTCGTGGTTGTAGAGCGGACTGTTCTCGATCGGCGCGGTATCCGACAGCTCGACACGGCCGTCGGGCAGTTCTCTCTGGCTCGATCCCATCGTGTCCTCCCCCCAGGTGACGACACTGCGATCGGTGTGAATCTACCTCACCTCGGCGCCTGCATCCGAATGGCTCCGGCGTCCAGGAGCCTGCGCAGCGCGTCCTGCGTGTAGACGTTCGCGGGATCCAGCTCGAGCGAGCGCCGGAGCGCGGCGACCGCGTCGTCGCGGTGACCCGCCTGCGCCAGCACCATGCCGAGCGCGCGGTGGAAGCCGGCATCGTCCGGCCGCCAGCGCAGGCCCTCGCGGTACTCCGCCGCCGCCGCATCCAGTCGCCCCGCACGCCACTCGTGGTTCGCGTGGTTGTAGTGCGTCATCGCCAGGCTCTGCCGCGTGCGTTCATCCGCCGGGTCCAGCAGGAGTGCCTGCTCGAAAGCACGAGCGGCGTCCGCGTAGCGGCCGAGCGCGAACAGGACATCGCCGAGGTTCGCGTGCGCACGGGCGTTTCGTGGCTCGAGCCGGATCGCCTCCTCGAAATGCGTCGCCGCCTCCTCGAACCGGCCGGCCTTCTCGAGCGCGACGCCGAGATTCGTGCGCGCCACGGTCGAGTTGCCGCCGGCGGCGAGCGCATGCTCCCAGAGCGTGATGCCGTCACGCCAGGTCGTGACCTGGCGCGTGGCGCCGAACGCCAGCACGCCGGCGACCAGCACGGTCGCGGTCGTGGCGGCGCGTCGTGCGAGCGCGGGAGCGCGCGCGTGCTCCACCCACTCGCCCGCGCCCCACACGACCATCACGAACACGCCCACGAGCGGCACGTACGTGTAGCGGTCCGCCATCTCCTGCTGGCCGATGCGCACGAGCCCGATCACCGGCAGCAGCGTCACGAGGTACCAGAGCCAGCCTGCGGTCAGGTACGCGCGCCGTCGCCCGAGCCAGGCCACGGCGGCCGTGATCAGGACGAGTGCGGCCGCCTTCGTCACCACCTCGAGGATCGGGGGATGCGGCCGGTACGGATAGAACGCGGCGAGGTTCATGGGCCAGAGCGTCTTCTCGAGGTAACCCAGGCCTCCGAGCACCGCGGTCGCGAGCCGCGCCGCGAGCGGCGAGTCGGTCGTGGCGCCGAACGAGCGCTGCGCGAGCCACGCGATGACGGACGCGGCGAGCGAGAGCGCGAACAGCGGCAGCTTCTCGACGACGAGTGAGCGGAGTGCGCGGGGCTCGCGCGTCCGCTGGAGTGGCCAGAAGTCGACGATCAGCAGCGTCAGCGGCAGCGTCACGAGCATGGGCTTCGCGAGCAGCCCGAGCGCGAGGCACAGCGTGACCGGCAGCCCACGCGCCAGCCCGGGTCGTTCGGCGTACGCAGCGTACGCCCACAGCGCCGCAAACCAGAACGCCGTGCTCAGGACGTCCTTTCGCTCGGCGACCCAGGCCACCGATTCGACGTGGAGCGGGTGCAGCGCAAACAGCGCCGCCACGCCGAGGCTTCGCCACGGCGCGTGCGTCAGCCGCTCCAGCGCCAGGTAGAGGAGCAGCGTGTTCGCGAGGTGGAGCAGCAGGCTCGTCAGGTGATGCCCCGCCGGTGCGAGCCCGAACAGGCTTACGTCGAGCATGTGGGAGAGCCACGTCAGCGGGTGCCAGTTCGCGAGCTGGGTCGACGTGAACGCCCACGCCACGCCGCCCGCAGTGAGCCCCGCGCGCACGTGTGGGTTCTCCGTGATGTAAAACGGGTCGTCCCACTCCACGAACCCATGTCGCAGCACCGGCGAGTACACGGCGAACGTGACCAGCAGGAGTGCGGCGAGCGCTGTGGGGAGCTTCACGGCGACGCGGCCAGCAGCGCTCATTGCCCGGCGCGCCAATCCAGCTTGAATCCCAACACGTTCATGTAATACATGAGGCTCGCGTCGAGGTCGCTCACGCGCAGGATCGGTGTCGCGGCACCCCAGCCGGTTCCACCCATGCGCCCTCCCCCTGGACATCGCGATGGTCCGTCGGGCGACTCCCGCCCACGGTCGCCCGGCCGGTACTCTACACGCCGCCGGTTTGCGCACCTTCAAGCATCACTTCAAGTCACGAGGAGGAGCCTGCATGCCCGTCACGCCGCATGTCGAGAAACACTTCACCGCGGGCGCGACCGTTCGCGACGTCGTCATCGGGATGTCGGACGGGCTCACGGTGCCTTTCGCGCTCGCGGCCGGGCTGACGGGCGCGGTGAGCGCATCGCGCATCGTCGTCACCGCGGGCCTCGCCGAGATCGCGGCGGGCTCGATCGCCATGGGGTTGGGCGGCTACCTCGCGGCCCGGAGCGACGCCGAGCACTACGAGAGCGAGCGGCGGCGCGAGCAGCGCGAGATCGTCGAGCTGCCCGAGGCCGAGCGCGAGGAGATCCGCGTCGTGTTCCGCGAGTACGGCGTCGCCGAGCCGTCGATCGCGAGCATCGTCGCGGCCCTCGAGGCGAACCCGAAGGCGTGGGTGGACTTCATGATGCGCTTCGAGCTCGGGCTCGAGTCACCCGATCCGCGCCGCGCGGTCGCGAGCGCGCTGACGATCGCGTTCGCGTACATGGCCGGCGGCCTGGTCCCGCTCGCGCCCTACTTCTTCGCGCACGAGGCGCAGCAGGCGCTGTGGCCCTCGATCGCGGTGACGCTGGTCGCGCTGTTCGTGTTCGGCTGGGCGAAGGGAGGGTTCACGGGCGCGAGCCCGCTTCGCAGCGCGCTGCAGACGACGCTGGTCGGCGGGCTCGCGGCCGCGGCGGCATTCGCGCTCGCGAGCTGGATCAGTTAGTACACCTTCGTGCCGAACACGCTGCCGATGCGGACCAGGATCTGGTCCGAGCTGTGGCTGTCGCGGTTCGCCGTGACGCCAGCGCCCGTGACAAGCACGTCCTCCGGCAGCAGGAAGTCGTGGCGGATACCGGAGCGATACTCGGCGCTCAGTTCGACGCCGTAGGCTGTGCCCGCGCGCTTGCGCACGCCCGCGCCGGCGCTCCATGCGAACGCGATGCGGTTGTCGCCGTGCTTCGCCGAGTACGCCCCACCGTTCGCCGTGCCGCTCAGCTCGCTCTTCGTCCAGTAGGTGTCGAAGCCGATGGTGCCGAAGATGAACGGCGACACGTCCTTGTTCGGCACCGAGAACTCGGGGCCGAGGCCGAAGAACAAGCTCCAGTTCTTCGTCTCGATGTCCAGCTTGTCGCTGGCGCCGATGTTGCCCGCGGGCACACCCACCGTGCGCGAGAAGTTGTAGAGGAGGCCCATGTTCGAGCGGATGCCGAACGACTGGCCGCTCTTCTTCAGCACGTCGCTGCCGTCCAATGCGAGGCCGAAGCCCGCGATCTTCCCCCAGTCCCCCATCGGGAACGAGCCGACCAGGTAGCCGCCCGCGAGATACGTGTGGCCACCCTTGCCCGTTTCCACATGCGTGGTGACGGAATCCGCCTGGGCGGCGGCCGGCGAGACAGCGAGCGCGATGGCGAAGGGAACGAGCAACAGCGTGACGCACTGACGAACGATTCGCATGGGGGCTCCGGGTTGGCGCGACTTCGGGTCGGGGCCGTGGCGGTCGTGCACGGCCGATCAACGACGCTTTGGCGGCGAGGGAGACTAGAAGCGCCGATCGCGGGGTGCAACCACGCGGAAGCGGGCTGGAAATCGATGCCCGCATCCCTGTACCGTTCGCACGCGACCCCCGATCCACCCGCTGAGTGCCGCCATGACGTGGAATCCACTCTCCTCCCGGTCGACGTTCCGGCACCCGCTCATCGCGGGCGCCGTCCTCGGCTTCGTCTACGGGATCCTGGCGCGGTTCGCGGCCGGCCGCGACCACGGCGGCGACTTCTTCGGCGTGATGACGCTGGCGTTCTTGAGCATCGTCCCGCTCGCGCTCGGCTTCATCACCGTGCGTGTGCACCCGCGCCCGTCGTGGCGCTACCGCATCTGGGCGCCGTGGCTGCCGAGCGCGGCGATGCTGGTGTTCTGCTTCCTCGTCGGCTGGGAAGGCGCCGTGTGCATCATCATGGGGCTGCCGTTCGTGTTCATCGGCTCATCGATCGGCGGCCTGCTCGGCGGCTGGAGCCTGCTGCGCGGGCGGCGCACCTCGGTGGCCATGGCGCTGCTGCCGTTCGCGATCGGGCCGCTCGAGCATCGCGTGCCAGTCGTCGATCACGTGCGGCGGGTGGAGACCCGCATCGCGATCCACGCCTCGCCCGCCGCGGTGTGGGCGCAGGTCGTCGAGGTGCCCACGATCCGCGCCGAGGAGACGCGACCGGCGCTGTTCACGACACTCGGGTTCCCGCGGCCGCTCAACGCCACGCTCGATCACCCGGGCGTGGGCGGACGCCGCTTCGCACGCTTCGAGCGCGGCGTGCTGTTCATCGAAACCATCACCCACTGGGAGCCGGGGCGGCACCTGCGCTTCACGATCGACGCGCAGACGGATTCGATCCCGCCGTCCACGCTCGACGAGCACGTCACGATCGGCGGGCCCTACTTCGACGTGCTCACCGGCGACTACCGGCTGGAGCCGCTGGCCGACGGCACCGTGCGGCTGCATCTCACCAGCGAGCTGCGGCTCACCACGCACTTCGATCCCTACGCTCAGCCCTGGGTCGATGCCATCATGCGCAGCATCCAGGAGAACATCCTCGAGGTACTGCGCGCGCGGGCCGAACGCGCCGCGAACGGCGCGGCTGCGGGGTGACCCGCGCCCTGCGCCGCTCGCGGCAGGCGATCGCTAGCCCTTGTACGCCTTCTCCAGCGTCGCGATGTCGAGCTTGATCATCTTGAGCATCGCGTCGGTGACGCGCTTCGTGCGGGTCACGTCCTTGTCGCCCATCATCTGCTCCATCACCGCGGGCACGATCTGCCAGCGCACGCCGAAGCGGTCATTGAGCCAGCCGCACGCCTGGGCCTTGCCGCCCTTCGCGAGCAACGCGTCCCAGTAGCGGTCCAGTTCGGCCTGGTCGTCGCACAGCACCGTGAATGAGATGGCGTCGTTGAAGTCGTGGTGCGGCCCGGCAGTCATGGCCTGGAAGCGCTGGCCGAACAGCGTGAACGTGACCACCTTCACCGAGCCGGGCGGCCCGCTCGGCGATTCACTCGGCATGGTGACGACGCTGTCGATGCGCGAATCGGGGAACAGCGACGTGTAGAGCTTCGCGGCTTCCTCTGCATCCTTCGCGTACCAGAGGAACGGATAGATCTTCGTGCGCGTCTTCGTTGCGATCGCCATCGCGTCTTCCTCCCCTCCCGAGGTGTTGTCCGTGCGCCCGCCGGGCCGGTGCTCGGCCCCGTCGCGTCAGCACGACGTGCGTCGCCGACTCCGACGGGGCGTGCTCGGTGACATGGTACCCGAGTTGCCCGAGGTCGAGCCCCGCGAACAGGTGTTCACCCGACCCCAGGAACATGGGTGAGAGCGCCAGGTGGACCTCGTCCACGAGCTTCGCCTCGAGGGTATTGACGAATGATGGACACGCCGCCGAGAAGTCGGATGTCCTTGCTGCCCGCGGTTCCAGCGCGTCGCGGATGCGACCGGTCACGAAGCGGAACTTGGTGCCGCCTCACCCGGGCGTGCATCCGAACCGCGGCCGCCGCTCACTCGTTGCCCGGCCCCATGATAGGCTCGCAGCATGAAACAACAACCTCCGTGCTCGGGTGTCCCGCGCGTCGCGACGCTCGACGAGCTGGTCGAACGTGATCGGGACCACGACTGCTCGGGTTTCGGCCCGCACCACATCTGCGTGCGCGTGGTCGCGGTCGCGAACCTTCCGAGCCGCTTCGGCCGCTTCCGCATCGTCGCATTCTGGAACAACCGCGACGGCAAGGAGCACGTCGCGCTGGTGCACGGCGACGTGATGGGCGGCGAGGACGTCCCCACCCGGCTGCACAGCGAGTGCCTGACCGGTGACGCCATGGGGTCGCTGCGCTGCGACTGCCGCGACCAGCTCGAGGTGGCGCTGCGGAAGATCGCCACGATGCCGCGCGGCCTGGTGCTCTACATGCGCCAGGAAGGCCGCGGCATCGGCCTCGTCAACAAGGTCAAGGCGTACTCGCTTCAAGACAGGGGCCTCGACACGGTCGAGGCGAACCTGGCGTTGGGTTTCCGCGACGACGAGCGCGACTACGCGGTCGCGGCGCACATGCTGGCGAGCCTCAACGTCGGCTCGATCCGGCTGATGACGAACAATCCGAACAAGATCCGGCAACTCGAGCAGCTCGGCGTCAAGGTGAGCGACCGCATCCCGCACGTCATCCCGGCGACCGAGTGGAACCGGTTCTACCTCGAGACCAAGGCCACGCGTTCCGGCCACGCGATCGAGTTCGACGGCAAGGCACACCTGCCCGAGCAGGACGACCCGGTCATCGTCGAAAGCTGATGGCATCCACCGCGGTCCCGATGAGCGAGCGCAAGCGGATCGCGCTCATCGCCCACGACAACCGCAAGCCCGATCTGCTCGAGTGGGCCCGATACAACCGTGGGACGCTCTCCCGCCACCGCCTCTTCGCCACCGGCACCACCGGCTCGTGGCTCGAGACCGAGGTGGGCCTCGAGGTGCATCGCTTCCTGAGCGGCCCGTTGGGCGGCGACCAGCAGGTGGGCGCGGGGATCGCGGAAGGACGGATCGACTTCGTCATCTTCTTCTGGGACCCGCTCGAGCCGCACCCTCACGACGTGGACGTGAAAGCGCTGCTGCGGATCGCCGTGGTCTACAACGTGCCCATCGCCTGCAACCGCGCCACCGCCGACTTCATGCTCTCGAGCCCGCTCATGGACCGCGAGTACGAACGGCTCGTGAACACGGTTCCGGGGTCGAAGGCCGTGCCTCCGTCGGGGATCCCGAACGCCGGCTGAGCCTCCCGCGCGGCCGCGACCGGGTAGGATGCGCCGCGTCACCGTGGCCGAGCTTGCAAGGCGTTACAAAGTCGACATCCCACCCGAGGGCCGCCCCGATGCGCTCGAAGCCGCTGCTGTCACTATCGCTCCTGGTCTTGCTGCTCCCCACCGCGAGTCTTGCAGACTCGTATTCCGTGGACCGCCTCGGCTGGCTCGCCGGCGTCTGTACCGGAACCACCGGCGGCGTGCGGATGGAGGAGCACTGGAGTACGCCGGAGGGTGGCGGCCTGGTCGGCATGCACAAGGACTCGAAGGCCGGGCGCATGTCGTCGTGGGAGTTCTTCCGCATCGTGCCCGCCGACAGCGGCCGCGTGTGCTACATGACGAGCCCGCTCGGGAGGACGCCGACGCCGTTCTGCGCCATCGAGCTCACCGACTCGCGAGTGGTGTTCGAGAACCGCGAGCACGACTTCCCGCAGCGCATCCTCTACTGGCTCGAGAAGGGTGTGCTCCACGCACGCATCGAGGGCACGATCGGCGGCAAGGAGCACTCGGAGGAATGGGCGTGGCGGGCGAAGGCGAAGTAGCCGCTGATCAACCCGCGGTCACGGTGTCGCCGGGCCTCGCCGCGCCGAGCGCCGCCTGCACGACGGAGGCGAGGTCCACCGCGTCGGGACCCACGCACGGCGGGTCGCCCAGCAGCCGGCGGGCTTCGCGGGTGGCGCGACGCATCGCCCCGGTCGGGTCGGTGAGGTGCGCGTGGAGGCCGGTGGCGTCCTCGGTATCGGGATAGACGGCCGCGAACACGCGCAGGGCCCGCTCGCGCTCGCCATCGCGCGCGAGCATGAGCGCCAGCGCTCCGCACATCGAGTCCGCGGCGATGAACCCCGCGCCGACGAAATAGTGGAGCGCTTCCTCGAGCACTGCCCGCGCGCCCCCCTCGTCCCCGGCGAACAGCGTCACGCTGCAGAGCCCCGCGAGCGCCATGCAGCGTGGCCACTCCGCGCCGTGTGTGCGCGCGCGCGCCACCGACTCGGCGAACTGCGCGCGGGCCGCAGCGAGATCGCCGCGTTTGGTGCTCACGAACGCCTGACCGATCAGCGCGAACGCCGCGCCCTCGTCGTTCCCCTCGCGGCGCGCGATCGCGGCGGCCTCATCGGCGGTCCGGCTCGCCTCGTCGATCGCGCCGCAGGCGAAGTGTGTGTAGGTGATCATGCCGCGGGCCCAGCCCTCGGTATAGGTGTGGCCCTGCTCGGTGGCGAACCTCACCGCCTGATCGAGCAGCGCCAGCGAACGGGCGGGGTCCCGCCGGACCAGGATCATGGCGTGCACCGTGAGCACGCTCGGCAGGAACTCGCGGTCGCCGGCGCCCTGCAGCGCGCGCTCCGAGGCGGCGATCAGCGGCTCGGCCGACTCGTCCCACATGTACGCCCGGCCGCGTCCCCACATGCCGTCCGCGAGCGCGGCGCGCAGCGGGTCGCGCGAGCGCGGCAGGCCGGACACGATCTCGTGCATGGCCAGTGCCTCCGCCGTCTGCGCGTTGTTGAGCAACACGAAGCTGAATCGGATGTAGAGCCGCCAAGCCAGCTCGACGTCGCCATCGGGCCCGGCGGCGAAACGCAGGATGCCGCGCGCGCCGGCCATCTCCGGTGCGAGCCGGTCCCGCGCCGCCTGCCGTCTGCCGGCGCGGAGCAGCTCCTGATGCTCGCTCACGATCAGGGCTTCGAGCCACTCGGCGTTGCGCAGTCGCGCGGTGCGCTCCTCGCCCGCCTCGACGGCGCGCTCGCGCGCCAGCTCGCGAACCGTCTCCAGGAACTGGAACCTCGCTTCGCCCTGCGCCTCCGTGCGCACGAGCAGGCTCTTCTCCACCAGAGACGTGATCCCGTCGAGCGCGCTCATGCCCGCGCCGACCAACACCGCATCGGCCGCCGATTCCGTGAACCCGCAGGCGAACACGCCGAGCCTGCGGAACACCACCTGCTCCTCGGGCCGCAGGAGCGCGACGCTCCACTCGATCGTCGCGCGCAGCGTCTGCTGGCGCTCGGGCAGGTCGCGCTTGCCCCCGCACAGGAGCGAGAGCGACTGGTCGAGGCGCGGCAGCATCGCCTGCGGCGAGAGCACGCGCACGCGCGCGGCCGCCAGCTCGATCGCGAGTGGCAGGGCGTCGAGCCGCCGGCAGATCTCCGACACGGCGGCGCGGTTCTGGTCGTCGATCCGGAACTCGGGCCGCACTTCCCGCGCGCGCGCCTCGAACAGTGCCATGGCGGGCGAGCGCTGGGCCCCCGGCTCGTGCGGCAGCGGTGGCACGTGGACCTCGTGCTCGCCGCGCACACGCAGCGCCTCGCGGCTGGTGGCGAGGACTTTCAGGTGCGGACAGGCGGCGAGCAGTCGGGAGACGGCACCGGCCGCCTCGAGGACGTGCTCGAAGTTGTCGAGCACGAGCAGCGCGCGGCGGGCGCATAGGAACCCGATGAGCCGCTTCTCGAGCTCGTCGCCCGAGCGCGGCGATGGAACTTCGAGGATGGAGACGATCCCGGGGATCACGTCGCTCGCGTTGCGCGCCCCCGCGAGCGGCACGAAGAACGCGCCATCGGGAAACGCTTCGCCGAGCTCGTGCGCCACGTGCACGGCCAGTCTCGTCTTGCCGGTGCCGCCCGGGCCGGTGAGCGTCAGGAGCCCGACGTCATGGCGCCGGAGGAGGTCCGTGACCTCGCCCAGCACGCGCTCGCGGCCGAAGAGCTCGCCGCGCTCCAGCGGCGCGGCCCACGTCGGCGGCGCATCGCCAAGGCTCTCGCGTCGGCCGCGGCCCGGCGCCGCGGCGGCGAAGCGCTCGGTGAGCATGAGCGCCAGGTCATTCTCGATCAGGTCCTCCAGCTCCTCGACGCTCGAGAACGGGCGATAGCTGGTGCGGTCGTCGCGTTCGATCCGGTGGATCAGCTCCCGCAATCGTTCCTCTCGCGTCTCCGTGCGCTTGACGTAGACGAGCCGGGGCTTGTCTCCCGAGAGCAGGTACTCGTCCTCGAGCCCCGAGACCGTTTCGCCGGGCGCGATCCAGCCATAGCGCTGCCAGTAGATGCCGAGGAAGACGTCGCTCTGGTCGAGATAGGCGCGATAGAGATCGCGCGGCGGGTGCGCACGCGCGCCCAGCTCGAACATCACCGGCGTGAGCCGCAGGTGCTGGATCGCGGACTTCGCCGCGGCGCGCTCGTCGGCCAGTTCCTGCAGCGTGGAGCTGACGAACACGCGCACGCGCTGGTCGGGCGTGCGGATGGGCTCGGTCATCGCGGCGCGCCGTCGCCCTCCCGTTGGCCCTCACCCTCCCGTCTCATGAGCGCCTCGATCGCGTCGGCCAGGTGCTGCTCGGTGATGTGGTGGTCACCGGCCTGTCGCCGGATCGCGTCGGCCCTCACGATGACCTCGGCCTCGCGCACGCCGTCGGGCGCCTGGAACTTGTAGCACGCGAGCTCGAGGCGCAGGCCGTTCGGGTCGCTGAAGTAGATCGAATCCATGAAGCCGCGATCGAACGCCTTGAACGGGATGCCGCGCGCCTCGAGGCGTTTGGCCACCTGCGTCTGCGTGGCGCGCGAGACGTTGAACGCGATGTGCTCGAGGTGACCGATCCCGCGGGGGTGCGGGCTGGGGTCGTCCTTCCGCGTCTCGTTCGTGAACACCGTGATCAGCCGGCCGTCGCCCGGGTCGAAGTAAAGGTGGTTCTCGTCCGGGTTCCCGAGGTTCGGCTGTTCGAACAGGTACCGCATGCCCAGCAGCCCCTGCCAGAAGTCGATCGCACTCTGGCGGGTCGAGCCCACGAGCGTGATGTGATGTACGCCCTGCACCTGGATCCGCGGCATCGCTCCAAGGTCCTCCATGGATGCGAGTTCACTCTCGTTCCACGAGCCCCGAGCATACTGACCCCGCGGTCCGCTGGCCACGCTCCCGAGCTCACTTTTCCGTTGTCCCACGGAGTCGCGACCCAGTAGATTCCCGGGCTTGAACGTGCCCGCGGGCACCTTACATAAGGAGGGCCGCACCATGGATCGGATGAGGTTGGGAGTCAGCCTGTTGCTCGTTGGCGCGGTCGCCGCGAGCCTCGCCGCGCAGTCCTGCACGTCTGGCAAGGTCGAAGCGACGACGGCCACCGCCGTGGACCCAGTCGTGCGCGGGCGTTATCTCGCCACCATCATGAGCTGCAACGACTGCCACACGCCGGGTTACTTCTACGGCGCCCCCGACACGACGCGCCGCCTCTCGGGCAGCGACATCGGCTGGGTGGGTCCGTGGGGCGTCGTCCACGCGCGCAACCTGACGCCCGACTCGGCAACGGGCATCGGCTCGTGGACCAAGGAGCAGATCGTCATGGCCCTCCGCAGCGGCAACACGCCGGACGGCTCGCAGCTCGCGCCGATCATGCCGTGGATGAACTACTCGTCGATCCTCGACGAGGGTGACGCCATGGCGATCGCCTCGTACCTGAAGAGCCTGCCGCCGATCACGCACAAGAACCTGGATCGCCAGCCGCCGGGCCAGAAGCCGACCGGCGCGACCGTGGCGTTCCCGCCGCCGCCGGCGTGGGACGCGCAGCACATGGCGCCGCCGGCCCAGGCCGCCAAGTAACGGCGTTCTCGACGAGAAGCACGGGCGCTCCGGCTCACGCCAGGGCGCCCGTTTCGCTTGGCTCTCGTGCGCTCCTCCGGCGAACCGGGGTGGGTTCGGATGAGACCCCACCCTGCCCCACGCCCGGCGGCCGGAGGTGATGACGGGACGGCCAGGTCCTTACGTCCCGCCCTTCGCGTCGTCCAGCGCGCGGATCATCTCGGGCTGGATGTCGAAGATCCGCATCTGCACCATCTTGTCGATGGGCACGTGCTTGTAGCCGGCGGTTTCCAGCCGGCGGATGTACTCCGGCGTGACGCCGTGGATGCGCATCTCGACCAGCTTCTGCGCCGGAATGCGCGTGTAGCCGAGCCGCTTCAGGTCCTGGATGAAGTCGGTGGTCACGCCGTGGATCTTGAACTGCACCAGCACGTCGCGCCCCAGGTTCGGGTAGCCGGCGCGGGCCATCTCGGAGGCGAACTCGGGCGTGATCTGGAAGATGCGTGACTCGATGTACTTGTCGAGCGGCAGGTCGTCGCCCGAGCGCCGCATCTCGCGGATGTAGTCCGGCGTGGCACCGTGGATGCGCGTCTCCACGAGCTTGTCCGCGGACAGGTGGTCGAAGCCCACGGACGCCATGTCGCGCACGTACGCCGGGTCGACGGAGAAGATGCGGAACGCGATGTACTTCTCGAGCGGCTCGTCGTAACCGATCGCCTGCATGGACTCGATGAAGCTCGAGGAGACGTCGAAGATCGCGAGCGTGAACAGCTCGTGCTCAGCATCACGCTTGCCGCCCAGCTCGACGCCGAGCCGCTGCAGCGTGGCCGGGAACTCATCGTTCGCGTCGAACGTGAACGTGCCCGCGCCTTCGCCGTTCCGGAACGAGCCCTCGTAGGTGATCGTGCCGGCCTCGCGACGCATTTCGAAGCGCACGTCCACCGCCGAAGCCGAGCGCACCTGCCCCGGCGTGAGCCCGACGAAATCCGAGATCAGATAGCGCGAGCCGTTGTTGTCGTGGCGATTCGTCCGCATCGAGAATTCCAGCCGGTCGGCGCGCTTCTCGTCCACGGACGCCGTCCACGAGCCCGAGCCCGTGAACGGGCGTGAGTCGGCCCGGGCCACCAGCGGCAGCGCGGCCAGCAGGACGAGTGCGAGGAACCTTCGGAACATGATGTCTCCCTCCACGCCGCCCCGCAGGGGGACGGTGGCCGCCGGGCCTCAGCGCGTCCGGTACTGCGACATCTCGTCGATGAAGCTGTCGGTCACGCCGCCGGCGGCGAGCCGGCAGAGATCGCTGACGCTCAGGTTCGCGTAACCCGCCTTCGCGAGCTTGCGCACGAACCTGGGCGTCACGCCGAGCGCGGCCAGGGACTGCGCCTGACTCGCGTCGCGGAGCGGGATGCCCGCATCCCGCAGCCCGCGCACGTATTCCGGCGTCACGCCCACGCCCGCGAGTCCCTGCAACTCGTGCGCGGACTCGAACGCGATGCCCGTGCCGCGCATTTCACGCACGTACCCGGGCGTCACTCCCACCGCGGCCAGGCCCTGGGCTTCCTTCGCCGTGGTGATCGCGAAGCCGGCGGCCCGCATGTCGCGGATGTACTCCGGTGTCACCCCGACCGCGACCAGGCCCTGCGCATCCCGCGCGGTGGCGATGGCGAAGCCGGCGGCCCGCATGTCGCGTATGTACTCCGGCGTCACCCCGACGGCGTACAGGCCCTGCGCTTCGCTCGCCGTGGCGATGGCGAAGCCGGCGTCACGCATGTTGCGGATGTACTTCGGCGTCACCCCCACCGCGGCGAGGCCCTTCACCTCGTCCGCCGAGGCGATCGCGAAGCCGGCCGCGCGCATGTCCCGGATGTAGTCGGCGGTCACGCCCACCGCGGCGAGACCGGAGGCGACGCTCGCGCTCTTCACCTCGAGCCCCGCGTCGCGCATGGCGGCGATGAACCTGGGCGTCACGCCCACGGCAGCCAGGCTCTTCGCCCCCTTGCACGAGCGCACGTCGAGGCCGGCCGCCCGGACCTGGCGCACGTACTCGGGTGTGGCCCCCACCGCGTACATGCTCGCGATCTCGCGGATCTCGATGCTCGGGAACACCTGCCGCATCTCGAGGATGTCGGCGGTGCTGACGCCCTGCGCGCGCAGCTCGATCAGCTCGTCCACCGTGAGCCGGATGCGGCCGTGAGCGATGGCCTCGGTGGAGTTGGGCGCCATATCGGCGTCCGCGTCAGCGGTGGCGGCAGCCGTGTCATCGCGCTCATCGCCCGCGTTGCTCGCCAGCGTTGCTTCGCTGGCGTCGCTGGCGTCGGTGCAGCCGCCCTCGGCTGACGGCTGGGCCGAGGCGTCCTCGGCGACCGCCGCCTGAGCCACAGGCCTGGCCACCGGCTTCTCGGCCGTCATCGTGGCCGTCCCGGCCTGCGACGGGCTCGAGACCGCCGGACGTGTCCTCGGGCTCGCGCCGCCGTTCGTCCTGGCGATCGCGGTGAGCGACGGTCCGCCGAACGCGAGCAGCAGGCCAACGAGCAGCGCGAGCGCGGTGACGCCGCGCACCGAGCCGGTCGAGGCAGCGGGTCCGTTCACGACGCGGCGAATGCGGTGGAACAGCGAACCGCCGCGCGCGGAGAGCGCGAGCGGCAACGGCTGCGCACGCAGCTCCTCGAGCCGGGTCAGCGCGCGAGCGTACTGGATCGGGTTCCCGCACACGCTGACCGCGAGGTCGTCGCAGCAGTTCTCGCGCTCGACCCGCACCTGGTGCGAGATCCACCACACCGCGGGATGGTAGAAGAGCAACGTCTCGACCGCGGCCTGCAGAAGGTTGACGAGGAAGTCATGGCGCCGGATGTGCGCCAGCTCGTGCGCAAGGATCATCTCGAGCTGTCCCGGCAGGAGCCCGGTGAGCGTGTTCGCGGGCAGCAGGA
>DATNFC010000300.1:0-3906 GCA_035606545.1 Candidatus Methylomirabilota bacterium
CTGGGCACCGCGGTGAACGTGCAGGCGATGGTGTTCGGCAACATGGGGGACACGAGCGGCACCGGCGTGGGCTTCACCCGCAACCCGTCCACCGGCGAGAACCATTTTTACGGCGAGTACCTGACCAACGCACAGGGCGAAGACGTGGTGGCCGGCGTGCGCACGCCGCTGCCGATCGACCGGCTCGAGCAGGAGATGCCGGACGTCTACCGGCAGCTGCGCGAGATCACGTCACGCCTGGAAAAGCACTACCGCGATGTGCAGGACTTCGAGTTCACGATCCAGGAAGGCCGGTTGTTCCTGCTGCAGACGCGCAACGGCAAGCGCACGGCGCAGGCCGCGGTGCGGATCGCGGTGGAGATGGTGGGCGAGGGGCTCATCACCGAGCAGGAGGCGATCCTGCGGGTCGAGCCGGCTTCGCTCGACCACCTGCTCCACCCGCGACTCGACCCGAAGGCGAAGGCGAGGCTGCTCGCGACCGGGCTGGCCGCGTCGCCCGGCGCCGCGGTGGGCGTGGCGGTGTTCGACGCCGACACCGCCGCCGAGCGTGGGGCGAAGAAGCACAAGGTGATCCTCGTCCGCAAGGAGACGACGCCCGACGACATCCATGGCATGGACGCGGCGCAGGGCATCCTCACCGCCACCGGCGGCATGACCTCGCACGCAGCGGTGGTGGCGCGCGGCATGGGCAAGCCGTGCGTCTCCGGCGCCGCCGCCATTCGCGTGGACGAGCACGGCCGCAAGCTCACCGTGGACGGCATCACGGTGAAGGAGGGCGACTGGATCACGCTCGACGGCTCGACCGGCCGCGTGCTCCAGGGCGCGGTGCCCACGATCGAGGCCACGGTGTCGGGCGAGTTCGGGGCGTTCATGGCCATCGTCGACCGGCACCGCAAGCTCGGCGTGCGCGCGAACGCCGACATCCCGCGCGATGCCATCAAGGCGCGCGAGTTCGGCGCCGAGGGCATCGGCCTCTGCCGCACCGAGCACATGTTCTTCGCCGAAGAGCGGCTGCCGCACGTGGTGCGCATGATCATGGCCGCACCACGCGTGAAGGCGCTCACGGTCAGGCTCGAGGCGAAGCAGAAAGCACTCGCAGGCGCCTCGGGTGTCGAGGCGAAGGCACTCAAGACCGAGATCGCGGCGCTCAAGAAGGAGCTGGCCGTACCGCTCAAGGACTACACCGGCTCGCTCGCCAAGCTGCTGCCGTTCCAGCGCGCCGACTTCCGCGGCCTGTTCCAGGCCATGGGCGGCCACCCGGTCACGATCCGCACGCTGGATCCGCCGCTGCACGAGTTCCTGCCCAAACGCGAAGAGCTGATGGTGGACATCGCGCGGCTCGCGCACGCGACCGCGGCGCAGAAGAAGGACATGGCGAAGCGCTACCGGCTCACCGTGGCCCAGTTGAAGAAGGGCATGCCGGAGCTGCTCCACCGCGTCGAGGAGCTGCACGAGTTCAATCCGATGCTGGGCCACCGCGGCTGCCGGCTGGGCATCACCTACCCGGCGATCACCGAGATGCAGGCACGCGCCATCTTCGAGGCGGCGTGCGAGGTCACGGAGAAGGGCGGCATCGCGGTCCCCGAGGTGATGATCCCGCTCGTGGGCACGGTGCAGGAGCTGGCCCACCAGGCCGCGATCGTGCGCCGCGTCGCCGAGGAGACCATGGCGAAGAAGGGCGTGAAGCTGAACTACCTGGTCGGCACCATGATCGAGGTGCCGCGCGCCGCGGTGACCGCGGGCGCGATCGCGCGCGAGGCGGAGTTCTTCTCGTTCGGCACGAACGACCTGACGCAGATGGCGTTCGGCTACTCGCGTGACGACGCGGGCAAGTTCCTGCCCGAGTACGTGGAGAAGCGCGTGCTCGCCGGCGACCCGTTCGTGTCGCTCGACCAGGAGGGCGTGGGCGCGCTCATGGACATGGCGGCGAAGAGCGGCCGCAAGCAGCGCAGCAAGTTGAAGCTGGGCATCTGCGGCGAGCACGGCGGCGACCCGGCGAGCGTGGAGTTCTGCCACAGGATCGGGCTCGACTACGTCTCCTGCTCGCCGTTCCGCGTGCCCATCGCCAAGCTGGCGGCGGCGCAGGCGGCCGTGCGCGGGAGCGCCGCGGAGAGCGATCGACGATAGCCTGAGCTGGGTTTGAGAACGCCACGCGGCCCTCGCGTGGCGTTCTCAACGGGGCCTAGCGAACGAGCGTCAGCGACACGTCGTAGCCACCGTCCACCGAGTTCGTGTGCAGCGTGGTGGGCTCGCGCGTGACCACGACCGTGTCGCCGGGCGCCGACAGTCTCCGGTCGGCGAGCCGCACGACCGCACGGCTGGCGTCGAGAATGCGCTCGACGCGGAAGAACGCGGTGCACGCGCCAGCGAACGCGGTGTGGTCGGGGAGCCATTCGCCCTCCCCGACATCGTGGGTCCATACGGCTTCGGGGGACCGATACTCGGGCAGGCTTCCCCATTGCTGCACACCGACGCGGATGCGGACGCGTTGCGCGGAAGCCACGGGCTCGCGCACGGCGTCCAGCGTCACCAGCGCCAGGCTGTCGCCGCGGAGCACGACCACGGTTCTCGGGTCGGTCGTCGTGGCTACAGCTTTGCCGGGGAACGACTGCACGACCTCCCATGTCCGCACTTCCACGACCACCGTGCGCGCGCGCGGCTGGCCGGGCGGGCTCGTGTAGCCAGGCATGCCGGAGACCCAGAGCAGGTGTCCCGCGCCCGGCGCGCGCACCCAGGCCACGAACGGGGCCGGGCTCTCGGAGCGCGTGCCCAGATCGACCCCCGCGTTCCGCGCCACGCAGCCGCACAGCTCATCGCCGGTCGCGCTCTCGGTCAGGCTGAACCAGCCCCGGCCCGGCGGGTCGCGACGGATGGCGTAGCGGCCATCGGGCGAGACATCGGCGCCGCGATGCGCCGCGCGCGTCGCGAGTCCCCACACGGGGTCAAACAGCTCGACGCGATCGGCGTAGCCCAGGAACAGCGAATCCGCACCGCCCCAGCAGATCTCCTCCGGGCGCTGCGGATAGTGGCGCAGCCTGCGCCCGGCGACGCGCCAGATCCCCAGCCGATCGATCACCCGATTCCAGTTGGCGTCGTAGTGCGCGTAGAGCAGCGCGAGCCAGCGTCCGTCCGGACTCCACGCGTGCGACATCGCCCCGGGGAAACGTTCGATCGGGCGGCCGGCGATATCCGCCACGACGACCTCGGGTGTGAGGCAGTTGTCTCCCGAGCCGGTCCTGTAGGCGATCGACGACGTGGCCGGTGAGATCTCCGCATCCCATACGCACGGTCCGGGGACCTTCGCCGCGAACACGACCCGGCGACCGCGCGGCGACATCACGTGCACCGCGTGCATGGGGAGACCCGCGCGCGTGATCGTCTCGCCGCCGTCTCCGTCCCAGACCTGGCGCGACGCGAACGCGGCGAGTGGCTCGGTGGGAGCGGACGGGAAGCCCGGGTCAGCCGCGCGCGGTGAGACAACGAGCGCCGCGGCGGCGAGTGCCAGCATGCGAACGGACCGCGTCATTGTGAGACTCCCATCTCCCGAACGCCCGGCACTGCGCCAAAGGTTATCCCCGACCCCACATTCGAGCCAGTCCGTAACCCGTGTACCGCGCTCGTACCGGGTCCTACAGCGCGGGTGCCGGCGCGCTGGCGAGCGTGCCGTTCGGCCCGTAGACTCGCCGCCTCCGATCCCCCAGAGGCCGAGCCATGTTCATCGAGGAATATCTCGTCGAGCTGCGACGCGAGCGCTTCGCGCTCCCCGCGATGCTGCGCTATGCGCACCGCGTCGGGCAGCGCGTGCGCGCCGACTGGCTCGCGAACCCGAACGGCGTGCGCTCGGTGTGGGCGGTGGCCGTGGCCTACTTCGCGGTCGTGTTCCTCGCCTGCGTCGGCATGGCGCTG
>DATNFC010000301.1:0-6478 GCA_035606545.1 Candidatus Methylomirabilota bacterium
AGAGCTTCTCCTGGCGCCCGCGCAGCTTGCTGAAGTTCGTGCCCGTGCCCGAGCCGTACTTGAACAGCCGCGCCTCGTTCTTCACCAGGTCGAAGATGCTCATCAGATCGTCGCCGACCGACTGGATGAAGCACGCCGACACCTGCGGGCGTGAATACGAATCGGTCGTCATCTGCACGGCGTTCGTGGTTTCGTTCACGGCGAAGCTGCCGCCCGAGCCGCCGATGCCGTACTCGTGGTAGAGGCCGCAGTTGAACCACACCGGCGAATTGAACGCGCCGATCTGGTGCACGAGCATGTACGCCAGCTCAGCCTCGAACGCTTCCGCGTCCTCGGGCGTTGCGAAGTAGCCGCCCTGCAGCTCGCCGGCGTTACGGATCGTGTGCGCGAGCCGGTGCACCACCTGGCGCACGCTGATCTCGTGGCCGGGCGTGCCGGGCACGCCGGCCTTGCGGAAGTACTTGCTGACCACGATGTCCGTGGCGAGCTGCGACCACTCCGCGGGCACCTCGATGCCTTCCATGGCGAAGACGGTCGAGCCGTCTGGATTCGAGATGACGGTCTTGCGGCGCTCCCACCTCACGTCCTCGAACGGATGACGTCCGGGACTCGTGAAGCGCCTGTTGACGTGGATCCCTGCGAGCGTCGGTGCGTTGGCGGTGGGAGCGGACTTCTCCGTGGACACGAATGGCGACATGTGGACCTCCCTGGTCCGCGAAGCATTGGGAAAGACCCAGCTTCAGCTTTGTGTCCGGCCGGGGTGGCCTCCGGGGCTGAGCAACGCCACTGCGTCAGGTCGGCCCGGCTGGACTGGAGGAACAGGAGCGAGAAGAGAACGTGCGGCGCGATGTTGTCGTGGGTTGGATGCGATACAGAACCGTGAAGAGCATGGGGGCGGCCTGCCTTCGACGGCGAGGTTGGGTTATCCCATCTCGGCGTGCACTGCCACAAGCGAAAAATTCTCCCGACAAGTCGCGGTGAAATTTGCGCTGGACAGTTTTTGTGCGCGCGAATCGCGGTCGCAAGCGAACACTCACGCGCGGCGAGATTTCCAAGGTCCCCAGACCGCGAACGTGAGTCCGGGGTTCTGGACGTTCACGAACAGCGTGCTCCCATCGGGAGAAAAACATGCGCCGGCGAACTCGCGTTTCCAGGGATGCGCGTTGCGCGCGATGCGATAGCAACGACCCTGTGGCGTCACACCGACAACGAAGTTTTCGCGTTTCGAGAGATTGTCCTCACATACGACGAGGTCGCCCCACGGCGCGGCGCAGATGTTGTCGGGGCCGTCGAGCAACGAGTGATCGTCGGGCTGCACCACGAGCGACAACCGCTGCTGCCGCAGGTCGATGCGGAACACCTGGCCGAGTTTGCTCGGGCCGCCGCTGGTACAACACACGTAGACACCTGAGTTCGCATACACGACTCCCTCGGTGCGCGCGAACTGCGCGCAGCCCTGCGCGAAACCCTGTGCCCGCGTGGAGCTTGGGGCGGCACTCGTGGCTTTCTTTTCGCCGGGCGATCGGATGAGATCCATCTCCGGGTCGGGGTCCTCGATGCGCACCCACTCGATCGAGAGCGACTCTCCCAGCCGGATCGCGTGGGGAAGCTCCCAGTTCTGGGTCTTCAGCTTCGCGCGGCCTTTCACGCTCAGCGCCTCGAGCACGCCACCGCGCGCGTAATCGCCCACCCGCAAAGCGGATGGCTTGGTGCCGCGACGCACGGCCTCGGGCCGGAAGCGGTAGAGCAATCCGTCGCTCAGGTCCTCGCTCAGGTAGGCGTACCCGGTCGCCGGGTCCACCGCCACGGCCTCGTGCCGGAAGCGGCCCATCGACTTGAGTGGGATGGGCTCCACGAGCCCTTCGCCGCGCGAGTCCACCTCGAAGATGTAGCCGTGCGGCTTGCTCACGCTGGGGGTGAGGTCGGCGTTGACGGCGTCCTCCGGTCCCGGCATGAGGTTCGTCTCTTCCGCAGACAGCCATGAGCCCCAAGGCGTTGCGCCGCCCGCGCAGTTGCGGAGCGTGCCCGAGAGGCTCGCGAACGACCGGACGAGCCGGCGCTCCGGGTCGACCCACAACGTGGTCGTGCCGCCGCCCGTCATCGGGTCGTACGGTCGCTCGCGACGAGCGTCCACCTTCGGGCCGTCGCTCGTGTCCAACTCGTGGTTGCGCACGAGGAGGGTGTGTCCATCGGGACCTGCGAACGCGGCCATGCCGTCGTGCAGTCCCGGCGTCGGCGATCCATCACTCAGCTGCGAGTCGAATCGCGCGTCGGAGGCGCGGTCTTTCTCGGTGAGCCCCGGCGAGAGCAGTTGATAACGAAAACCCGCAGGCAGGTCGAGGAGCCCGTCCGGATCGGGCACGAGCGCGCCATAGCCCTCTGCGGCGAGCCGCGGGCCGGTCGAGATGGCGGCGAGCGCCAGGTCGAGGCCGCCGGGGGTGAAGAGCCCGGTAGCGCCGGCGAGCGAGGTGCGGACGAATGATCGGCGGGACCAGCGCATGGAGCGAAGCATCGCGCCGGCGTGTGCGGCAACGCAAGCGGCGGCGGCCTGCCGGGCCTGAGCGCCGGCGGGCCGCGGGAAGCAGCCGGCTCGTCAGGTCATCGCGTGAGGCAGAGCCTCGCGTTGGCCTGGTCGGATTCGCAATTCGTCCATCCCCGCCGCCCCGTCACGGCGTCGGCGGCACCATGCCCAGCCGCCACCTCAGGAACTGCAGCAGATCCGCGTTGTCCTCGATGCTCTTGTCGACACTCTTGCCGCCGGCATGGCCGCTGGAGACGTCATAGTGCAGCAGCACCGGGTTGTCGCCACCGAGCGACTGCATGAGCGCCGCCATCTTCCGCGCGTGCAGCGGATCGACGCGCGTGTCCGAGTCGCCGGTGACGAACATCACCGACGGGTACTTCACGCCCGTCTTCACGCGCTGGTAGGGCGAGTAGGCGCGCAGCCAGTCGAACTGCTCGGCGTTCGTCGCCGAGCCGTATTCGGGCACCCAGAACTTGGCGACCAGGAAGCGGTCGTAGCGCAGCATGTCGAGCAGCGGCACCTGGCAGAGCACGGCGCCGTAGAGGTCGGGCCGCTGCGTCATCGCCGCACCCACCAGCAGGCCGCCGTTGCTGCCGCCGTTGATGCCCAGGCCCTCGCGCTTGCAGTAGCCATGCGTGAGCACCCACTGCGTGATCTGCAGGAAGTCGTCGAACACGTGCTGCTTGTTCGCGAGCATGCCGTCCTTGTGCCAGGCCTCGCCGAACTCGGAGCCGCCACGCAGGTTCGTGGACACGTAGACGCCGCCCAAGTCGAGCCACGCGGCGATGAACGGGGAGAACGAGGGCGTGATGCTGACGTTGAAGCCGCCGTAGCCGCCCATCAGTACCTTGTTCGAGCCGTCGACCGGCGTGCCCTTCCGTGACACGACGAAGAACGGCACGCGCGCGTCGTTCGTGCTGCGGATCGTGAACTGGCGCACTTCGTAGTCGTCGGCCTTGAACGGCGCGGACGACGACCACCACGACCCGGCATTGCCGGTGGTGAAGTCGTAGCGGTAGATCGTGGGCGGGCGGTTGAACGAGGAGAACTGGAAGTAGCCCTCCTTGCCGGCCCACTCGCCGTACATGCCGCCGCTGCCGCCCTGGTTGCTGCCGATCGTGCCGATGCCGGGCAGCGGCACCTCGCCGCCGGCGGTGCCGTCGAGCGAGTAGACGCGCAGCTTGGACGCCACGTTCTGCAGCACGGTCAGGTAGAGCTTGCCACCAGCGAGCGAGAAGTTCTCGATCGTCGCGTCCGGAGACTCGGGCACGATCTCCTTCCAGAACTGCACCTGCGGCTTCTTCGGATCGGCGGCGAGCACGCGGTGGTGCGGGGCCTTCCAGTTGGTCTCGATCACCAGCTGGTCGTCGGCCATGTCGACGTTGATCGAGTTGTGGAGCGTGTCCGCGATGGTGACGATGGGGCCGTTCGTCTCCACGTTCTTGATGTAGTACCGCGTGTCGTCGCCCGAGGAGCCCACGAACACGCCGATCAGGAGCCAGCGGCCGTTGTCGCTCAAGCTCGCGGCCGGGATCTCGGTGGGCCCGAGGCCGTCGCCGTAAACGAGCGCGTCCTTCGACGCGTCGTCGGCGAGCCGGTGGTAGCGGATGCGCGAGCCCTCCGGGGCCCAGCGCGAGTACCAGAAGCCCTTGTTCTGCTTGTCGAGCGCGACGCCGAAGTAGCGCCCCTTGGGCAGCCCGCCCGCGACCTCGGCCTTCTTCTCGACGTCGTAGACATGCAGCTCGATCTCGTCCTCGCCGCCCTTGCGGATGCCGTAGACGATCATCTTGCCGTCGATCGACGTGTTGACGAGCGTGACGCTCGTGGTGTGGTCGGGCGACATGGGATTCGGGTCCACGAGCACCACGTCCGGGCCGTCGCTCGACTCCCGCATCACGAGCACGGACTGCTGCTGGTCGGCCTTGCGCGTGGTGAAGAACAGCCGCTTGCCGCGCACGGCGGGAATCGTGCGTGCGTCCACGCGGGTGAACTTGGCGAGCGAGGCCACCACCTGGTCGCGGCCGGCCACCTTGCCGAGCTGGTCCATCGTGTACGCCATCTGCGCCTTCACCCAGCTCCGGGTCTCGGGTGCATCCTTGTCCTCGAGCCAGCGATAGGGATCCGCGATCGGCACGCCGTGCAGCGTGTCGGTGACGACGGCGGCGCGCGTCGGCGGCGGCGCGGGCGAGAACGCGGCGAATGCGATCGACGGAATGGCCGTGAACAGCGCAGCAAGCAGGACACGGCGGGCGGGGCGGGAGCGCATCGGGGAACCTCCCTACGGGCTTCGAACACGATGTGGGGTTGGCGAGGAGGGACTCTAGCAGCGCGTCACGGGCGGGTCAGGCCGGGTGGACCGAAGCGCTTCCCGCCGTGCCGGATGCGGCTCGCTGGGCCGAGTCCCCCTGCGAGGGAACGCTTCCCCGGGCCGATAATTCATCTACAATGGGCAACCAGGTGCCGCCCGCCCCTCACCGGGGACGCGGCCCCGCCCGCTCGGCCGGGACCCATCAGGGACGACAGGGACGGCCCGACGGGTGACCCCCTCCCGGGAGACGAGACATGAAGCGCGTGACCGTGGATGGCCGCCCCATCGAGAGCGACGGCGCCACCATCCTCGACGCCGTGCGGGCCGCGGGCGCCGACGTGCCGACCATCTGCCAGCACGACCGGCTCTCCAATGTCGGCGCCTGCCGCGTGTGCCTCGTCAGCCTGGAAGGCCGCGGCACGCCGGTGGCCGCCTGCGTCACGGCGCTCGCCGATGGCATGGCCATCGTGACCGAGGACGCGAAGCTCCACGAGGCGCGCAAGTTCGTGCTCGAGATGCACGCGCACCGCTACCCGGGCGTGGCGGTGGAGCACGACCCCACGGCCACGTTCCACTCGCTCTTGAACCAGTACGGCGTCTCCACGAACGGCCACGTCCCCGATCCCACACTCGTGGACGACTCGCATCCCTACCTGCACGTGGACATGAACCAGTGCATCGCGTGCATGCGCTGCGTGCGCGTGTGCGACGAGATCCAGGGCGAGTCGGTGTGGAAGGTCGCCCAGCGCGGCTGGCGCACGTGGGTGCACCCCGACGGTCCGTCGATGCTCGAGAGCTCGTGCGTCTCCTGCGGCGCGTGCGCCGACGTCTGCCCGACCGGTGCGATCCTCGACCGCAGCGTGCTCGAGAAAGGCCGGCCCACCGAGTGGACCAAGACCGTGTGCAGCTACTGCGGCGTGGGCTGCGAGATCATGGCGGGTACCAAGGACGGCCAGCTGGTGCAGATCTCGCCGTCGCCCGAGGGCCGGTCGAACCTCGGCCACACCTGCGTGAAGGGCCGCTACGCGTGGGGCTTCGTCCAGAGCGACGCGCGCGCACGCTACCCGCTGATCCGCGAGCGCGGCCAGGACTGGAAGCGCGTGACCTGGGACGAGGCGCTCCAGCACATCGCCGACACCATGGCGAAGACGGTGAAGGAGCGCGGTGCCGACAAGATCATGGTGCTCTCGAGCGCGCGCGGTACCAATGAGGAGAACTACGTCGCGCAGAAGTTCGTGCGCGCGGGTCTCGGCACGCACAACATCGACTGCTGCGCGCGCGTCTGCCACGCGCCCACGGCGGCCGCGATGCGCGTGGCGTTCGGCACCGGCGCCGCCACCGGCGCGTTCGAGGACATCGACTACACGAAGACCATCATCATCTCCGGCAGCAACGCGCTCGAGGCGCACCCCGTCGTGGGCGCGCGGCTGCGGAAGGCCGTTCGCCGCGGAGCCAAGCTGATCGTGATCGACCCGCGCAAGGTGGGCCTGGCGCAGATCGCCGACCTCCACCTGCCGATCACGCCCGGCGCGAACGTCGCCATGTTCCACTCGATGGCGGCGGTGATCGTGGAGGAGGGGCTGCAGGACCGCGAGTTCATCGGCCAGCGCACCGAGGGCTTCGAGGAGTACGCCGAGTTCCTGAAG
>DATNFC010000302.1:0-6928 GCA_035606545.1 Candidatus Methylomirabilota bacterium
GCTGCTCGTCCAGTCCACGGTCATCGAGCAGCTCCACTTCCGCCACCTGTGGTGGTTCGTGGCCTGGATGTGGGCGGCGACCGCTCCGGAGGCGGTCGCGAGCGGCGCGCGCGAGCCCGCGACGCCAGGCACACGCTTCCCGGGCAGGCCCGCTTCCCGCACCGCCGCGGCGCCCGACGGAGCGCCGGCGTGAGCCCCGGGACCTATCGCATCGTCGACGTCATCAACCTGAGCTCCTCTGCGGACGCCCTGCTTCGCGACCGCGTGCTGGCCATGCGCGCGAACGGGTTCGACAACCGCATCGTGTGCATGGACGGCGCGCACGTCGCCGGACTCCGCCGCGCGGGCATCCCGGTGCACACGGTGTCGCTGCCGCGCCGCCTCGACCCGGTCCGGCTCGCGACGGCGCTGGCGCAGCTCACGGCGTACCTCGTGCGCGAGCGCGTGGACCTGGTGCACACGCACTGCTCGGTCCCCGGCGTCATCGGTCGGCTCGCCGCCCGGCTCGCGAGCGTGCCGGTCGTGATCCATACCGTGCATGGCTTCTACTTCCATGAGCCGCGATCGCGGCTCGGGCGCCGGGCGGCGCTCGAGGTGGAGCGCTGGTGCGGCCGGCTCACGGACGTGCTGCTGACGCAGAACCGTGAGGAGCTGGGACTCGCTCACGCCTACCGGATCGGTCCGGGCGGGCGCCGGCGCTGGATCGGCAACGGCATCGACGTCCGGCGCTTCGTGCCGGCGCGGCGCTGGACCCGCGGCGGCGCGACGATCACGTGCGTCGCGCGCTTCGAGCCGGTCAAGAACCACGAGCTGCTGCTCGAGGCTGCTGCGGCGCTGCACCGGCGCGGCGTGCGGTTCCGGCTCCGGCTCGTGGGCGAGGGCCCGCTGCGCGGCGCGCTCGAAGCCCGCCGCGAGGAGCTGGGCCTCACCCGCATCGTCGACTTCCTCGGCCGGCGCGAGGACGTGGAGCGGGTACTCGCCGCCACCGACATCGCGACGCTGGTGTCGTTGCGAGAGGGCATCCCGCGCGCCGCGGTCGAGGCCATGGCGGCCGGGCTGCCGGTGGTGGCCACCGACGTCCCGGGGACGCGCGAGGTGGTGCGCCACGGCGAGACCGGACTGCTCGTGCCCGCCGACGACGCGGCGGCGCTCGCGGAAGCGCTCGAGTTCCTGATCGGTCACCCGCGTGCGCGCCGGTCGATGGGCCGGCGGGCGCGTGCCCGGGCGATCGCCGAGTTCGACGAGCGCACGGTCATCGACGCCCTGGAGCGAACCTATCGAGAAGCACTCGGCGCGCGTGTCCCGCGCGCGACGAGCAACGGTGAAGTCGCGCCCTCCGCGTCACCCGCGCCGGCGCAGGGTGCGGTCACGGTGGGCAGGAACTTCTCGTTCCGGCTCGCCGCCCAGATCGGGAGCGCGCTCATCAACGTCGCGGGCCTGGCGCTGCTCGGCCGCGGGCTCTCGGCGGCCGGCTACGGCACGTACGCGTTCTACTACTCGCTCATCCCCATCCTGTCGTCGCTGAGCGATGCCGGCGTCGGCATCGTCGCCACGCGCGAGATGGCGCGCAGCCCGTCGCGGGCCAGGGTACTGCTCGGCGACGCGATCCTGATCAAGCTCGTGGTCTCCGTCGCCCTGTTCACGGCGCTGCTCTCGACCTCGGGCGCGATGCTCGACCACGCCCAGTGGACGCCGCTCGCGGTCGTGGTCGTGGCCGCATTCCTCGATTTCAGTCAGGACCCCTCGGTGTGGTCGGTGCGCGCGCGCGAGCGCCTGGACCTGGAGGGCGTGCTGCTGCTCTCGAGCCAGCTGGTGTGGATCGCGCTGCTCGCGCTCGGCGTGGTGCTCCATGCGGGGCTCGTGCCGCTGCTCGCGGCCGCCCCGGCGGCGTACGCGGTGCGCAGCGTCGTCGGCTGGGTGCTCGCGGTGCGGGGTGGGCGCGGACCGCGCTTCGCGCCGGCGCGCGAGCGCTGGGCCGCGCTGCTGGCGCAGGGCGTGCCGTTCGGCCTCGCGATGTTCGTCGCCGTGGTCTACGGCCGCGTCGGCGTGCTGCTGCTCAAGGCGTTCTCGAGCTCGAGCGAGATCGCCCACTTCAACATCGCCTACCTGCTGTCGCAGCCGCTGGGCTTCGTCGCCTCGGCGCTCGGGCTGGCGTTGTTCCCGGCGCTGGCGCGGCAGGCGCACGGCGACGCCGACGCCGTTCGCACCGCGCTGCGCCATACGTTCCGCGTGCAGCTCATGGTCGCGTTGCCGCTCACGGTCGCGCTCGCGTTGCTCGCGGGCCCGGTGATCGCGCTGCTGTTCCACGGCCGCGACTTCGCGCCCGCAGCGGGTGCGCTCCGTGCCATGAGCGGCGGGCTCGCGCTCATCTTCTTCAACCTCTTGGCGCGCTACACGCTCACCGCGCTCGATCGCCAGGCGGATTACCTGAAGGCCGTGGCGTGGGGCCTGGCCGTGAACGCCGGCATCGGGGCGCTGCTCGTGCCGCGGTTCGGCGCGCTGGGCGCCTGCGCCGCGTACCTCACCGCCGAGGCGTTCATCTCCGTGTGCTGCCTGCGCGCGCTGCGCGGCGCCGTGGACCTGCGCACGCTCGCGCGCGACGGCGCGCGACCGTTCGTGGCGGCCGCCGGCATGGCGGCGGTGATCGCGCTGCTGCACCGGGCGGGCCCCTGGCTCGCCGCGGCCGGTGGCGCGTTCGCGTACGCGCTGCTGCTGTGGCGCTCCGGCGCGCTGCGCACCGCGGACCTCGAGCTGGGGCGGCGGGTCGCGGCGACGTTCCGCCCCCGCCACGCACCGGAGTCCCTGACCCACCCGGTCGCACCGCGAGCTGGGGGAGGACGCACATGAGCCTCGTGATGGAACGCACGTCGGGCCTGCGCCCGGGGAGCGAGCGACTCACCGTCCTGTCGTGCGACCGCGGCCCCTCGGCGCCGCTGCGCGCATCGCTCGAGGCGATCGCGGAGCGGCCGTTCGTGGAGCACGTGCTGGCGCTGCCCGATCTCCATCACAAGGAGAACGCCGAGGTGCCCTCGAGCCTCGCCGTGGTCACGCGCGGCGCGCTCGTGCCCGAGTTCACGTCGGTCGCGATCAACGACGGCATGGGCGTTGTGGTCACCGATCTCACAGCCCGGGACATCACGCACGACCTGCTCGCGAACTTCTTCCGCCGCATCAATGCACACGCGGCGTCGCACGTGCTGGCGCGCAACAAGTACAGCCTGTCGGCGCCCGACCTGGCGCGCGCGGCGTTCGCCGGCGGTGCCGCGGTGCTCGAGCGCTACGGGCTCGATCCGCGCGTGCTCGAGGCCATGGAATCGGGCGGTCGCGTCGAGGTGCCTGGCGCCGGCTGCATGCTCGCGCACGTGGTCCCGGCACTGCTGCGCCACACGCCCGCCGGCCGCTGCGAGATGGGGCTCAACTTCGGCGGCAACCACTTCCTCGAGGTGCAGGTGGTGGAGGCGATCGCGGACGGGCACACGGCGGCGCGCTGGGGACTCGGGACCGGCCGCGTGGTGGTGACCTACCACCTCGGGCCGGGTCCGTTCTCGGGCACGCTGCTCCACTTCTATAGCCGGCGGAAGGCGTTGAAGGGCCCGCGGGTGCCGTGGTTCCTCCTCGGCAAGCTGGGCTTTCACATGGGCCGGATCCGGCGCCACCCGGCGCGGACGTGGGCGACCCTGTTCCGGCGCAACGGCATCACGGCGCTCGCGCCCGAGTCGGAGGAGGGCCTGCACTTCCGCCAGGCGCTGGCGATGGCGGTGAACGTCGGCTACGCCTACCGCCTCGCCACGGTTGCCGCGATCCGCGACGCGCTGCGCGAGGCGTTCCGGCCCCCGGCCTCGGCGCGGCTGCTGTGCGACATCCCGCACAACTCGCTCGACGAGGAGCAGCGCGACGACGGCGCGGTGTGGGTCGCGCGGCACAACGCCTGCCGCTGGCGGCCCGATCGCCCCGCGTTCATCGCCGGCGCGCACGACGTGCCCTCGTACCTCGCCATCGGCCGCGCCGGTGGCGCGGCCGAGCTGCACTCGTACGACCACGGTGTGGGCCAGCTGATCGAGGCGCACCGGCACGAACACCGCCTCAGCGCCTCACGTGACGCCACGCTGCGGGTGACGCTGGCGCGCGGCGTGGGCGGCAAGGACGACGGATCGTCGGCCATGCGCGCGGTGGAGATCGTGCCGGTGCGCTCGGCGCTGCCGGTCGAGCGCGTGCTCGACGGCTACGAGCGGCGCGGCACGTTGATGCGCGTCGCGCGGTTGCGACCGCTGGGCACGCTCAAGAACTGACCTCGAGGGGGAATGATGCGCACGATCGCCGAACTCCGCATGGTGGCGCAGGCCGGGAAGCATCGCGACCCGGCCTGGTATCGCGTCCACCGCGGGCTCTCCATCCACCTCACCCGTGCGGCGCTCGGCATCGGGCTCGAAGCCGACCACGTGTCGCTGCTGATGATGGGTTCGACGCTGGCCGCGGCACTGTGCCTGGCCTCGGTCTCGGCCTGGGCCAACGCCGCCGGCTTCGCGTTCGCGTACCTCGGGTTCCTGCTCGACAAGGTGGACGGCGAGGTGGCGCGCCTGCGCGGCCACCCGTCGCTGCGCGGCATCTTGCTCGACCGGCTGCACCATCGGCTGCTGGAGCCGTTGCTGCTGCTCGCGATCGCCTGGCACGAATACCAGTTCATGGGCTCGACGGACGTGATCGTGGCCGGCTTCGCCGCGATGCTGCTGGGCGGCGCGGTCGACGAGAACCAGCACCTCGCGGCCGTGGTCCTGCTCAAGCACGTGCGCCAGGGCGGGGACATGCCGGACCCGGGGCAGGCCGCGCTCCCGTTCCGTCCCAGCGCGCTCGCGCGCTGGCACCGGCGGCTGAGGCCGCTCAAGGCCGCGCGCACGGTGGCGCTGTCGCTGCCGATCGCAGCCGTGGCCTACGGCCTCGAACGCGTGGTGGGCCAGCCGGTGCCGGCATGGTGTCTCGAGACAGGCGCGCTCGCGCTCGGAGCGTTCCTGTCTTGCCAGTGCGTCTACTACTGGCGCGAGGGGATCGAGCGTGAAGCGGCCGACGTGGCGAACGTCATGCGGCGTTCAGTTGTCGAAACCGAGGCCGACGATGAAGGGCGAGCGTGATGAGAGGGGGCACAACCCGTCATTCCAGGATCACGACGCGCGACGCCGTGTGCCCGTCGCCCTGGCTCAGTCGCAGCCAGTAGGTGCCGGGCCGCAGCGACGCGCCGGTGCCGAACGTGGCGTCGTGGAGCCCGGCACCGGGTGCGCCCAGCTCCTGGGCGAGCACGCTGCGGCCGGCCACGTCCACGAGCTCGAGGCTCGCCGGTCCGCTCGCGGGCAGCGCGAACGTGACGCGCAGCGGCAGGCTCGAGGGATTCGGCCAGATGCGCGCTAGTGCCAGGCCCGAGGCGGCCGGCCGCGGCCCATCGCCGGCGTCGGTCGTCACCTGGCCGCCGGCCATGATCACGTAGTCCTTGATGACGCTCGACGAGCCGCAGCCCGTGCCGCAGTCCTGCGCCCAGTTGCTCGCGAACGCGATCATGCTGCCGTCCGGCGACGCCACCGGGTGCACCTCGCAGCGATAGCAGCCGCTGAACGCCGAGTGCGAGTGCATGTAGCGGTTGCACGCGAGGCTGCCGTCCATCTTCACCGCCATGATCTCGTCGCTGAACCGCGTGCCGGACGACTTGTAGTGGCTCACGATCGCCCAGCCGGGCTGGAGGATGTTGCGGGTCGAGACGTGATGGGGGTACGCCTCGTTGTCCGGGCTCGTGAGCGACGTGATCGCACCGTCCGAGAGCCGCACCATGACGACGTACCCGACCGCCTTCCCGCCGATGGTCTTGCCGTGGTTGCCGCAGTGTTCCTGTCCGATCATCACGTCGGCATGGTTGTCGAACGGATTCATGGCGAGATCCGCATGACCGACGTCGTAGACGAAGCCGGCGGCGGCGGTGCCCGAGCAGCGCGGGGACCCGCTCGCCTCGGCGTGGGGCGACAGCGCCAGCGTGGTCGGGTTGACGTCGAACACCCGCGGATGGTCGCCGTCGTAGTTCACCACCGCGTATTTGCCCGAGGCCGAGATCGAAACCCAGTCGATCGCGCAGCCCGAGAGCCCGCACGACGAGATGTCCACGGCCGGGCCGATGCGCTTGCTCGGGTAGGGGGCGTACGGCAGCTGGGGATCCATGTCGACCACGAACATGCGCGACGAGCTCCCGAGCGCGATGAAGCGCCCGTCATTGGAGGCGTTGCCCTCGCCCTGGCCGAAGCCGTCGACCGCGAACGGCAGCGTCCACGTGCGCGTCTTCTGGCCGGTCGATGCGTTCACCCACGACAGCTCCGTCCCGGAGCTGCCGACGTTGATCATCTCGCGTGCGTGCGACAGGGACGGGTGCCAGCGATAGTCCCAGAGCCCGGCGCTCGTGGGCACGCCGAACAGCGGCGCGAACGTGTGCCCGTCGAGGACCAGGTTCGACGGCGAACCGCCGCTGCGGTTCTCGAGGACGTAGAGCGCGCCGTCGGCGCTCCACGGCTGGGTCTTCGAGTAATGGTGGCGCGTGTCGCTGCCCCAGGTGCCGGAGACCGGCGACGTGGACGTGCCGGCATCCTGCGCGATGCGCATCAGCTTCGAGCCGAACGTCGGATCGGTGAACGTCTTCAGGTACGTGGGCTCGCTCGTCGCCTGCACGGTGTAGACGGCGGACGGGTTCGTGAGCGCGTTCGGTGTCGCCTCGGGCCTGGGCTGTGCGCCAGCAGCCGGCGACAGGACGCCGACCGCGAACCCGAGCGCGAACATGCTTCGGATGCGCCGCGGCATCGCCGCGGCATGGAGTGCGAGCGTCACGATCCACCTCCTTCACGCGCAAGGAACGGGTTGCGCGGGCCCGGACGGGGGAGGGAGAAGGGCGGGGGCTGCAAAG
>DATNFC010000303.1:0-2225 GCA_035606545.1 Candidatus Methylomirabilota bacterium
CTGGTGCGGCTGCTGGCCGGCGATCGCCGCAACCTCACCGTGGTCGGCGACGACGACCAGAGCATCTATCGCTTCAGAGGCGCCCGGATCGAGAACATCCTCCAGTTCCTCGATCTCTACCCGGACGCGAAGCAGGTGCTGCTGAAGCGCAACCACCGCTCGGGCCAGCGCATCCTCGACGATGCGCACCGCCTCATCTCGTACAACAACCCGCAGCGGATGGAGCACCAGCGCGGCTGGGACAAGCGGCTGCTGGCGCAGCGCGTGGACCCGGCGACGCGCGCGCCGCTCGCCGGTGTCGTCGAGCACCGGGCGTTCGCGACCGGTCGCGACGAGGCGGAGTGGGTGGCGGGCGAGATCGCGGGCGCGCTCGAGACGGGAATCGCGCGCGCCGCCGACTTCGCGGTGCTGGCGCGGGCGCACACTCACCTCGACCCGATCGCGCTGGCGCTTCAGGCGCGTGGCGTGCGCTTCCGCCGCGTCGGCATGCGCGGCCTCTACGCGCGGCCCGAGGTGCTGCTGTGCCTGAACGCGTTGCGCGCCGTGGCCGACCCGGACGGCGGCGCGTCGCACCCGGTGCTCGGCGATCCACTGTTCGCCGCCGACTCGGTGGACCTCGCCCGTCTCGGCCAGCGCGCCAAACGCACGAACCGCGGCTTCCTCCGCATCGCCCAGGACGCGGCCGCCGGGCGCGACCCGGCGGTCGAGGCGGTGAGCGAGGCGACGCGCGCGGCGATCCGGCGCTGGACCTCATTGCACGCCGCGCTCTGCGACACCGCCGTGCGCCGGCCCACGTCCGAGGTGCTCTACCAGTTCGTCACCGAGAGCGGGCTCCTCGGCGCGCTCACCACCGACGACGGCATCGCCGGCTCCGCCGCCGCGCTCGAGCGCGTGCAGAACCTGAACAAGCTGTTCGGCATCACCACGCGCGTCGGCCCGCTGTTGAAAGAGGACCGCGTGCCGGCGTTCATCGAGCACCTGGACCTGCTGATCGAGATGGGCGACGACCCCGCGGCGGCGGAGATCGAGACCGACGAGGACGTGGTGAGCCTGCTCACCGCGCACGGGGCGAAGGGACTCGAGTTCCCGGTGGTGTTCATGGTCGACCTCGTGGAGCAGCGCTTCCCGCCCTATCGCCAGGGCGAGGAACTGGAGTTCCCGCCCGAGTTGAAACCCCAGTCGCTCGCGAGCCCCGCGGAGGATGTTCTCGAGGAGCACTACCGGGAGGAGCGCCGGCTCTTCTATGTGGGCATGACGCGCGCGGAGGATCGCCTGGTGCTGACGCACGCGGCGGACTACGGCGGCACGCGCGCGACCAAGCTCTCGCGCTTCGTGCGCGAGGCGCTCGCCCTGCCCGAGCCGCCCAAGGGCGCGCGCGCGGCCACGGCGCTGGAGTCGATCCGCCGCCACGCGCCGGTCGCCGAGCCCGAGCCCGCTCCCGTGGCCGCCGTTCCCGAGGGCCAGCCGCTCGTGCTCTCGCACTCGCAGATCGACGACTGGCTCACCTGCCCGCTCAAGTACATGTACGCGCACGTCGCCCACGTGCCGCTCGCCGGCGATCCCGTGTTCACGTACGGCACCGCGATCCACCACGCACTCAAGATCTGGCACCAGCACCGCATCAAGGGGCTGCCGATCCACGCCGACGACGTGGTGCAGGCGTTCGAACGGGCGTGGTCGAGCGAGGGCTTCATCACCCGCGAGCACGAGGAGCGCATGCTGGCGCAGGGGCGCTCCGCGCTGCGGCGGTTCGTCGAGCGCGACGCGGCCTCGGGCGTCCAGCCGCTGGCGGTGGAGACCGAGTTCAAGTTCAAGGTGGACGGCGACGTCGTGGTCGGGCGCTGGGACCGCATCGACGAGCGTTCCGGCGGCATCGTGCTCGTGGACTACAAGACCTCCGAGGTCGGCGAGGAGGAGAAGGCGGAGGAGCGCGCGCGGCGCTCGCTGCGCGAGGGCCAGCTCGGTCTCTACGCGCTCGCCTACGTCGAGTCGCGCCTGGTCCAACCTGCCGCCGTGGAGCTGCAGTTCGTCGACACCGGCATCACCGGGTCGGCGGTCGTGGAGCCCGAGTCCCTGGAGCGCGCACGCGAGCGCGTGCGCGAGGCCGCCGGCGGCATCCGCGCCGGACGCTTCCCGCCGCGGCCCGACCAGAGAAACTGCGGCTATTGCGCCTACCGCCTGTTCTGCCCGCACAGCGCGGCGAGGCGCACGTGAGCGCGCCGGAC